>JANMFC010000413.1:0-14596 GCA_031377675.1 Pseudanabaena sp. OTE_70b_metabat_355 | reverse complement strand
CGCCAATCGTCGTTTGCGCCCAGAAAGGGCTTGGCAGTAATGTTAGGACAGAGAAAAAACAAGTCAGTTCCGATAAAGATCACTCTAGATAGAGTTTTAAGCGAAACTGACTTTCACAATGAGAATGATTCAAACTCTAATGCTTGAAATAACATATTTCGATCGATCGCTGAGAAAATTTTATTATTGGCTTTAGATGAATTCAAACATTGGCATACCAGACTTGCCACATCAGCGCGATGAATAATACCTGACACCGTGGGGTTTTCGGTTAATACCGCGTTGCCTGTTGCCAAATCGGATTTTAATCCCCCAGGACGAACAATTGTATAAGTTAAGCCACTATCCACCAGATGTTGTTCCGCTTTTTCTTTTTCTTTCAAAATTGGTCCCAAGGTCTGTAAAACATGAGGTGCAAGCGCCACCACACTATTCCCACTACCAATTGAGGAAACAAGAACAAATTTCTGGACTCCCGCCTTTGCTGCAAGATCGATCAAGTTTTTATTCCCTATACAATCAGCGCGATCGCCTTGATCGTTTGGTAAACCACCCATCGTAGTAATTACGACATCGATCGCTTCAATTTGGGACATGGCTTGTTCTAGCGATGCATAATTCAACGCATCACCCATAACTACTTCCGCGCCCAAAGCTTCTAGCTCCACGACATGGGTGGGATTGCGTAGTAATACCGTAAGATTTACCAAAGGTGGCTCATTTTGTAGCAAAAGCTTGGCAATCTCGCGCCCCACACCTCGACTAGACCCTGCTAAAAAGATATTTTGCATAAATTTGTATAAATTAGCTTACTTTTGTCCTTAAGTATTCTCTAGGATAAACCGCGATCGCATTGATCTACCCCAAGAGATCCCCCCAGCCCCCCTTAAAAAGGGGGGAGAATTAAATTCTTCCCCCTTTTTAAGGGGGATTGAGGGGGATCGATGCAGTTCTAAAATGGTATCGATTATGTTACGAATCACCGAAATCAAACTCCCGCTCGATCATCCTGAAGATGCGCTCAAAACTGCCATTCTCAAAAAATTACAAATCAAATCCGAAGAACTAATTAGTTATTCCATCTTTAAACGTAGTTATGATGCGCGTAAAAAAACAGATATCTACTTAGTTTATATCGTTGATATTGAAACCAGTCAGGAACAGCAACTAAGCGATCGCTTTAAAAAAGATCCCCATGTTTTCCCCACTCCCGATATGAGTTATCGCTATGTCGCTAATGTTTCTAGTGATAATCTCAAAACTCGCCCAATCGTGATTGGCATGGGACCATCAGGAATGTTTGCGGGATTAATGTTGGCACAAATGGGGTTTCGCCCCTTGATTTTAGAACGTGGTAAAGCAGTACGCGATCGCACTGCCGATACATTTAATTTCTGGAAAAAAAGAGCCGAATTTAATCCCGAATCCAATGCTCAATTTGGAGAAGGTGGCGCAGGAACTTTCTCGGACGGTAAACTCTATAGCCAAGTCAAAGATCTACAGCACTATGGGCGCAAAGTCCTCACCGAATTTGTGAATGCAGGAGCTTCTCCTGAAATTCTCTATATCAATAAACCCCACATCGGTACATTTAAACTGGTCGGCATTGTTCAAAATATCCGCGCTAAAATCGAAGCTCTCGGTGGTGAGATTCGATTTCAAAGTCGAGTAACCGATCTGGCTATTGAGAATGGGAAGGTACAAGGAATTACTCTTGCGAATGGCGAATATATTGCTAGTAATCATATTGTCTTAGCGGTGGGACATAGCGCCCGTGATACATTCCAAATGCTATATGATCGCGGCGTATATATTGAACCCAAACCATTTTCTGTGGGTTTTCGGATTGAACATCCTCAAGAGTTAATCGATCGCGCTCGATATGGCGCTTATACAGGTAATAAAATCTTGGGAGCAGCCGATTATAAATTGGTTCATCACTGCCAAAACGGACGCTCGGTTTATAGCTTCTGTATGTGTCCTGGGGGATTAGTGGTCGCAGCTACTTCGGAAGTAGGACATGTTGTCACCAATGGCATGAGTCAATATTCTCGCAATGAACGGAATGCTAATAGTGGAATTGTCGTGGGTATTAGTCCTGAAGATTATCCCGAACATCCTCTGGCGGGGATCGATTTTCAACGCCGCCTAGAATCACGCGCCTTTGAGTTGGGTGGTAGCACCTATGCCGCACCTGCTCAGCTTGTCGGTGATTTTCTGGCTAATCGACCTTCTCAATCTCTGGGAACTGTGCAGCCTTCCTATGCTCCAGATGTGCATTTAGGCGATCTCAGTGAGAGTTTACCCGACTATGCGATCGCTGCTATTCGGGAAGCTTTGCCTGCGTTTAACAAACAAATTCATGGTTTTGCAATGGAAGATGCGATGCTGACTGGTGTGGAAACACGGACTTCTTCACCAATCAGAATTAAACGGAATGAGAGTTACCAAAGCCTAAATACGGAAGGTTTATACCCTACGGGTGAAGGTGCGGGTTATGCAGGGGGAATTCTCTCGGCAGGAATTGATGGTATTAAAGTCGCAGAAGCCGTGGCTCTCAATATAGTTAAAGACAATAGTTAAAGACAGGTTGAACTAAAAAAATGAACATCGCTCTTTTTGGAACTAGTGCCGATCCGCCTAGTATTGGACATCAACAGATTTTGCAATGGCTCGATCGCCATTACGATCGCGTATGGGTTTGGGTGTCGGATAACCCTTTTAAAACGCATCAGGCAAGCCTCAGCGATCGCCTGAAAATGATGGAGTTAACTATCGCCGCGATTCAGCCACCGACCCAAGCGATCGCCATGCATCCCGAAATTAGTAATCCGCGTACAATCCATACCGTTGAGCAAGCCAAACAATTAAGCCCCAGCGCCAACTTTAGCCTCGTCATCGGCGGCGACCTCGTAGCCCAATTACCGACTTGGTATCGCGCCCAAGATCTGCTCAGGCAAGTCAATCTGCTCGTCGTTCCCCGTCAAGGCGTGGCGATCGCGACCGCCGATATTGAGCGCCTTGTAAATATGGGTACTGATGTGGCGATCGCGCCCGAATCAATCTCTATACCCGATGTCTCTTCGTCTGATTATCGCAATAATGGCAATAATTCAGTCATAATACCCACAGTCGCAGCATATATCCAACGAGAGTCGCTTTACGCATGTCCGAAAAGTCCCGTCCCACAACCCCAAACCCCCTAGCAGCCGAAAAAAAACTAGCAACACAGAAGCCATTAGCAAATTTTAAAGTCGGTGTCGATAATGTAATTTTTTCTGTGGACACAGAACAGAATCGTCTCTTGGTATTACTGGTGATGCGCCAACATGAGCCATACCGCGATCGCTGGTGTCTGCCTGGGACTCTCGTGCGTCAAGGTGAATCCCTAGAAGAATCGGCTTATCGGATTCTGTCAGAAAAAATTCGCGCCAAAAATCTCTATTTGGAACAACTTTTCACCTTTGGCGATATCGGACGCGATCCGCGTGAAGCACCAGATAGTTATGGTGGGCGCTATTTATCCGTTAGTTATTTTGCCCTCGTTCCCTTCTCTCAAGCGGAGCTAATCGCTGATGGCGTAAGCGGTATCGCATGGTATCCCGTCAATCAGGTTCCTGAACTCGCCTTTGATCACAATCGCATTCTCGAATACGGACATCGCCGACTCTGCAATAAGTTGGAATATAGTCCAGTCGCCTTTGATGTCTTACCCGAAGCTTTTACTCTCAGCGATCTCTATCAACTGTATACCAGCGTTCTCGGCGAAAACTTTGCCGACTATTCCAACTTTCGTACCAGATTATTGAAACTCGGTTTCCTTAGTGATACGGGCATCAAAACATCACGGGGAGCAGGTCGCCCCGCCAGTCTTTATCGTTTTGATGCTGAAGCGTTTGCGCCGTTCAAGAATAAGCCAATGGTATTTATTTGAGCGAACTCACCTTACGCAGCTAGAAAATAGACATAAACTCATTAGCATTTTTAATTCCCATTTCACCTCAAGCTTTCCACTCTTCAGTGATGCAATCTAAATTTTTTCCAATAATATCTTAAGTCTAATTTTAGCTCCTAATACTCTTCTCGGTAAGCTTTGTCTACATTGGATGCGACATCACATGCGATCGCATAATTGTTAGTAATTAACTCCTCAATATCATGCTTGACTGTGTTACAAATAGTATCAAGAGGTAAATCATTGTCATCATAGCCGAAAGGATTTTCGATCTCAATTCCAATTTCTTCAATGCCAAATAAAGCGAAACTAACTAAACCTACAAACAACCCCGTCCACCATTCTAAATCTTTAACTAGTTGAAAGGGTAATAAAATGCAATAAATTAATACCAACTGCTTAAGGTGAATCACATAAGCTAGAGGTAAAGGCGTTCTTAAAATTCTTTCACATCCTCCAATTGCATCGATAATACTTTTCAAATTAGATTGCAAAAGAGGTACATGATTGTAATGTAAATAATCATTGCCTCTTTGATATTGTTGTTGGATATAGTCGGCAATCCATTTAGTAATTTGGAGAGGCTTATTATTAATAGCCCTTAATTGTAAACATTCAGATTCAGACTGAGAAATAGACATGAGTTCTTCTAATTCTTTATTATTAGGCTCTGAGCGAAGATGAGCTTTAATCGCTACCAACAAAATCGGAATTAGTCTCATCGCTGCTTGCTTTTCGACTCGATCTTCTGGTTCAAGATCATTAATTATGACCCCAATTTGCCAAGCTAAAGTTCGAGAATCGTTCACCAAACTACCCCATAATCTGCGCCCTTCCCAGAAGCGATCGTAGGCAGTATTAGTCCGAAAAACTAATAGTAAGCCTAAAACAATACTAGGGATCACACTTCCTAAAATTGGCTGAGATACAGGAATTTGTAAATAGAATAGGAAAGAAATAAAGAGTCCAAATACACTGAGGATGATTACGGGTTTATATACAGATAATATTACTGATCCTTTTACCTGTAAAGCAAACTCAAACCAACCCTTTTTTTTTGCTTTTCGATGTTTTATTTTTGGCATATAGTAATTTTAAAGAATGCGTGTAAGTAGGTTGTTAATGAAATGTAGGCTTTGTGTACTACACAAAGCCTCAATAAGCTGTAATGAGAGATTGATAAGGCGTGATTTATATCTTCTTAAGACTCTGATCGCCTAGAACTTGCTCTAGCTAATAAAACTCCAATTTGGATGCCAATCATGCCCATGATCGCACTGCCCACAAAATAAATTAATAGCGTAGTGATGTTACCTTTATCTAACAATCTCCTTGATTCTAATCCGTAGGTAGAGAAAGTAGTATATGCACCGCAAAAACCCGTTGTCGTCATCAGACGTAGCTCAGAGGAAATGATGCGAAGATTCTCGGTGGTGAGGGTGAGAATATAGGCAATCAATAAACAGCCAGACACATTGATGAGGAATGTACCGTAGAAGGCAAAATCTTTACCAAAAATAGCCTTTACTCCTTCAGTCACATAAAAACGACTCAAGGCTCCAAAAATTGCGCCGATCGCCACAGCTAACGGAAAACGTCCTTTTAAAAATTTCATTTTTTTGTCCTGAGAGTTATAAATTACTAATTACGAATTGAAATTTGGTTTACTTGACAACAACAAAAAATTTGGCGATCGCTACACCTAAAAGTACTGCGACTAAACCTAGAATTGCGCTACCAGCCCAATAAAAAGCGGTCGCACCTGTTTGTTTGCTGCGCCATAAAGTCAGAGTATCAAAGCCGTAGGTAGAAAATGTGGTGTAAGAACCTAAGAATCCAGTTCTAATTAGTAAATCTAATTCTGTCGGATAACCCGTAATTCCTTGAGAAATCGTGAAAAAGAAGCCCATCGCTAAGCAGCCAGTGAAATTAATCCCCAAGGTGGCATAGGGAAACTTGGTGCCAAATTTAGCCTTAGACCATTCTGTGAGGTAAAAACGCGATAAGGCTCCAGGGACTGCACCTGAGGCGATCGCGAAAGCATTAGTTATATCTGACATTAGTTACCGAAGATCAATTTTCAATACAACTATATGCAGATTTAGTCAAAGCATTGTGATCATGTTCAGCAATATTCTTGCTGAACATGATCACAATGCTTTCTAAGTAGTTGGGCATAATTAAAACCCAACCCCAAAAGCTGTAGCGCAGGCTGCGCGTGCGCTACAGCTTTTGGGGTTTTATATTTAATTGCGCCCAGCTACTTATTCGGTAAGTTCCCAAATCACTAATTAACTATCCGCAGCTTATTCACTATCAAGATAAATTTACCGCCACTACTACCACCAAAAGAAGAAACTCGCACCGTATAAATTCCCGATTGCGGCACTTTAACAAAAATCATGGAGTTCGTGTTATCACCAACAGCATCATCATTCTCAACAATCACTTCACCCTTACTATCCAGTAAACTTAATACAGTATCGAAGCTTTCAGATTTGACCGTGATTTCTAAGCGTTCATCTTTTTGGGCAGCGATCGCATAGTCACGAGCAAAGCCTTTTTGACCTGTGGGAATATCCTTGTCGGTGAGAATATCATTAATATCGACACCACTAGTAATTGACCTTGGCTTATAGACGTTGGTGAGAGTTTGCGCTGCTAACTCGGACGCAATATTTGGAGTATTTGGAATCAAATTCAGGGTGATTGCGATCGCGATCGCAGTCACAAGATATCGGAAAGGACGGTAATAGCTAAACAAATTTAGATACTTCACAAAAATAATACTGATAGGAAAGAACCTAACTAATGCAATCAGGATTCACAAACTAATTTATCATGCCCTGAGAGAGAACTCTTGACAAGGCTAATGCCAGACTCCAGCTTTGCTTTATCAGGCTGATGCTTAAGCACCTTGCTAAGGCTTCCTAAGATACCAAAGGGGGTCTATAGATGTTTTGGTTAAAAATCTTGCAAAATGGTCAATCATAGAGTTTAATTTATACAAGAAGACTTAATCATTAGATCTCTCAATGAAAATATTTGTTTATCACACACCAGAATTAGTTCCTGCCGAAGGTATCCCTGATTGCGCGATCGCTGTTGATATTTTACGAGCTACTACCACGATCGCTACGGCTCTAGCTGCGGGAGCAGAGGGAGTGCAAGTGTTTTCCGATCTCGATGAATTAATGCGTGTCAGTGAAGCGCACCCACCAGAGTTACGGATTCGGGTTGGTGAGCGCGGAGGGAAGACTGTAGAGGGTTGCGATCTGGGGAATTCGCCCTTTGACTTTACGCCCGAAGTGGTGAAGGGCAAGCGAATTTTTATGAGTACGACTAACGGCACGCGATCGCTGCAAAAAATCGCTAATGCTAAGAGTGTCCTTGCTTGCGCGATGATTAATCTCGGTTCGGTATTAAAATATTTGCGCGAAACTAAGCCTGAAACTGTGTGGATTGTTGGCTCTGGCTGGGAAGGTAGTTATTCCCTTGAAGATACGACTTGTGCAGGGGCGATCTCGGCTAATCTCGAAGATGAGGCTGATTTTGGTAACGATGAAGCGATCGCCGCCGCGACTTTGTACAAAGCTTGGAAGGGTGAGGTGGAAGAGTTATTTTATCAAGCCAGTCATGGTAAACGACTGTTAAATCTCAATGGTGCGGAGGACATAGCCTACTGTGCCAAGCTTGATGTTGTTGATGTGTTGCCAAAACAATCTAGCGCAGGCTTGCTAGTTGCTGCCTAGTAGTACTAGATTGAGTAAGCATTAATTTCCCTTGTCGCCATGCCGCCGTCTCACTGTTCATCTCTGCTCATGACTCCCTTGGCAAAACAAGTGGCAAATATTACTGGATCAACTACAGGATCGCACTCAAAGCCAGAGCGTCTTACCCCTCCTCTAAAATGGGCTGGTGGTAAGCGTTGGCTGGTGCAGCATTTACAAGATATTTGGCAAAAACATAGCGATCGCCGTTTGGTAGAACCATTTTGTGGCGGATTGGCGATCGCCTTGGGATTACAACCTCACAAAGCTTTGCTAAATGACATTAATCCCCATGTTGTCAATTTTTATAAATGTTTGCAAAAGGGCTTAAAGCTAGAGATTGACGTTAAAAATGATCGCGAATTTTATTATGCCCAGCGAGTAGAATTTAATCGTCTCATTCAATCAGGACAATCGGAAACACCTAAAGCAGCGCAACTCTTTTATTATCTCAATCGCACTGGATATAACGGGCTTTGCCGATTTAATAAAAAAGGTGGTTTTAACGTTCCTTTCGGTAAATATAAAACCATAAATTATAATCCCGATTTCACCGCCTATAAACCGACACTTTCACAATGGAAGTTTACTAATCTAGATTTTGGCAAAATTAAAATTGCTACCAACGATCTCATTTATGCCGATCCTCCCTATGATGTCGAGTTTCGGCAATATTCCCAAAATGGCTTTGAATGGTCAGAGCAAGAACGCTTAGCCAATTGGCTAGCCAATCAGAACTGTCCTGCGATCGCTTCTAATCAAGCGACTGATCGCATTCTAGCGCTGTACAAAAATTTAGGATTTAAATATCAAATTCTTGATGCTCCGAGAAGGATTAGCTGCAATGGCGATCGCGTTCCTGCGAAGGAAATGCTTGCCTATAGAGGGTTTGACGGGAGCTTAGAAATATCATGAGTCTTCGCAATACCGAAACTGGGGCAGTTCTGGAGCAGATGGTATTACATTCCTTGATTTATGGTGGATATCTCTCGCAATCACAGCAATATATTGGCAGTCGCCCTGGGGGAGGTAGACACAAAATCGATGTGGTCGCCAATCGAGGCGATCGCAATGTTTTGATTTCCCTAAAATGGCAACAAGTCGGCGGCACTGCTGAACAAAAAGTTCCCTTTGAGGTGATTTGTCTAATGGATGCGATGGATCAAAATCCCAATTATCAAAAAGCTTATTTAGTTCTCGGTGGTGAAGGTTGGACTTTGCGCGAATTCTACATTTCAGGCGACTTGCAGCAATATATTCCCTATGGCGATCGCGTAGAGATTGTCACCCTTGAGCGATTTATCATGAAAGCAAATATGGGCAAGCTTTAAGGGGCTTTAATTAGCCCTTACGGGAATTTGATGAGAACGAAGATAATCTTTAATCTCAGCAATACTCAACTCTCCATAATGCAGTAAAGTTGCCAGCAAAGCCGCCTCTGCACGTCCTTCCACCATCGCCTCACGGATATGTTCGCAATTACCCGCACCACCCGACGCAATCACAGGAACTTCCACTAAATCCGCAACCTGTCTGGTCAGCGCCAAATCATAACCCGCCTTAGTTCCATCTGCATCCATACTGGTCAGTAAGATCTCTCCAGCACCACGCTTAACCACTTCCTGCGCCCACCAGAGCGCATCAATACCTGTATTCTCGCGCCCACCGCGCACATATACATCCCAGCCGAAATTGTTGGGATCGCTTCTACGTCTAGCATCGATCGCTACGACAATACATTGATTACCAAAGCGATCGCTACTGCGATTAATTAAGTCAGGATCACTAACTGCCGCCGAATTCATACTCACCTTATCGGCTCCCGCCCGTAACAGTTCGCGAATATTGTCCAAATTTCGCACACCGCCACCGACAGTAAGCGGGATAAATACCTGTTCGGCAGTACGATAAACCACATCAAGAATGGTACTGCGATCTTCGTGAGTGGCGGTAATATCGAGAAATACCAATTCATCTGCTCCTGCGAGGTTATAAATCTGTGCTAACTCCACAGGATCGCCAGCGTCCTTAAGATCAACAAAGTTGATGCCTTTAACAACTCGACCTGCCTTCACATCCAGACAAGGTAAAATACGTTTCGCTAGCATAAATTTTTTAAACTACTCAAATAAAAATTAGAAACAGAGAGATTATTTTAACGCGCAAACTCCCAATAAACTACCAAATTCTAGGTTTAAGTTGATCGCGATCGCGCAATTCGTTCATGATTTCATCGGTCTGTGGATGGCGCGTATTTGTCATGACTAATTCTTAATAATTTTCACCTTTTGTAAAATTTTAATGTTGCTTTGATTATAATTAGTGTCAATACGTCTAAAGAATCTGACCTATGCTGATCCAGAAAATTGTCCAAGAATTGCAACATATACCAGATATAAAGTTAGCAGAACTTTATGATCTAATTCATTACTTTCGTTTAGGTTTAGGCAAAGAACTTAACCAACCTCGCACCCTAGGACTATTAGAAGGTCAACTCGATGATTCTTTTTTTGATCCATTGCCAGAAGAGGAACTCCAGAAATGGCAATGAGTTATCCCAGCAATACCCTAATCCTGTGGTAATCCTAAATCTGGTAAACCTTTTACAATTTTAACTGTTTCTAAGCTAACGGTGATGACTTGCTTAATCAATCTCACGATGTATTCCTCATCATCAAGGCGATTAGGATCGTTGGCGATCGCGCTTCGTTTGTCGGTGCTGACTTGGTATTGATCGATGATCCAGTCTAGGGCGGAACGGTTGCCTAGTTTGTATTCAAAGGTTTCGGATGGAATACCTGTAAGCGTTAGGAAGTCGTTATATTTGATTTGGGTTTTGTCTTTGCTGAGGCGCATTTTTTCGACTCGCCAATCAATTGGGAGGTCTTTGTTTTCGATATGTTTGAGGCGATATTCGGGTTGTTGTTCGTAGTTGATATGGATTTCGGTGAGGCGTTTTCCTGCGATCGCGAAGGGATGAAATTCTGGTGCGAAGGGGATGCGTGGTAGTTCGCGTTTGAGGTTGGCGGCGTAACGTTGGCGATAGTGGGGATGATGGAGTAGGGCGTAGGTATAATGGAAGATGTCCCATTTGGTAATTTTGGGATCTTGATAATGGGTTTGGAATTGTTCTAATGCCCAATCGGTAATGTTTTCTTGACGATTATTTCCCTCTTCGTCATAGAGATAAAATGGAAAGCATTGACTATCGCCAGTTAAATGTAAATCTGGGAGACCAGAAACAACTAGGCAATGAAAGGATTTGCTGTTACCTAAACTTGGTACACAGATTGCTAGATTCTCTTTCTCGGTTTTAGGTATTGGAAAGATTAAAGGAAATTGTCCACGGCGATCATTTAGAACTTGGTCAAAGTACAAAAATTGTGAACAAAAAGGACGATAAAGAGATTTTCTAATATGCTCTGAAGCGTATTTGCAAATTGCTCCTCTTTTCAGTTGGTTTTTTAGCGTACTACTCCAGCTAATTCCAACATCATCGTAAATCACAAAACCATCAACATTTGCAGCCTTATCCTCACGGTTTAGCCATTTACTAACTTGTTGGTTGTAAGCTTCAATTGTTTTTCGTATGTTATTTGCTAATACATCAACATCAAAATTACGAACCCATATGTCACGATTTGTGCTTACGCCTAAACTAAACAACTTAAATATGACTTCTTGATTCTCTTCAGAAGAGGCTTTAGCACTACGATTCCCAATTGAGACAAACTGCTCAAAGTCAAGTTCTGAGCCTTCAGTTAGCCAAGTATATTTGCTGTCAGGTTCAATTTCTTGCCAATCAACATCTTGAAGACTCTCAAACTTCTCCAAACAGCTTAACTTCTGTTCCTTGCGCCAAAACTCATCCATCCGCGCATAGTAGATTTCGGCTCTTTTGACATCCTCTGGTTTTAGCCCCATTTTTTTAGCAATATCAGTGAGCTTGGTCGCTTCGATTAGATCTCTATCGGCAAAAGTGAAAACATAATCATCCCAGCCGTCACGTTCTAGAATCTTGTGCGATCCAGTTTGACTCTTAACCTTCCATCCAATTTTTTCTAGTGCGGCTAATACTTTTCTTGCTTTTGCAGATGACCATTGACTCATGATGATAAATTCCTACGCTGCCACAAAGTCAAAGCTAGTCAACCCACAAGCCATTTCTCCATGTTCCAACTTGTCAGCAATAACCCGTAATGCTAAGGCTTGAACATGAGCGATCGCCTGTTGTTGACTATTCCCGTAGACCAAAGCGCCCGAAATTTCGAGAATTTCTGCAATCCAACGACCATCATCTTCTTGTTCTATTTCAATGGTGAAATGATTAGAAATATGTTTTTTCATATTGACTTCCTCAAAAATAAATTTAATGCCTTACGAATTATATTTCCTGTGTTATTTAACCAACAACTTGAAATTTAGGTAAAAAGGCAAGCACAATATCTCGCTCAGGAATCCCTGTCTGTATCAAATCCTGAGTAATTCCACGCTCAATTCCATCATATTCAATTAAAACTTTATTGTCTTTGATACTCACATAAATCAAATTACCACGCACACGGCGATCTCTATCCCAACCAAATTGCATTAGTGCATAGCGACTATTCACATCATCAAATATCGGCTCTAAGTGAATATTGCCATGAGACGGACGGAACTTAGCATATTCACTAATTACTTGCTTGACTACTGCTTGGTAGGATTTGATGGTATCCATTGAGTTATCTCCTTAGTACTTAGATTTACGATAACAAGTTTTAACGGGATTTCAGCGATCGCTAGTTTACCAATTGGTTCATTAAATATATCGCTATAAGTTGCCTCAGAAATTGCCAAATACAGATCACGCTCTGGGTCAATCTGGTTGAGCAATATGCGATACAAAGAATACTGCCCGATCGCTTGCTCTAAATCATTAACTTGAGACTGACCCCGAAATTGTTTAATTTCGATGGCAATTTGTTTGTTTCCTTGCTGAAGACCAATAAAACCACTTGCACCAAGATCGACAAACAAAAAGCGATCGCCATAGGAAATAACATAGGGATCGTCAGTAATCTCCCATCCATCTTTAATCACTGCTTCTTTTACAGTTTCATGAATGGAGTCTCTGGCTGGCAAATTGTTTACTCCTCATCTATTACTTTTCTTCTTACAAAAATATTAACACTTACCCCAACCTGAATGCCAAAAACATTATGAGTTGTTCCCGATAATTTTGGGTTTTTGCAAATATTACCTCCCAAGTCAAATACATATATTTGATCAAAGTCTTTTTCTAGATACTGACGCATTCCATCAAATGCGATTTGGTCTAGAAAACTGTTATTTGTCACAAGAGCAACAATACCCTCTTCTCCGATTCTATCTGATGCCCACCGAATTGCTTTCACATAAGGATCTGACAATTTGTTTTTCAAAGTCGCCTTGGAAGCTTTGGCATAGGTAGCCGCTACGCGATCATCAATCCCAGTCTTGTTTTTAGTCTGGTACTTGCGATTCTTATTATTGTCATTCTCATTCAACTGTCCCACATTATACGGAGGATTCCCAATCACCACAAACAAATCTGATTCCCTTTGTCTCTCAACCCGTTTCATATTTTCAGGCGTAAACAAGCCCAACTGCTCAATACGCTGATCCTCAAAGGTATCCACCAAACAAATCCCCTCAAAAGCCTCATACTTCCCAGTTTGCTCAAAATACTCATGCTCAATATTCATCGAAGCAATGTAATAGGGCAGCAACATCACCTCATTGCAATGCAACTCATGCTCATACTTGTGAGGCAAAGCCGACTTCTGGATTTCCGCAATCTCGCGCATCACCCGCATGATGAAATTTCCCGTACCCACAAACGGATCGAGAATATGCACACCCTTATCCACCAGAGACTTGCCAAACTCCCGTTGCAAAATCTCCTCCACACTCTTCACCATGAAATTCACAATCGGCTGGGGTGTATACACAATCCCATGCGTATCCGCCACCTTTGTCGAAAAGCCCTGAAAGAACTTCTCATAGACTGTATTCAAAAAATCTTGCTTTTGAGAAAAATCATCAATCGTAGCCGCCGTCTCCTCGATCGCCCCATAAAACCGATCCAAACTACTCAAAAAATGAGCGCGGCTGAAATGCTTAGAGGTCAAAGCATTGATCACTTTCTCAATCTCAACCGCAATAATATTCCGTTGAGCAAAATCAGGATTATTGAACACACTCCGAAAAATCCGTTCCGTTAGCAAATGCTGAATCAACATCTCCTCAACCGCCGACTCCGCCAAATTGGGATTAATCGACTGCCGACAAAGCAACATAAACGCCGCAAACGCATCGATAAACTTCTTATTGGTTTTCTCTTCCTTACGAATCAAATCTAACAAAGCCGTTGCATGATCCTTTACTCGATCGCCAAATTCCTCAGCCGCCTTTTCCCATTGATCGATCGCAGGCGCACGATATTCAAAAAACTGGCGTACCACATCGACTAATTCTTGCTCCTTAGTCAAATCAGCATCCATTACCAACTTGCCATCTTGATAGAGCATGGCGCGATCGGGACGCTGAAAAATAATATTGTCCTTGGGATAGCCTACCGCAAACTTTTTAGAGATTTCTTTCTTTAAGTTGTCGTTAATATCCTTCGCTTCCCAATAGGCACGCGGCAAATTGAAACTATCCAGCAAAGCCCCATCTAATCGAATTGGCTGCTTCTTCGATCGCTTAATCGCATACTGCGGAATCAATGTCCATTGAAACTGTCGCCCACAGGAAACCAATAAATCCTGAAATGCAGTACTGACCGCCCCCTCATGCGCTGCCCCCTTCTTGGCATATTCCGCAAGCACCTCATAATAAACTTTGATCG
>JANMFC010000285.1:0-5433 GCA_031377675.1 Pseudanabaena sp. OTE_70b_metabat_355 | reverse complement strand
AAAGACAAAACCCAAGATAAAGTAGCGGCGCGAAGCGCCGCCACTCTCTCTTGGGTTTTATGTACCAACTTGGCTGGCTACAGCTATAGATTAGATGCAAGCAGAAATTTTTTGAGTAGCGATGCTTGCTAGAATATTCCTAGAATTTTGTTTGATTAATTAAATTACAATTAAATTACATTTAAGAAAACGCCATGGACTTCATCACATCTGCTGTTGCCAGCATTAACTTTCAGCTAATTTTCCAATTAACCTGTTTAGCTTTGATCGTCATTTCTGGTCCCGTAATCATCTTTTTATTGTCAGCAAATGGTGGGGACATGTAATTTCCCCACGCATCAAAACAAAAAAAGCGGCGCATCGCGCCGCTTTTTTTGTCGGAACTTATGAAATTTAAACCTTGGGCAGTTCGGCGAATTTATCGTTAAAAACCTTGACCTCAACATTAGGATCATCTCTCAAGGTCATCGATCGCTTCACAAATCCTAAATATACAGGTTTGGATAATCCCTCACGGGGATGCACCACCGTTCTAGCGTAAATCGTCAGTTGCGCTTCACCCTGATTATTACGTCCCGATGAAAATAAATTGTTGCTAGCTTGTTGCAACGTTGCTTGGAGTTGTTCAGGGGTGATCGTGGGGGCTACGGCAATTGTTGCTTGGGGCCCAAAGCGATCGTAAACAAGTTTAAACGACACAGCACCTTGAGTCGATGTACGGGTAATCGGCTCGAAGCTAAGGGAAAAAAGCCCGACCACCAATACAACCGAAAATAGGGTTGCTCCTACCATTCGATAGCGCCAACTCCAATTAAAAGCAACGGCTAACCCTGTAATCAGGGCGCAGACCAAGACAAATACGCCCATTGCTTGTGCGAGTTGACCAAATAAAGCAGGCGTTAGCAGCATAATTTATTTTTGATTTATTTTTGATTTGTTTTTGTAAATTATTAAATAATTATTGAGTTCATTTTATAGCGGCTTGCACTCCAAACTCAATAAAGCCAAGATTGCTTACAAAAATAGCAACATCACTCCTGAAAATAAATATCGCCCCATGTCAGTTGCTATATTTATTTTTATTTCATCAGAAGTGGCGGTATAGGTATGGACAAATTCAATGGCATTTATCTCAAATATCTCAAGCATTTCAAAAAATTGCTCTCGCTTTTAGCGATCGCCACAAGCTTGTTTCTGGCACTGTCATCACCAGTTTTAGCCGATCAAATACCTCCGCACTGGAGCTATGGCGGGGCAGAAAATCCCACACAATGGGGAAATCTTAGTAAAGATTTTGCGCTATGTGAGTTAGGACGAGATCAATCTCCCATCAATCTCGAAAATGCGATCGCTAGCATACCTGCAAAAATTAGCTTTGATTACAAGCCTTCGTCTTTGAGTGTGGTCAATAATGGTCATACCATCCAAGTCAACTATGCCGAAGGCAGTACGGTCACGATTGATGGTCAGAAGTATGCACTGCTTCAGTTTCATTTTCATACTCCCAGTGAACATGCCATTAATGCGAAAGCGGCGGCAATGGAACTGCATTTAGTCCATCGCAATGCCGCAGGGCAACTTGCAGTCGTGGGAGTCATGCTCAATAAGGGGAAAGCTAATCCTCTGATTGAAGAAGTCTGGCAGAATATTCCTACATCAGGCAAAACTAATCCTGTTAGCGATCGCCTGATCAATGCGAATGCACTCTTGCCTAGAGGTAAAGCCTATTACAGTTATGACGGATCTTTGACAACGCCTCCATGTAGTGAGGGTGTTAAATGGAACGTTTTTGTAGAGCCGATGACCATTTCGGAGGAGCAAATCGAAGCTTTCGAGAAGCTCTATCAGGTTGATGCACGTCCGCTTCAGCCAATCAATGGTCGCAAAGTGCTTTTACATCCTTAGCCCAAATAGAATGATTTGTCCGCGAAGCGGACAAATCATTCTCCTTAAACAAGGTCTAGCCAAGCTGGAACAACTTTCCATGACTGATTGAGAGATTTATCTAAAACTTGGTAATTTGGCTCAAATTTAGCAACTAAATTCCAGAACTTCGATGAATGATTCATGTGGACAGTGTGGCAAAGCTCATGGATTAAAACATATTCCACAACCTTCGGTTCCAAAAATAGTAGTTTGTAATTAAGACTGATATTGCGATCGCGAGAGCAGCTACCCCATAGAGTCTTTTGTCCGCGCACAGCAGCAGCATGATAAGGCAGTTTTGCCCTGATACTAACTTTGTGTAGCCCACTCAATAAATGTTTTTCCGCCTTTTTCATCAACCATTGCTTTAATATTGCCTTACAAGATTCTATTTCCGCAATATTTCCACTGACTATTAACTGAAGTGACTCTTTTTTTTCTTGAATACTAAAGAAACCCGACTTTGTAGTAGTTTGTTGATATTCGACTTGCCATTCCTCACCCTGCGATCGCAAGTTGATCTTATCAGGCAATTCGCGAGGAGATTGAGAATCAAAAAAAGTCTCTCGCTCATCGAGTTTCCGTTGATTGCGAGCAATCCAATCTCTCTTGTTGCGAACTAGTTCAGGAATTTTAAGCTGATCGTAATTGGCAGGCACAACCACTTCTAATCCATTCTCTACCGAGAGTGAAAGACGCACATACTTAGCTCGATGACTCACTTTGACAGTGTAGTTTGGTAAATCAGAATGAAGTGATTGGGAACGGGATGCCATAGATTTAAACCTGATTCTAAATTTGTTTGTGTTTGATAAATACACCGATACCTCTTCCATTGAGGGAAGAAGCAATCAGAAGATTACGGAGCCAGTGGTTATGGTAAGAAAAACCATTGAGGTCTGAAAAGGGGGATCGCGTAGAGATGCAGTGAACTTGAATTTTTTGACAATAAGGATGAAAATTCCACAGCAGAGCCATCGCCCGCAAGGCTAAATCAACAGACTTTTGATTGCCATGAAAGTATTGCATTTGATAGAGTAGACGGTCTTGAATGTTCATTAGGTACTCCATAACGCCTCAGGTACAGTCCTTTCTCCACTTCCTCGGTATAACCAATCATATAGTGCCTCACCGTATCAGGGCGCAACTGATACGCTTGACTATTACTTTTTAGTCGAATCCGTCGCGTGCGTATGTGGAGTTTTTCTGACTCGACGAATCCGTGAAAGCAATAACCTTGATTAATCTCTGCTGGAAACAATTCTGGCTGCTTTTCGACCAATTGGTCTAGACATGCTCGATATCTCGCGGTATCTTCGACAAATGTTGAATACTCAACATCGGCTAACATCGGTAAACAAATAGTTGTGTCTCCTGATGTCGTTCTGGCTTTACGTTTTTCCATGAGACTTTTTCTCTTAATTCGTCCTCTTCTCCTATTTTATCAAACACAAACTAATTTAGAATCAGTAATAGTATAGCAATCCGTTAGATTTACAGATTAGATGGATTTAGTTATAGCTAGATATTCTCAACGATCGCAATTTCATCATCGGTTAGTTCGTATAGCTGATAAACCAATTGATCGATTTGGCGATCAGTTATCTCAATTTGTTTTTGAATTACTTTTTTTTCATTAGGTGAATTTACCGTTTTCAACCTGTTGTGTAATGACATCATTTGTTCAACGAGAGAAACTAGGCGATCGCTATTTTTGGAAGTGGAAATTGGGATTGGAATCTGCAAAATATCGCGGCGCATTATTTGGGGGAAAGTGTCGTCAGCAGTAATTTGAAACTTCTTACGAAAATACCACCCGACAAAGCACGAATTTAATATGCCTAACAAATGAGAATAGTGAATTTTCGATTCAGGTTTTAACTTAGTTACAAATACCAAAGTATTGCAATAAGAAGTGTCTGGAATATAAGTTGCAATCAACCTATTGCTAACAATTTTTCTGATGAGTATTTTTTCGCCCTCAAAATGATCGGGATTCCTTTGGGCAGCCAACCAGCATCCATAGTCTATCCAATTATCTTGCTTCCACAACAATTCATACCTTCCTATATGTCTACCATTATAAAAAGGTTGCCACGCATTATTTATCTTAACTTTGGAAGTAAAAGGTTTCGTATTACGAATCTCTTCTGTTTGCGCTGGGATACCTTGTCCGACTTCATAAGCTTTTATTCCTGAGAAAATTTCTGCATAAGAAGAAAGCAATTGATTATTCGTTTCAATTTTTAGTAATATGTCTAATTCAAACTTATCGCTATGGATATTAAATGAGTTAATTTGATTCCAAATATTAGTTGAAATTATGAATTCTCTGTCAATTTGATCTATAGATGTGATACTTGTCTTTTTATCGATACTTCTAACTAACACATCTGTATTATGAAATGTATTGGTGGGTGGATATTTTTCTGTAAATAGTAAAGTTGTATCTACAACAGCGCCACTAAATACATTCGATGGCAACGAAACAATCTCTCTTATTAAAGAATTTTGCAATAGAAACCTACGCAAAACTTCTGTAAACCCTAAATTTAGGTATGTATCGGGAACTATATAGCTGAGATATCCGTTTGCTTTTAGAGATTTAAGCGCTTTTTCGATAAAAATTAAATAGCTTTCTCCGCGTAGTATATAAGTCTGGTAATTTTCTTTTAAATAGGAATGGGAACTTTTTACAAACTCAGCACCATAGGGCGGATTGCCGATGATAGCATCGAAACCACCTGATTTCATGGTTTCAGGAAATTCTTGATCCCAATCAAATACATTGATGCTATAGACTTCATCTTCACTTAACAAACTCATCTGAACTTTGTCATAAAAATCAGAAGCAATTAATGAGTTTCCACACTTGATATTATTATCTAAATCTGGCAAAGCCCTTTCTTGAAATAGTCTTAGTTGATTAGTAACACTTTCTTGAGATTCACCTTCAAGCACTTTTAATAATAGAGACAACTTACTTACTTCAACGGCTTGAGCATCAATATCGACACCAAAAATATTGTCTAGTAGAATTTTTTTCTTTTCTGTTGAAGTTAACTGCCAACCAGTCATCGATTCATAGATAGGAACTTTGCGAGTAGGATTTTTTAAATGATATTCTTGATAATAGTTGCGATACCATTCCAGTAAATATTGATATACGCCAATCAAAAAAGAACCTGAGCCACAAGAAGGATCGAGGATTTTTAATTTTGCGGCTTGCTTAGCAGTTTTACCTGCTAATAATTTACCCACTGTATTTTTAACAATGTAATCGACTATATAAGTTGGTGTGTAATAAACTCCGCCAGCTTTCCGAACTTCAGGTTTTTCTTCTACGGTTAATCCAGTTGAATTAAGAGTAATAATCTTCCCTAAAAATTGTTCATATACTTGTCCGATAATTTCAATGGGAATTACTGAAAATTCATAGGGACTAGGATAATAAAGATTTTTAATAATACTTTTTAATGGAAGATCTCCAATGCTTAAATCTAGAGT
>JANMFC010000372.1:0-17442 GCA_031377675.1 Pseudanabaena sp. OTE_70b_metabat_355 | reverse complement strand
GAGAACCCATTCAATCAGAAAAAGAACTAACCCCTGAAATCATGGTTCAATTTCAGAAACAAAAAAAACAAGGATGCAAAGCACCCCTGTCTCAGAGATAAAGGGTGCTTTGCACCCCTATCAAAATAATGTTGATTAACGCAAGCTAATAACTTTAGGCTTATCGCTGGTCAAGTGAATCGTGTCAACGAAACGAGCAGTCTTCGATTGAGTCGAGATGACCAACGACTGAGTACGGCAACCGCCACTAAAGAAACGCACGCCATCCATCAAAGTGCCTGGAGTGATGCCACAACCAGCAAACAAGACATCCTTGCCACAAGCCAACTCATTAGCGTCATAAACGCGATCGCCATCTTCGATGCCCATTTCCTTGAGACGAGCCAAGTTACCTTCGCGAGTCCACTTAGCACTTTCAGGAGTATTAACTTCGGCTGGATCATAAACCAGACGACCTTGGAAATGTCCACCCAAGCAACGCATCGCGGCTGCCGAGATAACACCTTCAGGAGCAGCACCAATACCCATCAAAGCATGGATGTTTGTACCAGAGAAACCACAGCAAATTGCTGCCGATACGTCACCATCGCTGATCAAGCGAACACGAGCGCCAGCAGCACGAATTTCCGAAATCAAGCCTTTGTGACGAGGACGATCCATGACCACGATCACCAATTCGCTGATGGCGCGATCTAAACATTCCGAAAGAATCTGGAGGTTTTTGGTAGGTGTGTTGCGGATGTCAACAAGTCCCTTAGCCGCAGGAGGTGCAGCTAGTTTGTCCATATAAAAGTCAGGCGCTTGAAATAAGCCACCGCGCTCAGAGATAGCAAGAACTGCCATCGAGCCATTTTGACCATAAGCAACGAGGTTTGTACCTTCGCAAGGGTCAACAGCAATGTCAATTTCTTGTAATTCTTCGATCGTGCAGAACTCAGCAGCATTGGCTTGAGTACAGATGCCAACTTCTTCGCCGATATAGAGCATGGGCGCTTCGTCACGTTCGCCTTCACCAATCACGATCCGTCCACGCATATGAATTTTGTTCATGCGTTCACGCATCGCTTCCACAGCCGCTTCATCAGCTTCGTCCTTTTTGCCCAAGCCCATGAACTTAGAAGATGCGATCGCCGCTTGTTCAACGACCTCAATAATCTCAAGACTGATTGTACTATCCATGCGTAGAAATACCTATATTTATCTGAATTTTGTAACTTTGTAATTTTGTAACAATTAAAGTGTTGTCGTGTTCTAGAAATTTTCTGGAATCGAAAAACAAAATTAAAACCAAAATTAAAACTAGTTGTGCCTTACTACACAACCTCACAATTAAGTTTACAGGTCAGAAGGACAAAATAAAACTCAGAAGCGAGAGCGTGAACTTCTGGGCTTGCTTTAATAATTTTGGTTAAGAAACGCTTAACACTGGTAGGATCTAGATAGGGGATTTTTCGATCTTGCCTAACCCAAAGTATTGCGTATAACCGCTATGTTGCCAGATTACTCTGACCATTCTGTTTTTATGGATCTAGACATTGATAATGATATTGAGACTGACAAACCGCAGGAAGCTTGTGGGGTTTTTGGGGTATTAGCAGCCGAGGGGGATGTTGCCAAACTCGTATATTTTGGACTCTATGCTTTACAACATCGTGGACAGGAATCGGCGGGGATTACTGTATATGACGCTCAGGGAAATACGCATACCCATAAAGCGATGGGGCTGGTATCGCAGATCTTTAACGAAACGATTCTGTCAGAGTTAAAGGGATCTCTAGCGATCGGGCATAACCGTTATTCGACCACGGGTTCGAGCAAAATTTGCAACGCCCAGCCCATTGTCGTGAATACCCGACTCGGCGATTTCTCATTGGCGCATAATGGCAACTTGGTAAATGCGACAGAGTTACGTGGCGAACTGTCAGCACAGGGTCATGCCCTCGAATCAACCACCGACTCAGAGGGAATTGCCTTTGCAGTGGGTGAGGCGATCGCTGAAGGTAAGGATTGGCAAGAGGCGATCGTTACCGCACTGCATCGATGTGAAGGCGCTTTTAGTTTGGTTATGGCGATGCCCAATGCGATCGCAGGTGCGAGAGATGCCTATGGTGTGCGTCCCTTGGTGATTGGCAAAACCGTTGACGGCTCCTATGTTTTGTCTTCGGAAACCTGTGGGCTGGACATCATTGGTGCTGAATATGTCCGCGAAGTTTTGCCAGGGGAATTAGTGATCATCACCCTCGAACAGGGGATTCAGTCTTGGCAATGGATAGAATCCAAGCCAAAGCTCTGTGTGTTTGAAATGATCTATTTTGCGCGACCCGATAGTGTCATGCATGGCGAAAGTCTTTATACTTACAGAATGCGGATCGGCGCTCTATTAGCCCAAGAATCCTTTGTGGATGCAGATATTGTGATTGGTGTCCCAGATTCAGGCATTCCTGCGGCGATCGGATTCTCACGAGAATCGGGGATTCCCTATGCTGAAGGTTTGATCAAAAATCGCTATGTCGGACGAACCTTTATTCAACCCACCCAAGCCATGCGCGAAGCTGGGATTAAAATGAAACTTAACCCACTTAAAGACGTACTTCAAGGTAAACGAGTAATTGTTATCGATGATTCGATCGTAAGGGGAACTACGAGTCGTAAAATAGTAAGAGCCTTGCGTGAGGCTGGTGCAACCGAAGTACATATGCGTATTTCTTCGCCGCCCGTGACTCATCCTTGTTTTTATGGTATCGATACTGATTCGCAGGATCATTTGATTGCGGCGAAAAAGACTGTATCGGCGATCGCGGAACAGATTGAGGTTGATACCCTTGCGTATCTCAGTCATGACGGAATGCTAAAGTCGACACAAATAGATACCACTCAATTTTGTACGGCTTGTTTTACAGGAAAATACCCCATTGAAGTTCCTGATAAACTCAAGCGGACAAAACTCATGTTAGAAGAGTCTACTTCTGCATGACACAGCAAGATGCCATTTCTTGATGTTATTCCTTGATGCCATTTCTTGATGTTATTTCTCGATGACACCGCACCATGACAAAGATTCTGTTTCATCTCGCATTTCCCGTCAAAGACATTCCTAGCACTAAAGCTTTTTATATCGATGGTTTGGGTTGCCTAGCAGGGCGTTCATCAAATGAGTCGATGATCATGAGTTTGTATGGTCATCAATTGGTTGCTCATGTAGTCCATGAATCTCTAGAAGAACAACGTGGGATTTATCCGCGCCATTTTGGATTAGTTTTCTATTCTGAAAATAATTGGATGGCGCTATTGGAAAAGGTACATGATAAGAATCTTAAGTTTTATCAAAAGCCCAAGGTTCGCTTTGTGGATACACCTTTAGAACACCGTACTTTTTTCTTAGCTGATCCTTCGGGTAATGTTTTAGAGTTTAAGCATTACAAGTTTGAGAATGCTATTTTTGGTGAGACTAATTACCATGAAGTCGGTGATGCTGATTATGCTCAACAGGTTCCTGTCGCAACATACTGAGACAGCGCTTTGTGCTTTATCAAAAAGAGGGAGAAGGCGCTAGCACCTTCTCCCTTTAATCATATACATGACCTCTAGCTTTATCTTACTTTTCCCGTTATCTTGTTCTTCCAGCCTACCCGTCAATATGCCTACCGCTACAAGCCTCATTCTAGCGTTGTATATTGTTATTAAGTAAAACTTATTGCGAATGAGTTCATTTTGGCAACCCTTGTATAGAGAGTGTTTTAGAGATAACGGTAAAAGTAAGATTGGTCGCGTTATCCGACAAGTTGTGTGATATTCACCGTATGCAAGTATTTATCCTGTAATTTACAAGATAATATAGTATAGTTAGCTGCTGAGAACTGGAGAATTGAAGAGCAAATCTTTTATATCTCTTTAGAACTCGTCAGCCTCAATATCTAACTCGAACACAAACTTAGTCCAAAAGCTTAGTAAATAACCAATATATTTTTCTCTTATTGATTTCCAGTAAGCTTCTTTATATGTATTAACATTTGAATCTAAATTAATCTGTTCTAGACATTCCTTATATTTGATTCGTACGCTGTGACAATAGTTCAGCTTCCTCAAGAATTTACTGTGAATTATATCAATTGATTGCCAATCAACATAATGGAGATGGCTTTGTAAATATACGTCGATAATGTATCGACCAATTCGTCCGTTTGCATCGTAAAAAGGATGAATTGCCACAAAATCGGCGTAAAATCGAATTGACCTTTCTTGATAGCTATATTCTTCATTAAATAAGATTAAAAAAGCATTGTTAAGCTCTGATGTAATAAGTTCTGGCTTTGTGCCAACAAATTTAGCTCTCATTGTTCGTTGAGCATTTCCACCAAAATAAACGTTCCCACCATTCGGGTCGCTACTTCGCCGAAATTGACCAGCATTATCTAAAATACCCCAATATAGAAAAGAATGAACTTTAAGACAAAGCTGATGATACCCATCAACATTATTTGAAACAGTGCTTAAAACATTACTGCGTTTCTTTTCAAGTTCGCTGTAACGAGCATATATGCGCTTTATCTCTTCCTCTGCTTGCACAGAAGCTTGAGTCCCAAAGGAGGCAATGAGGGACTTAAGATAGGAAATTTCCGCATTCCTATCATGGTGGTAGTTATTTTTAGAATTCACCAAAAATAAAATAAGGCTAATTCATTGCGAAGCTTAACCATTTCTCATCAAAGCTTTTTTCAGCCACACTCAAATCATGTTTATAGTCTTCATAAGAAGAATATTTAGTAATTTCTCTTGCATCTTCTTCAGACATGTCTATAGTGAAGGAGTGATTATTCAAAGGATAAAAATTATTATTGGCTAAATCAAATGGTTGAAAATTATTGGCGAAATATTGTTCGCGGTAATAGGATTTGATTAAATCATTTGGAATAATATCGTTACGTTGTGTTTCTCGCCATGGCTCTTCCATGTGAGTCATTGCTGAAAGTGTAAAAGCATCAAATTTTATATAATTTTCAACTATAAAATCGACTATTTTTTTTTCGGATTCATTAATATATATATTATTTAACTGATCAGAGACAATTATACCTTTTCCATATTGCTTATAGGAGTCATAAACTTCTCTGTTGACAGGGCCAAAATTCCAGTGTTCAAAACATGCCGACACAATCTCTTGTTCGGCAACTAATGTCCAGACCTTAATATAGTAGAGAAGCTTTTGAAGCTTCATAGGCGTAATACCATCGGGACTCTGTTGAGAAAATTGTCGTACAACATAGTTTGACAGTGCAAGAATGTCCATAGTTTACCTCCTTACTGTAGTTTAGCGTACCCAAGCCCAAATAGATCAATACTAGTAGACCGTCAAACGTAAATCAACTGGTGCTGTTTATAAGTCTAACGCGAGTATATTGGGCTGACAAACATTTTATCTTGTCTGTTAAATGATGGTTGACACTCTACTAGGACTCAGACAATTTATGCACTGATTGACATACGGCGCTTATAGAAGAGGAGCACATCGATGCAGGTCAACTAACCAGGGCTTGCAACGGAACGGTCGATATAATAGGTAGGACTTACGCAAAAAGACTTAAAATCCTTATTTTACCGTAGAGGCAAGTCATGAATTGCCTCTACATTTGGTATTTTTGCGTAAGTCCTACTAAGGTTGTGCCTTAAAGTCCAAGCCCCTCCGATGAAAGCCAATCCGTTATGATCAATCGTGAAGTCCGTCAAAGTGACTGATTTCTAGCCAAGATGGAGCAAGCAAAAATCTTGGGCTTCGATGTTCAGTTCCGAAAATTTATTGGAGATCGCAAAAACAAGCTAGCTTTATCCGTCAGAGAGACTTCATACATCATCGCGAATACTACGCCAGTTAGTTAAATTACCCTTTGCAATATCTTGCTTGGCTTTTTCCCAAGAGTCCAAAAAATCAGGAATACTAAGTAGTTCTTCAGTTGCCTGTTGACTCTCGCGTTCCGCAAGATATGCCAAAAAATCTGCGGTTACTTTCAATCCTTGAGGTGATAAACAGTCTATGTATTCTTCAATTTGATGACGAATTTCTAAGGTTGTCATGAGTTTAATACAATCAGTATTTATTTGAAGATTATAGTTTAAACGGAATTTTTAAATTAAATTTTAAACTAAAAAAAGGGAGAAGGCGCTAGCGCCTTCTCCCTTTAATTTTTTACGAAGCATTTGAAATTGCTTTCTTTTTTGACGTTGACGAGCCGACCCGCCTTTGCCTTTATCGTTTCGTCCCTCACTACGCGGAGACTCCCAGCGTTTTAATCTTTGGTTCATGTTATTGACCTCCTTTCGACTATCATACACAAAAAAGATTAAGACTTACGCAAAGTAAAAACCGCCCTCATCCCCCAACCCCTTCTCCCAGAACGGGAGAAGGGGAGTAAGATCATTTTCTTGTTCCCTTCGCCCTTAATGGGAGAGGGGCTAGGGGTGAGGGTCTTAGAAAGTTTCGCGTAAGTCCTAAAGATATCTAAGGAAACCGTAATTTCCAAACCTACGTCCTATTTTTTATGACACCGCCAACATCACCACCGCCCAAAGCCCCTAAATCTAAGCTGATGACCCAGATCAATCAGCTTACAAAGGTCGTGCAAGGGGTATTGAAAATTAATCCCAAAGAGCGTGTTCCAAAATTGGAAGTGCGACTGTCGCAAAAAGATCAACCGCAAATTTATGAACTTGTGGGCGATCGCTACATCATCGGACGTAGTACGGGCAAATGTGATGTTGTGATCCAAACGCCCCTTGTTAGCCAAGTTCACGCCCAGTTAGTCCGCGATCGCAGCCAAAAGAAATCACAATTTATCCTTCAAGATCAAAACTCGACTAATGGCATTTATCGCCAAAAGCAGCGTTTAAAATCTGTGCCACTGCGTCACAACATGAAAATCACGCTCGGTCCTCCCGAATTAGTGGATGCGGCGACAATTCGGTATCTCGATCCACCACCTTGGTATATTCGCACTTTGCAATATTCGGGAATTGGGATTGGCGCGATCGCGGGGTTAATCATTTTAGCGATCGCTAGTGAACTGGGGCGGGTTCCTGACCTGAAGCCATTACCTGTCAGTGAACAAGGTCCCGTTGAAGTTTTGGCAGGGGATGGGGTGAAGCGCCTTGATCCTACGGAAATCGCTAACCACACTGAATATGCCAGTCTTGGCGAGTTTGGACAATTTGTTCCTAAAGCCGTAGTTGCCTCGGAAGATACCTCTTTTTATTGGAATATTGGTGTCGATCCTGTCGGTGTAGTCAGAGCGATCGTCACAAATGTGCGTAGTCGCGGTGAGCGCTTAGAGGGTGCGAGTACAATTACCCAACAGTTAGCCCGAAACTTATTGGGCAAGACCTATGTGGGGACAGAGGATTCTGCGGGTCGGAAATGGCGAGAAGCGGCGGCAGCAATCAAACTTAATTTTACCTATCAGAAAGAAGAAATTTTACGACTTTATCTCAATCGCGCCTATACAGGTAATGGGGTCTATGGTTTTAAAGATGCGGCTAAACTGTATTTCAATAAAGAAGCATCGGAACTAAATCTCTCGGAAACAGCTACCCTCGTTGGCTTATTACCTTCACCTGAGACGATTAATCCCTTTAAAAATAAAAACTTAGCAATCGAATATCGCGATCGCATTCTCAATCGGATGGCGGAATTGGGGATGATCACCGACAAAGATGCCGATCAAGCAAGGCGATCGGTATTAATTCTCAATGAAGCCGCCAAATCAAAACTGCAAGGCACAGTAGCCCCCTATTACTACAGCTATGTGTTTGAGGAGTTGCAAGAGTTACTCGGTGATAATTTTGCTAGGGAAGGCAATCTAATTGTCGAGACAAATCTGGATGTCGCCATGCAACAGGCTTCAGATCGGGCTTTGCAAGAAGCCGTAACTCGTGATGGTGGGGCAAATGGATTTAGTCAGGGGGCGATCGTCACCTTAAATGCTAGTGATGGCTCACTGTTAGCGATGACAGGTGGCGTTGACTATAAGGCTAGCCAATTTAACCGTGCGGCCCAAGCCTTGCGTCAAGCAGGATCAACCTTCAAATTATTTAGCTATGCGGCGGCTCTCGATCGCGGTATTTCCCCTAACACCGCTTATTCCTGTAGTGGATTTTCGGGGATCACAGGCTGTCACAATGGCGGCAGTGGCGCGATCGATATGTATCGCGGCTTCGCCCTATCAGAAAATGTGGTCGCGATAAGAGTTGCCGAGGCGGCGGGTTTTGATAATGTTGTGAAAATGGCAAAAAACTTGGGGATCACCACCAAACTTGATGCTTCGAGCAACATGGTTTTAGGTGGAAATGAAGTAAAGATCCTAGAAATGGCAGGAGCATACGCCACTGTCGTTAATCAGGGCAAATACATTAAGCCCCATGCGATCAAACGGATTCTCGATACAAATTACTGCAAAGTCCCCAAGGATCGCCAAACCTGCCGTGTGGTTTTTGATGCGAGTAACGCCTTAAAACCTCGTCAAGTCATTGATGCAGGTGTGGCTAACATAATGGTCGATATGATGCGCGGCGTTGTGCAGTATGGGACGGGGAGATCAGCCGCGATCGCTCAAGGTACGGTGGTCGGTAAAACGGGAACCACGGATGAAGGGCGTGATCTTTGGTTTATCGGAGCAGTGCCAAAAAGAAATTTAGTAACCGCCGTTTGGTTAGGCAATGATCAAGGGGTAACTAATGGCTCAAGTGCTGTTGCTGCACAGGTTTGGGGTGACTATATGCGTCAAGCGGTTCGCTAAACCCGAAGATGCTAAATCGACCGCGAAGCGGTCGATTTAGCATCTTCGGGTTATGGTTTTTATTGTGCCAAAGCACTTAATATTCTCTCTGTAATTAAAAACTTTTGCGAAATTTTTGTCAAAAGCTCTTGACGACTGCCATCGGTGCTGTAGTATTGATTTCGTCTCACATTTCTTGAGCTAATTGGAGCAGCACTTCGCAACGCTCTAATTTTTATAAATTAAGTCTTACTTGCCGTCTACACAATCCATATAGGAGCTACAGCTATGAATAAAGGTGAACTAGTTGATGCGATCGCCGAAAAGGTATCCGTATCCAAAAAGAATATCGAAGTAATCGTTACAGCCGCGCTTGAATCAATTGTTGAAGCCGTTGCTGAAGGCGATCGCGTCACGTTGGTCGGCTTTGGTTCTTTCGAGCCACGCGATCGCCAAGAACGTGAAGGTCGCAACCCTCGCACAGGCGAAAAAATGTTGATTGCCGCTACCCGCGTTCCTGCTTTTTCGGCGGGTAAACAATTCAAAGACAAGGTGGTTGAAGAATAGTTTTTACGCAATACAGCGCTTTGCGCTTTTTTAACCTAAGAAAGTTTTTAAAAGGCTGGCGTAGCCAGCCTTTTAAAAACTTTCTTGTAGTATACAAAGCCTATCAAACCCAGATGGAGAAATATGGTGTCGGAAATGTTGTGGTCAGTGGTTGTGCCAACCTATAACCGTTTGCCGATCTTGCAAAAATGTCTGGCTGCCCTCGAAAAACAAACCATAACAGCGCCCTACGAAATTCTCGTCATCGATGATGGTTCCTCCGATGGTACGGTCGAATTTTTGACTACAAATAGCGATCGCTATCCGCATCTACGACTACTTACCCAAGACCATGCAGCAGCAGCAGCAGCGCGTAACTATGGCATTGACTCCGCATTCGGTAAATACATCGCCTTTGTCGATAGTGACATCACCGTTAATCCTGAGTATCTGGAATCTCATACCGCAACCCTCGCTAAAGGTGAAAAATTCTACAGCTACGGACGGATTATCGATACTAGCAATCTTGAATCTCCCGACTCTGAACCCGTATCCCCAGTCCCATATTTTACCGCCGCGCTGTTTGATACTTGTAACTTAGCGATCGCCCGTAAATGGTTGCTGGAAGCAGGAAAATTTGATCGGGGTTTCTTCCAATATGGTTGGGAAGACTTTGAATTGGGAATGCGAATTAAGAAATTAGGTTTAAAACGCTTAACCTGTGCAGGGGCGATCGCTTTCCATTATCACGCACCATTTTCTATTGATAAAATGCCAAGACTGTTGGATCTAGAAGAACAACGCGGTCGCATGAGCATTATCTTCTATCAAAAACATCCCACATGGGAAGTGAAGTTAATGATCCAAAAAACTTGGCTCCATTTAGCTCTTTGGGGCATCCTTACTCTTGGTGGCACACTCAACGATCGCACGCTCAAGCCGTTATTAACATGGCTATGCGATCGGGGAAAATCAGAAGTAGCAATGGAAATCTTTCGTATTTATATGAATTGGTACACCGTAATCTGGATGTATCGCAATTGGGAAAAGGAAAGCAAGTTGCTTTTCGATGTGTGGTGACCACGATGTTAGAGCGGCTCGTTGGACGCTTACTTGCAAAGCCGATATCAAATCGCAGCAGTCAAGTTACAAAACCGATCGCATTTGTTGAGCAATCAGATCAGGATGCTCCGCTTTCATCAAGGCTCGGACTACAGCAACTCGTTCTGCACCTGCGGCGATCGCCTCTCCTAGATTATGTTCATCGATACCACCGATCGCAAACCAAGGAATATCGATATTTGCCGTCGCATATTTGACATACTCATAACCTGATGCTGCTTTGTTTGGTTTTGTGGGCGTGGCATGGACTGGTCCAACGCCGACATAATCGACTTGATTATTCAGGGCGATATCTAGTTCTTGGGGATTGGTGGTTGACTGTCCGATGATATATGCAGACGCATCACCACCGTTGGTATTGAGAATTTGACGTACTGCGGATACAGGTAAATCTGTCTGTCCGACATGAATTCCATCCGCTCCCACGGCGATCGCTATATCCACGCGATCATTCACTAAAAATAAAGCTTCGTATTGATGACAAATATCACAAAGTTTTTGGGCGATCGCCAAGCGAGTTCCATCTTCCCCTTCTTTTTGACGATACTGCACAATTTGTACGCCGCCTTGCAATGCTGACTCAACCACAGAGACAATATTATTCACAGGCATCGTTACCAAATATAACTTCGCCGATCGCAATTTTTGGCGGCGAAGTTCACCGATATTATTAATCCCCTGTTCAGCATTCTCATAAGCTAGCAATTGGCTCTCAAGGGTATAAACCTGATAGCGCATTTGTTTCATCGCTTCACCAAAATTGCGATCTATTACTTTGCCATACTCTTCCAACACCCTCAGCGCCTCTTGCAAGCGACCCATATTTGCCCTCAGCACAGACTGCACATCAGGGCGATTAACTTCATTGGCATGACTCAAACCTGTGGCAGGATCATCAGGGGTATTCCGAGCGCGGCGGAATTCTTCACGATGCCATTGGGCAAGTTCTTGCCGCATCTGTTTGCAGCGATCGCATAGTTCGAGATCTTCCAAGCCAAATCGACACCATTCTTCAATGGTGCGAACCGCTTCACGAGCGCGATCAAGATTGGCATCAAGGATGCGATAGATGATTTGCATACTGCCTATTAAAGTATAAAAGTTAGATTATAAAAGTGCCGCAAAGCGGCACTTTTATAATCTAAGCTGGGTTTAGATTGTGATTAGAAGTCAAAATCAAAGGCGGGTTCGGCGCGTAATTTACCTAAACCTAATTCCTTGTCACTGATTAAGGGGACTTCGTAATAGCCAAGTATATGTTGGGGCGCAGGTTTACCGCGTGTCGCACCAGTCGCACCCATGGCAATGATCACGCAGACATGGCTCTTGGTATTTTTAGCTCGCTGATGCCAACGCTTGAAATGCTCACTATTAGTCGCCGCCTTCTCGAATTCGCCAAATAAGTAGATTTCTTCATTGTTCATCAGCATCATCCCAAGCTGACAGGAGTTGCCAAGAATATCTTCAGCAGGATTAAAACAAAGTCCCTTGATCCCATCTAAATCATTGATTTGATCGATCAAGTCCAGCGCCTTAACCCGCGAAGTTTGAATCATTAGCGTAGGAACACCTTCACCTTTTGGGTTAGCAATAATTGCTGGGAACTTGTCTAAAAGCTGATTATGAATATTTTTGCTGCGTAAGAAATCAACTTGATCGAATGGCACGGTCAGCATATTGATGAATGCATTTTCTGGGAAAAGCCCTTCAGAAATTACAGGATCATCATCATCATCGTCGTCCTCATCATCGTCATCGACCAGTTGATGTAGCTCTTCGGCTAGATCGGGCATGGTACTCACCACAATCTTGATTTTTTCTGGTACATCACCCTCCAAACTTGGGGCATGGATCGTGTAAGTGCCAGATAGCTTGCCAAAATGTGCTTGCAATCGCTTATGATTTTGTTCCCAAAACTTATTCAATGCGCTTAAAGCCACTGTCAAAGAGATCGCTTCTTCATCGTACAAATAGGGTCTACCGCCTTCAAGGGGATGCAAAGCGCCGTAGATGGGCTTAACTGGTGCAGGTGCAGCGCTTATAGCTCGTATTTTGCTGCGAAATGGAAATGGGGGTAACTCATCTTCCATATCCATTTCGGGACTTTCAAACAAATTGAACAGACAGTCTTGATGTAAAAAAGTCTCCTCGATCTCATCCTCAGATTCACCCGAAACAATCCTCTGGCGAAATTTGACTAATGAATCCTGCGTGCGGTAAAAAATTACGCCCTGCTCTAAGCCCATTTTGCCCATAACGATCGCATAAACGGTGTCGAGATCCCAGTTATTCAGTTTGATCGAAATCACCTGATGATCCCAGAGCGTATTCCAAGGAGCATTGCGCCACAACTGTTCCGACTGATGCTTGAGTGCGTCGGCAAAACGCTCTGGCACGACTGGCGGATTTTCGACAAAGCTTTCTAAAATATGCGAAAAAATTTCATCAATTAAAGGCAAGCGCTCGACATACTCAACCGAAATTCCCAGATCTTGCAAAACCCCGCGTAGATAAAACTGAAGTTCGCGATCGCACAGCAATATCTTTTGGGGCAGGGATGGCAGGGAAGGGCTTTGAGGATGTTCGATCGCCTGTAGCAAAGCACGGACAAAAGCTTCTTTGCCCACGCCTGAATCAACTACATCCATAGCCCGCACCATTCCTAATGAGCCATCTACCCACAAAATGCAATGGGGCTTAGTTTCTCCTTCGGGGGCATGGAGGGGAATAATGTTGGAACTGTCCTTGTCTTTATGAATTTTGCCTGGTAAAGCACGGCGATCGCCCTCCCAAACGGCATTTGACTGCTTGAGCTTTTTGAGGCGACGAAGAGTAGATGGGTTTAGCGTAGTCATCGAAAATTTTCTCTAGATTAGCCACTCTCAGAAAATTTATAAGAGTGCATTGATCGATTTAACTATGATATGGCTAGAAATTACCAGATAGCGAAGAAATTATAGTTTTGGCTATATATTAGAAGAGGCAGCGCTTGATGCTGTACTTCTTAACATTACTAAAATAAACCTATATCCCTGCATTTATGGACGAGCTAAAACCGATTCTCAATGAGTTCTTAGGGCAACCCGTTGCATTTTTTGGTGGACTCGTTTCGGGCTTTCTCAAGCTCGATCTTCAACAAGATCCTCTAAAGGGTTGGCTAGAAAAGCAAGGGGCTACGCCTACCAGTGCTTCTACTGCGAGCAGTGCCAATGATGGTCCTCAATCAATTTCCATTGACTAAATACAGCGCTTTGCGCTGAAATAAAACTCAGATAAGAGTTTAAAAGTGCCGCTTTGCGCTGAAATAAAACTCTTATCTGAACTATCTATAAATTTTAAGGTTCGCTAAGCAAACCTTAAAATTTATAGATAACATTTTTTTAATACAAATTTAAGACAGATTATGTGGTTTCCCTATTTCTTACTAGCGATCGCCTATCTTTTAGGTTCTTTTCCTACTGGTTACTTAGTTGGACGGTTGGCGGGGCTTGATATTCGTGAGCATGGATCTGGCTCGACGGGAGCCACAAATGTCTGGCGCAATGTGGGTAAGTTGGCAGGAATCAGCGTTTTTGCGATCGATTTTACGAAAGGGGCGATCGCTATTTATTTAATGCAGCAAGCTAATTGGTTGCAAACTAATTTGGGTGTAAGCCTTACAAATATCGCTAATTTATCAATATTTGTGATTGCCGCAGGGATGCTGGCTTTAATTGGTCACAGTCGCCCAGTTTGGTTAGGATTTAAGGGCGGCAAGTCTGTCGCTACAGGCGTGGGAATTTTATTTATGTTGAATTGGACTGTGGCGATCGCCGCTTTTGGTTTTTGGTTAGCAACAATGGCAATCTGGCGCACAGTTTCGATTAGTTCGATCGCCGCCTCAGCGATCGCGCCTATTTTGATGTGGACATTACAGACAAATATAATTTATTCAAGCTTTGTGACCGTGGGCTGTGCATTTGTAATTTGGCTGCACCGTTCTAACATCGAGCGTCTGCTCAACGGCACTGAACTAAGTTTTAAATCAGATTCTAAGGCTTAGTTTTTATGTTTGAAGATACGGGTTGATGATTTTAATTGGTGTCATTTTAAAATCGTCAACATTTCTGGTAACTAAAACTAATTTGTGATGATGTGCTGTTGCGGCAATCAAACTATCCATCACTGCTAATTTTTTCCCTTTCAATTCCGCGAGGGCAGAAATTTTTGCCCAGTTATCCAAAACTTCATTGTCTATAGGCAAAATACGGAAAATAAATTCAACTTCTGTAGTTTGTAGCCATAATGAGAGCCTTTGATATCGTTCAGGTTGTGAGTCTTGGATCTTGTAAATGCTTTTTTGATTTCGGCAATAGTAACGCTGCTTAAATACAGTTGTTCAATTTGCTGCTGGTTAAACCATTGAACAACTTCAGCATTAGGAATCTTTTTAACAAACTCGGACATTACACAGGTATCGATTAGATAAATCACAGTTCAAAGTCCCTACCCGTATCTCTGTCCCGTTCAAAAAGCAAAGAAATATCATCATCGTCAGCAGATTCGTCTACGAAACGCAGGCGCTCAAATAAAGTCATTTTCTTCTGTTGATGTAAGTAGTTACACAATATTTTAATGACCGCTTCCTGTGCATTTTCATAGTGACTGACAGCAATAACCTCATTAATTAGCTTTTCATCTATTGTGATAACAGTCATCGCTTTAACCTTGCCATTTTTAGTTTTGGTATAATTACTTTGATTTCAGAATTAATTATAAACTTTGCCTGTATTTAAACATGATTTTTTCTTCTGCTTGTTTGAATTCAATATCAAATAAATCAAACACAACCTCTCTGCCCAATAAAACTTCCTGACATAGCTCATTTTGGAGCCACGCAATTGGAGCCGAAAAAACATGATTATCAATCTGCATTTCAACTTGCCTAAGGACATATTGAATGCTACCGCCTACCCCTTCGCCGCTACTGAGTATTTCTCCAGATGAAATCGCGTATCCTAAGTCTTCTCCTAAGCCCAGCGTAATTAGACTAATATCTGAGCCAGAATCCACAAGCATCTCTACAACTTTAGATTCACGAAAGGTCAAACAAATATCATACTTTGGCTGCCAATCATGCTTTTTGACCGTTCTAAACCGTACAGGCAAAAATTTCACTGGCTCGATAAATTCATTTTCGTAGATGCGTTCAGTAATGTAGTCCAGAGGTGATAGCTGGCGAAGGTCGATCTGCTGAGTCATCGCTCGATAATTGGTATCGTGGGCTATGACACCATTTTTAGTGTATATAACCCATTCACCACGATATTTTTTTAGCTTTTGATAATTTGCTTTTCGCCATTCTTTAGCATTAGCATAATTCTCGCTCATGATTTAGCCCAAATTGTATTTATGTGATATTTTCCCTTGAAATAAAATTTTGCTAAGTAATCCGATTTGAATTGCTCCTTCGTTTGGGCTAAATTAACATAATAAAAGCGGCGCTTAGCGCCGCCATCGTAAAAACTAAGCCTCTTCTTGTTCTCCGCCTTGTAGCTTTAGCAAAAAGAGACCAAATGCAATACCGACAGGAATCAGTACCATACACAAGACCATTGTGTTAACCATTTCTCCCATGACTTTTCTCCAAAAAATTATTATTTCTCTAGAAATTTTACAATAAAAAGACTGAGTAGATGTTTTTTTAGCTGATCACCTCAACATCGATCGCATCAGCATAATTATCCGCATAAATTTCGGGTTCAGGATTAGGTTGCTCACCCTTTGAGTGTGACTCATGAGTATTCTGATATGAACCATTGATTTCAGATTCATCTAAACAAACGGGGCGAATCTCATAATGCACCCTGAGACTTGATGGAGCGCTGCGTTCAGCTTCCCGCACAAATCGATTAGCTTCCCACTCCGCCCGAAATGTACTTAGCAACTTCAAGGTGCTGAGGCGCTGCCGTTCCAGATACGTCCAGACTTCCCACGCATTATATTCTGGCTCTTTCGGGATTTCAGGCAATTCTTCAGCAATAGGCTCAGTCGTTACTTCAACATCAGCATCTTGGTGATCTTGTGAAGTTTGGTGATATTCAGCAGAAGCATGATTACTACTAACCTGATCTTGGCTAAAGCGATCGCCCGATTCAAAAACATCTTCAACCCCAGCCCCCATATCATCATGAGAATCAGGCAAATCATGTGAATCCTGTTTATCTGATGGTGACTTAATCGAAACATCCTCCGATCGCGCCAGACTTTTAATTTCTTTTGCCCGAATCAGTTTAGTCACCGCACCATCCGCTATCGCCGTGACCTCGATCGCGGTTTGAGACTGATCCACCCAACCTTTAAAAATTACTTCAACATCATTAATTAAGAGGCGATCGCCCACTTCTAATGCAAAGCCGACTAATGAGTTAAATAGAGGTTTGCCGTTAGATTTGCCATTGGATTTTGTGTAAACGCCCTTACTAGCATTGGTATCATGACCTGTATAGTCTCGATCATCACTGGTCTGATTGGGGACTGATGCTTGAGCCTGACTAGATTTCCCATTGTCAATCAGGCTGCGGACTCCCCCAATGATGTTCTTAGCTCGTTAATTTCTGACTGTAGTGGGGCTAAGCAATTCTTGACATATTCCAAAAGCTCTGGATGCAGCACAAAAGCATCTGCTACGGGCGAATTTTTTGGCTTTTCGGATACCTTTTCAGATACTTGGTCGGATACTGGTGCTTGCTCAAACTCGCGACTGACCGCAGCCAAAATCCAATCGGCGATCGCCTGTTGTTGAGCATCTGCTTTGGTTTTGATTTGGCTCAATAAGGGCAACGGAAACCGAAGATTTACTTGTTTTGTCCGATGAGGAGTCGCCATTATTTGCCGTTACTTAAAAAATTTATAATCTTGATTATACTCCCTGCCCATCCGAGAAACAGCATTGCGCGGCTTCGCCGCGCAATGCTATTTCTTGAATTATTGTGTGGTGCGGTATAACTTCGCGCCAACATTGCGTAGCTTC
>JANMFC010000362.1:0-6272 GCA_031377675.1 Pseudanabaena sp. OTE_70b_metabat_355 | reverse complement strand
CGCTTAATAAGACCAAAATAAGCTGATGCCCCCGCGAAGCGGGGGCATCAGCTTATTTTGGTCTTATACTTATCTGAAACAAATATTTTCTTAATCAAAGCTTAAATAGAGCTTAGCTCTATCTTATCTAGAAGTCGATGTCTCGCTCTTAAGATCAATAGGTGTTAAAAGGATTAAGAAACATAATATGGCAATAGTTTTAAATAAAGTTGGTAATGCGACTAGTACAACCGCTTCAGAAATCCCCGCTTTCGATCCGATAAGCGATCGCTTGTTTGTTGTTGCCGCGACTAAGGTTGATGTTTATACAGTTAGCAACACAGGCATTCTTGCTGCGGTTCCAGGAGCAGGAGCACAATTAGCACTAGGATTTACCCCTCTTGCTGGAACTGTAGCGGCTCCTAACAGTGTTGCTGTCAGGAATGGCGTAGTCGCTGTGGCTTATGAGGTTAAAAATAGTACAACCAATGCTCATCAGCTAGGTAGAGTTGTTTTTTACAATGCAGCTGATGGTGCAGTTTTAAAAGAAGTGACTGTGGGCTTTTTGCCTGATATGCTCACCTTTAGCCCTGATGGCACGAAGGTATTGGTCGCTAATGAAGGTGAACCAAATAGCTATGGGCAAGCAAATTCTTTTGATCCTGAAGGCTCAGTTAGCATTATCAATATTGCTAATGGTTTAGCTAATGCAGCCGTACAAGATGTTTCCTTTACACGTTTCAATGCTCAAATCACTCAACTAAGAGCTGATGGTGTCCGAATCTATGGACCAGGGGCTACGGTTGCCCAAGATTTCGAGCCAGAATATATTACATTCTCAGGTGATGGTACTAAAGCCATTGTCACCCTGCAAGAAAACAATGCAATCGCATTTATCGATATTGCAACTGCATCTGTGGATTCTATTAAGCCATTGGGTCTCAAAAATCATAGTGTTGCAGGTAATGGATTAGATGCTAGCGATCAAGATGGTGCTGGTGGTGTTGGCGCGATTAACATCAAAACTCAGCCTATATTTGGGATGTATCAACCTGATGCGATCGCTTCTTTTACAGCCAACGGTCAAACCTACTACATCACCGCTAACGAAGGCGATTCCCGCGCTTACACAGGTTTTAATGAAGAGATTAGGGTTGGGGCAACAACTGGTTACACATTAGACCCAACAATTTTCCCTAACGCGGCAACTCTCAAGCAAAATGCTAATTTGGGGCGTTTGCAGCTTACCAACGCTTCAGGTGATATCGATGGCGATGGCGATTTTGATAGGATTCAAGCCTTGGGCGCAAGATCTTTTAGTATTTTGGATGCTAGTGGCAACTTAGTATTTGACAGTGGCGATCAACTAGAACAAATCACCGCTCAGTTTGCCCCAACTCAATTTAACTCAGACGGTGCATTTACCAATGGCACTCCTGCTGGCTTTGATACTCGTAGCGACAACAAAGGACCAGAGCCTGAAGGCGTTACTATCGGCGTGATTGACGGACGTACTTATGCATTTGTTGGTTTAGAGCGCGTTGGTGACATCATCGTTTATGACGTGACAACTCCTACTGCGCCAACCTTCGTCCAATATCTCAATGATGCGAGCGATCTCGGTACTGAAGGCTTAACCTTTATCTCCGCAGCCGACAGCCCTACCAACAAGCCTCTGTTGATTACCACTAGTGAAGTCAGCAAGACAGTTACTGTATTTGAGACTTCTTCTCCCAACTACACCCTTCAGCTACTGCACTATTATGGTGAGAGTGGTTTATTAGGTGTCAAAACTGCGCCGATTATGGGTGCATTGATTGACAAGTTCGATGACCAGTTCAACAACACCATTAAGCTAGGCGAAGGAGACACCTACATCCCAGGACCTTGGCTGATTGGTGGAGCCGATCCTTCATTGAACGCAGTTTCTGGTATCGGCACTACGGCACTCGCTCGTCCCGACATCGCGATTTTCAACGCTTTCGGCACAGATGTCTCGGCATTAGGAAACCACGAGTTTGACCTCGGTTCGCCAGTCTTACAAGCTGCCATTATCCCCGCAGGTACTGGCGCGAGTGCTTGGGTAGGCGCTCAGTTCCCCTTCATTACCACCAACCTCGATTTTGCTGCGGACAGTTCTTTGCGTGGAATTGCTGATGCTACACTCGGTGGCACTGCAACAAATGCATTCGCTGGCAAGGAAGCAAACACCATCAAAGGTAAAATTGCGCCTTACACAGTTATCACTAAGGGTGGCGAAAAGATTGGTATAGTCGGCGCGACCACATACGATCTGTTGAGTAAGAGTTCTCCTAATGGAACTAAACCTAAAGATGATGGAAACATCTCTACCAGCGATCTTCAAGAAGTTGCAGCCTACATCCAAGTATCGGTTGATGCTCTGAAAGCCCTTGGTGTCAACAAGATTATATTGGTCGATCAGTTAGATACCATCGAGCGTAACAAGCAACTAGCACCGCTAGTGTCTGGCATTGACGTAATGGTTGCAGGCGGCGGACACGAGCGTCTAGGCGATGCGAATGACGTAGCCGTAGCCTTTAACGGGCATGATGCCAACTTTGTCGGAACCTATCCGATTGTCACCGCAGGCTCCGATGGCAAGCCCACTCTAATCGTTACTACCGACACCGAATTTAGTTATCTCGGTCGCCTTGCCGTAGAGTTTAATGCAAATGGCGAAATTATCCTCGCCAACCTCAATTCAACTATCAATGGAGCCTATGCTGCCAATGAAGCAAGCTTGAAGGCTGCCTATGGCACTAATCAAACTGCCGACCAGATCGTTGCTAGTAGTTCCATCGGATCGAAGGTTGCCGCCATTACTAATGCGATCGACAATGTAATTATTTCTAAAGATAGCAATATCTTTGGTTACACCAAGGTCTATCTAGAAGGCGATCGCGTATTTGGTCGAGCGCAAGAAGTTAACCTCGGTGATATTTCCGCCGATGCCAATATCTACAAAGCCAGTCAAGCTCTCGGTAACGGTGTAGTTATAGCTTCGCTAAAAAATGGCGGCGGTCTTCGCGCTTCCATCGGCTCCGTCGGCGAAACAGGTGAGAAACTCCCGCCCTCTGCTACCAGCGTCAAGCCAGCAGGTGGAATTTCGCAACTTGATATTGAGAATGCTCTGCGTTTCGACAACAAGCTGATGGTGTTTGATGCGACACCACAGGGGCTACTAAACATTCTCAACTATGCCGCAGGACTCCCTGCTGGTAACGGTGGCTATGCTCAGATTGGCGGTGTCAGATTCTCCTATGATCCAACCAAGGCGGATGGACAGAAGGTGCAGGATGTGGCGATCTACGACATTAATGGCAGATTCGTCACTAACGTCGTAGACAATGGCGTAGTTCTACAAGAAGCTCCCGCCAAGATTAGTGTTGTGGTGCTGAACTTCACCGCAAACGGTGGCGATGGCTATCCCATCAAGGCAAATGCCGATAACTTCCGCTATTTACTAGACAACGGTACTCTATCTGCACCAGTTGACAAATCTCTAGACTTCACCGCGACTGCCAATGTACCTGCAAATACTCTTGGCGAACAGAAAGCCTTCCAAGACTTCCTGAAAGCTTTCTACGCCACACCTCAGACTGCATACAATGTTGCCGATACTCCTGCCACACTGGATCAGCGCATTCAAAATCTACAAGTAAAGGCTGTTGACACGGTAAATCCGCTTATCAATGCTGGTCTAGTAGCTGTTGGAACTTCAGGAGATGATAAGCTCGATACAGCACAGGGCAGTAAATTCGATGGTCAGAGCAATATCGTCTTTACTGGTGCTGGCAATGATGTGGTCGATCTTCAGGCTAACGCTGTAGCCCCTGCTTCAGGTAATAACCGCGTCGATCTAGGTTCTGGTAATGACAGTATTTTCGTCAACCAAGGCGATCGCGTATTTGGTGGTGATGGCAATGATGAATTCTTCGCAACAGGTGGCAAGGGCGGAAACCGTATGTCTGGCGGCGCCGGCGATGACAAGTTCTATTTAGGATTTGGCGATCGCGCCCTTGGTGGTGATGGTAATGATACTTTCTTCGCTAGTTCTGGTGGTAATAACTTACTATCGGGCGGTGCTGGGATGGATATATTCAACATTGTCATGGCTGGTACAAGTCCTTCGGCGGCAAATACCATTCTTGACTTCCAAGCTGGCACAGACATGATTCAACTGAATGGTTTAAGTGCTGGGTTCGGGATTGGAAATTTGACTCTCTCTGGTAACAACATTGCGATCGGTAGTTCCGTTATTGCAACATTGACAGGTGTGGACACTGCTAGCTTGAGCGCTACTAACTTCCAGTTTGCTTAATTCTCCTCAATAAAAAAGCACCCGCTAAGCGGGTGCTTTTTTATTGTTTTATTAACAACGAAGTATTAACCTCTACGACCACGCGTTGTGGGACGAGAAGATAGATCAAATTCTAGAGCCGCCGCCATACCCCACAAAATAAAAGCGAGAATCCAGAAAAATTCCGTTGGTTCGCCGCTTTGATAAGGTTTAGCTTTGCAAATGTCACTGGCATTGATGCTGTAGTTAAAAAATAAATCACTCAAAAACATTGCGATCCCAGCACTACCGAGTAAACGCCAAGATTGCGCCGCCTTACCACCCCAAAAAGCAAGTAATAGAATTGTGGCAACAATTAATAGCCAGATATCTCCTAATGCATACACAATATTCAGGCTTTTGCCTAAATCTAGTTTAAATCCACCGCCGCCAACGCCAAAAGTGACATAAGCTGCCATCGCTATGCCTACAAAGCCAACTCCCGCCACGATCGCCCATTGCTTGGGATAGAGATTTAGCCTACGCCCGATTACCGACATAGCCATGCCCCACGCCAAAAAGACGTAAGTAGCGGTAAAGAAAATATCGGCGATCGATGGAAATGTTGAGACTAAAGGTAGAAGCTTGGGATTTTTGACTCCGCTTGCAATTAATTTGCCATTTTCAATCAGTCCACTCTGATATTGAAAATCAAGAAGCCCAAAGATCAAATTGCCGATACCCCAAGAAATAATCCCTAAACCTAACCCTAACCAAACGTTACGACCACTAATAATTTTGGGGCTGCGCCAATTACGCAAACACAATAGTCCTGAACAGGCGATCGCCACCGTTTGAAAAATATAAGTCCCATAGCGATACCAATTGGGACGCACGATTAAATCTTTTACTATTTTTTCGCAATCTTCGGGCTTGATGGTATGGGGGCCATCAGTGGGGGCGCTCAAAAACAAATAAAACATCAAGGCGGCAGCAGCCCATCCAATCGCTGCCCAAATAATATACTGCGTGGGAATCCCTGATGGAGCGGGAGATTTGGCTCTACTCATGTAAATTGAACCTTGACGACAACTATAAAGAAGAAAAAAGGAAAAAGAGAAAGTTAGGTGAATCAGCTTCTTGAGGCTTTTATATCGCGGCGATGTTTAAATTATTGCCAAAGCTTACCTTTAGGAGTCTTTTTTAACCAAGCGGTTACAGAAACTGCTTCAGGAAGATCATTTAAAGCCTCAAGCGCACTACCCACAAAACTGCTATTTCCGAAATAGGAAGAAGCAAGTTTATGTAGCTCACCTAAAATAAGTTGCAATTTGCTCTCATCCCAGTTAGGCACTTGTACAGGGTCAAGTGGGTTGATCGACAAAACGTTTTCTAATGCAGCCATTGTAGTACTTTGAGCAAAATTTCCCTGTTGCATAAATTTAAGTAAATCTTGCTTGAATGAACCCGCCTGTCTAATGCCAAGCATGTCTTCAACCTCGATATATACCGCTTGCAGCATCAGCAAACAGCCCTGTACCAGATATGTCCCCTCAGAAGAACTATCCGTGGGTGCTGATTGCATTTGATCAATCTTGACGCGCCCCCAGACGCTAAAACGCTGAGGCTCTTCTAATAATACGCAAGCTTTGCCTTTGTTGTCAGTTAAGTCTCGCCAGAGTGCTAACGCTTCATTGCGATTATCTCCAAACATATTGAGCAACCGAAATGATTGCCCTTGGTACTGCAAAATCGGTATCTGTTGATCTTTATTTTGTGGATTTTGGACATTGACTATTTCAACGTCTTGGCGCTTCAGGATGAACATGTCTCTACTGTTGACTCAACTGATGTTAGCAGTAGCAAGAAAGCGTGGCTACCTCATGCCAAAATTAATAATAAGCGCAAAATCACATTTACACCAATAAAAACAAAAAACGTATTGGCAATTCATGAATTGCCAATACGTTTTTTGTTTTTATTGGTGTAAATG
>JANMFC010000319.1:0-5271 GCA_031377675.1 Pseudanabaena sp. OTE_70b_metabat_355 | reverse complement strand
CCGCCTCAAATGATTCCAAACAAGCCTATTGTCAAGAAGCCTTTGCCGCTTTTCGTGGCTCCGCAGCTCAGAGTTATATCATCAGTCATAACATCCAAAGTCTGAGTCCAGAAGGATTATGCGATCGCATGGATCAGTACTACAGTCTTGAAGATTATCTCGATGAACGCTTAGGATCAGCCGCAGCGATCGCCCCAATTTTGTTTGCCGACACCCCCCTTGGCACAAAATACAAACTCTAATCCCTTCATTAAAAATCTTTATATCTATACAAAAATACACATGACATAGGCTAGAATTTAACCCATTGAGGATTATGTGCAACTAATTAATTTATAAATTAGTCTGTAACAATCATTCTTAATGTTTTCTTTGGTGTGATCGTAACGTATCTAAAGCGTTTTATAAGGAAGTATGAGCAAACAAACTGAAGCCCCCGCAAAAGAAATTTCGACTTTGAACGTGACCGCTAAAAAGTTATATTCCCAAGAAGTTCAAGCCGAACTTGCAGAATTGCAGTCGGACATTGACATTCTTTTACAACAATTGCAAGGTTTGAGCCGTCAACGTCTCACCACAGTAGGGAGTGCTTCTTAGTGGTTGCCATACAAAACGCCTCACACACTCTCACATCTGAGACAACCCTCCGCGATATTATCAAGACTATTCCATCTGAATACTTTGAGAAAAGTCCCCTCAAAGCTTGGTTAAGTGTCTTATTGTCAGTGACAGCCGCCGCTCTTGGCTATGCCAGTATTGCCTTCTCACCTTGGTATTTACTGCCCTTTGCTTGGATTTTTACAGGCACTGCCCTTACTGGCTTTTTTGTAATTGGACATGACTGCGGACATCGTTCGTTTTCCAACAAGATTTGGGTTAACGATTTAGTCGGTCATATCGCATTCTTGCCATTGATCTTCCCCTTCCACGGTTGGCGCTTCAAGCATGATCACCATCATCTCCACACCAACAAAATGGGCGAAGATAATGCTTGGTATCCTTTTACTGTTGAAGAGTATGAACAGGGTAAAGGGCTTATTTCGGGAGTTTACACCTTAATTCGCACTCGTTTTTGGTGGCTTGGTTCAGTTATTCATTGGGCAAACTTGCACTTTAATGCCAGCCTCTATCCTGAGCGTCAGCAATCACAAGTTAAATTTTCGTATCGCTTGGTCATCGCCTACGCAGCGATCGTGTTCCCAACTTTGATTGTGACCACAGGCTTCTTCGGATTTGCGAGCTTTTTTGTAATGCCTTGGTTGGTCTATCATTTCTGGATGAGTACCTTCACGATCGTTCACCACACGATGCCAGATATTCAATTTAAGGATAAGGATAAATGGCAAGCTGCTAATGATCAGTTAACAGGAACTGTACATTGTGACTACCCAGCTTGGGTAGAGTTGCTCTGTCACGATATCAATGTCCATGTTCCTCACCACATTTCCACGGGTATTCCTTCCTATAATCTGCGCCTCGCGCACAAGTCGCTTGATGAAAATTGGGGGCAATATCTATACAAGACTAAGTTCTCATGGGAATTGATGAAGGGTATCGGCGATCACTGTCACATTTACGACTCCGAAAAGTGCTACAAAACTTTCGCTGAAGTTGATGCTGCTAAAGCATCATAAATAAAAAACAATAAAAAAACAGGGTGCAACGCACCCTGTTTTTTTGTTTGGATAAGCGCTACAACACCTTTTTCAAGTCATGCTAAAATCGACCTAATGTATCTCCTAGAGTTACTATGCAAACTACCCAATCTCCAGTTAAGCCTACGCCTCTTCCAACTCAAAATTATCCAGCAACCCCAGTTACTCTTCCCGATCATAAGCAACTCCCAGACTCAGACGGAACCTTTGTGAAAAACTTTCAGGAACATCCACAAAGTATTGTTTTAACAAGCTCGATCGCTCCAGTCTTAGAAAAATTACATCCAGATGGACGCTACTGCATCGGTCAAGATAGTGGAATTTATTGGCGATTAATAGAACCACCCGAAAAGGGAGCCGAAGCACCTGATTGGTTTTATGTCCCCAACGTGTCACCGCTTCTTGATGGTGAATATCGACGCTCTTATGTACTGTGGAAAGAATTTGTTGCACCTTTAATTGCGATCGAATTTGTGTCTGGCAATGGAGCCGAAGAAAGAGATGCAACGCCACCTAGTGAAACCGAGAAAGCGGGAAAATTTTGGGTTTACGAGCAAGCAATTCGGATTCCCTTTTATGTGATTTTTGACGCATGGAGAGATCATCTTGAGGCTTATCAATTAGTTGATGGTGGTTATGTCAAGATGCAGACTAATCAACGCGGACATTACTCTATTTCACCAATGGGGGTAGAAATTGGACTGAAGCTAGAGCGTGACGTAACTTGGTTACGTTGGTGGGATGATTTGGGGAATTTGCTGCTGACGGGTGATGAACGAGCGATCGCTGAAAAACAGGCGCGATTAGAAGCTGAGGTGATCGCCGATCAAGAGCGTGGCGCTAAGGAACGCGCCGAGCAAAAAGCCCAACGTTTAGCGGAAAAATTGCGGGCGCTTGGATACGATCCCGAAGACATGTAGCGAACCCCAAAGAGGCTAATTCGCCCGCAAAGCGGGCGAATTAGCCTCTACTTATTGAGCTATAGAACGCGCAACACTGTAGGAATGCTGTGTAATGTCGGCAAATCGCGAATAGTGGCGATCGCCTGTTGGAAATTCAACTCGCTCACTTTTTGCGTCACCACCACGATTTCCGCTAAACCATCGTGAATCGTATTTTTTTGCAAAATTGCATTCAAGCTCACATGATGTTTACCAAAAGCTGTTCCGAGATCACCAATTACCCCTGGTTTGTCGTGAGTCAGCAATCGCGCATAAAACTGCGTTACCGTATTTTCAATTGGCGCAATTTTGGCATAGTGTTCGTGGGAGCATCCCATCAGTTGATTGATCTGGTTAGGGATTGATTTCAGTGCGGCTACGACATTAATAATGTCGGCGATTACGGCGCTGGCTGTGGCTCCTGCCCCTGCCCCAGGTCCTGAAAATACGACTTCCCCAATCGGATCGCCCTGAATCATCACAGCATTAGTCACGCCATGAATATTAGCAAGGGGATGCTGGAGCGGAATCATTGTAGGATGGACACGGATCTCAAGACTCTTGCTATCTTTGCTCTCAGCGCGTCTGGCAATTCCTAAAAGTTTGATCGTGAAGCCAAGCTCTTTGGCATAGCCAATGTCGGCACTGGTGATTGAGCGGATACCTTCTCGATAGATATCTTCAAGTTTGATGCGATCGCCAAAGGCAAGACTGGCTAAAATCGCCATTTTGTCGGCTGCGTCATAACCATCGACATCGGCAGTGGGGTCGGCTTCGGCATAGCCCAATTGCTGTGCTTCGGCAAGGGTTGCGTCAAAATCTGCGCCTTCAAAATACATCCGACTGAGAATGTAATTGGTTGTACCGTTGACGATGCCTGTTAATTCACTAATGCGATTACCGCCAAGACTTTGCTTCAGGGCTTGGATCACGGGAATACCGCCGCAAGCCGCCGCTTCTAACATTACATATACGCCTTTTTGTTTGGCTGCGGTAAAGATTTCGTTGCCATGTCTAGCGATAACGGCTTTGTTTGCTGTAACAATATGCTTACCGTTAGCGATCGCTTTTAAAATCAAACTTTTAGCTGGCTCGATCCCGCCAATTACTTCTACGACAATATCGATCGCAGGGTCATTAACTATTGCTTCTAAATCATCTGTGACTATATCTGCTGCGATTGCTACATCTCGCTGCTTATTTAGCGATCGCACTCCAACATGGGCAATTTCAATATCTGGAAGTAATGGGTGGCGACCATGAGGGTCTTGGAAAATTTTGGCAATGCCTGTGCCAACTGTCCCTAATCCGAGAAGTCCAACTTTATATGTCACAGTCTTAATTTATTTAGATTTTTCATCAATTACTATTATCCCTATTGTAGTTTTTTTCGGGACTTAGGACATAATCTCTTGTTCAAAGTCAAAGTTAACAAAAGCTATAATCCACAGGATGAAATCACTTCTCTGAAAACGTGCTTGTCTTTTGTAAGTAGCCAAAATAAGTACCCAAAAAGTGAAATAATGCTCACTGTAAACTTCTTTACAATTACTTAACACTCTTAGGAATATTTTCACAGAAATCATGGAACGTACTTTTTTGGCAGTCAAACCCGATGGCGTACAACGTCAGCTAGTCGGAGAAATTATCCGTCGTTACGAAACTAAAGGCTTTAAGCTTGTCGGACTTAAACTGCTCCAACCCACACGCGAACTCGCCGAAAAGCATTATGCAGTCCATAAAGAAAGACCTTTCTTTGCAGGACTTGTCGATTTTATTACCTCTGGTCCCGTTGTGGCGATGGTATGGGAAGGCGATGGTGTCGTTGCTTCTGCTCGTAAAATTATTGGCGCAACCAATCCTCTCACTGCTGAACCAGGCACAATTCGCGGTGACTATGGCGCAAATATTGGACGCAATATCATTCATGGATCTGACGCGATCGAGACTGCTCAAACGGAAATCGCTCTTTGGTTTAAATCCGAAGAACTAGTCGAATGGGAAAGAAGCGTTACTTCTTGGATTTACGAATAGTCGCAGCATTGTTTTAAATCGAAAAAGCGCTCTCGCAAGAGGGCGCTTTAATTTTTAAGAATGGATGAACAACAAGAGATTCATCATCTGCGTTCTGCGTAACATCGCCAGAATCAAAAGATTCCAATATGTCCGAGATGAAGATCATTGCGTTTTGTAATGTAATCAATCAATTTAGTTAACTCAATCTGGAAATCAATCATAGGACTGAAATAATAAAAGACAACAAACCTATACCATTTCTTAACTGAAATAAAAAATAAAATTATGAAAAACAAGTTTTTGGTCTGTAGCCTGATAGGGATTCTTAGTACTGGCGTTGTGGCTGGTTTTGGGCTTAGTGACAGCATACAGGCTCAGTCGTCACCTGCATCAGAAAATCCTCAACAATCCAAATCCGCGCAAGTCGATCAGCATTTTATCGAAATGATGATTCCTCATCACCAAGATGCGATCGCTATGGCTGACCTTGCCTTAACTCGTTCTCAACGTCCAGAAGTTAAGAAAATCGCTGAAGCGATTAAAAAAGATCAAACTCGTGAAATTCAAGAAATGCGTACTTGGTATAAACAATGGTACGGCAAAGAAGTTCCTTTAACCTCAATGACTGACATGGGGATGATGGGAAACTCTCCTAAGCA
>JANMFC010000316.1:0-7334 GCA_031377675.1 Pseudanabaena sp. OTE_70b_metabat_355 | reverse complement strand
GGCTTATAAAAACCAAACCCAGAGAAAAGTTTAAAAGTGCTGCAAAGCAGCACTTTTAAACTTTTCTCTGGATAAATATTAATGGTTAAACAGCTATTTTTAAGCGTAATGTCAAATCTCGATTTTCACCCTTCATAATATGCCGTCATCTCCACCCGACCTTAGTTCTAGGCTCACCCGTCAATCCCCTTTAATCATTGCGCCATTTTTCCTATGGGGAACGGCGATGGTGGTGATGAAGGCTTTGTTACCCCAAACCAGTCCCATGTTTATGGCGGCTGTACGCCTAATTCCCGCAGGAATATTGTTGGTATTTGCTGGTATTTATTTCGGGCGATCGCAGCCGAAGGGTTGGCTAGCATGGCTGTGGATTATCGTGTTTGGATTGGTCGATGGCACGATGTTTCAAGGCTTTTTGGTGCAGGGGCTAGTGCGTACCAATGCGGGACTCGGCTCATTATTAATTGACTCGCAACCCCTTGCCGTGGCGGTAATGGCGGCGGTTTTATATAAGGAAAAAATTGGGGTTGGGGCAACCTTGGGTTTGTTTGTCGGCATATTGGGGATCGGTTTGATTGGGTTGCCTACGGAACTGATGACGGCTCTGCTAGCAGGGGATTTCACCACAATTCTCCAAGCGGGGGTATTTACCCTTGGCGAGTGGTTTATGCTCGGTGCGTCGTTATCAATGGCGATCGGCACGATTTTGATTCGTCCTGTGGTGCGCTACGCCGATCCTGTGATGGCAACGGGTTGGCACATGATTATCGGCGGCTTGCCCCTATTATTTATTTCTACACAGATTGAACAAAATCAATGGCAAGGTTTGACGGGTTGGGGTTGGCTAGGAATGTTGTATATGGCGGTGATGGGTAGTGCGATCGCCTATGGTTTATTTTTCTTTTTTGCTTCATCAGGCAGTTTGACGACGCTCAGCGCTTTGACTTTCTCGACTCCTGTATTTGCTTTGATGTTTAGCAATTTATTGTTAGATGAGGATTTAACCAAGGTGCAATGGTTGGGTGTGGTTTTGACCTTGGGCAGTATTTATCTGGTAAGTATTAGGGGAAATGACAGTAAGGTTTCGGAGAAGATATCTGATGCTGAAGAGATTTTAGAATCTACCAGTGAAACTGTTGGGCTTGAGCAGAACTAGGGTATAAATAGATCAAACCCTCGGTTCATCACCGACACAGGTTCGGGAGAGGAATAGCCGAGGGACAATAAATTTTTTGTTTATTCGTTAGATCCTATCACAGCATTTTAAAAATGTCTGAAGATTTTTTTTGTCAGTACGTGGCTCAATATCGGATCGCCTATTCATCAAGCAAATTTACGCAACATTTTAAAGAAATAGGGAATATGATATTTTGCTGCCGCTTCATCATCCGTTTGTTTTGCATAGAACTTGCTGGCAATTTCTAATTCTAGTTGTTCTCTATGTTGATAAGCATTTAGACCTTGCTCTGGCTTGATATTTTTCCAGTAATTATCTTTGACTTTTATCACAGTGAGTAAACTCAATATTAATTCGCGCTTTCTATTCTCATTAGTCTCATTTTTAAATAGATTTAACCAAAGATCTTTTAATTGCTCTAAATCATTAAAATCTAATCCTACACAATTTTTTATGCGCGGGCTAATCGTTTCTAAATTGGCAGCTAAATTTTTATCTTGTTCAATTTCAAGAATCATTGAATTATAAACATCTTGAAGTAATATTTTGCTGTCTTTATAAAAAAACTGTGGTTTATGACTATCAAAAAATGACTGAAGTTCTGGAATTAGAAAGTAAGCTTCTTTATGGATTAAACCTGTTACCCATATTTTATGACTTGCTTCAGCATTGGCTTTGTTGATTTTTGTATTTTCGTAAAGATTAAAAAATATCTCTTGTGTTGTTTTAAATGGATAATTATTAATCTTTCTTATTTGATTATCTAAATCTATTAGGGCAAATATTTCTTTAGGATGGATGTATTTATGATCTATATCCTGAGATATTATTTCTAATAGTGAAAGGTAGATTTTTATGACATCATCACAGTTTCCACAGTTAAAAAATTTTGGTACTAAGTCGAATTGAAACCAAGAATCTGGAATACATTTTTTATAAAAAGACGAATCTGGGGTTATCTTTTCATCTTGACTATCTTGAGGTAATTGAATTTGATAGGACTCAGGAGATCTAGATATTCTAACTTCTTCCTTTAATATTTTTCCTTCGCACAGTACAAGAATCCTATCGCGAATTCTTTCTTGCTTTAAAATATATTTACAATAATTTTGTAATTCTTCTTGATTAAAACTCATAACTAGTTACTGCGTCTTTCAGTGAGTTTTGGTTTTAATGTTTTTACATGAGATGGGGTTAGTGCTTCACATACTTCATAAGAATGAGTTGCTAATATATATTGATTACTAGGCGACCATTCAACTAAGTCTGTTGTAATTCTATACTGCCAGTCTGGATGTAATGCAAGATCAACTTCATCCATTAATACAATTGAATTTTCAATATTGCGATACTTTAACCAAATATAAAGACTAAGTCGTTTCAGCTCACCGTGGCTCAAATCTTCTGGATATAATTCTTCATCGGTTATATTTGTTTTGAAAACTATACTGGAGAGATCTGCTTTTGGAATAATTCGTTTATTATTTAATAGTAAGCTTAGTTCGTTTAGTAAATATTTATAATTGTTTCCATATTCACCATTGGTTTCTACAGCCATTGCAAAATCTTTATCTTTAGCAGACGCAAAAGATTTTAGAAGTAGATTAATTGACAAAAATTCATATACAAATAATCCTGTTAGATGAGAGTTTAACCGTCTCAGTTCGTCACCATAAATATATGAATCATCTTCATCTTCATCTTCGTAATCTGTAAATAGTAATTTTCGTGTATCTTTTGAGATAAACAAAAAAACTTGAGTAGATGGAGCTGCTAAAAAAACTTTGCCTGATAATTCATATAAAAATTGTCTTGCATTATCAATAATTAAGTTATTAACACTACAAAGCAAGGCTTTATCTTGAATTTGGTTTTCTTGGGATTGATAAACAGGTATATATTCAATATTAGATAACTTAAATAATTCTATAAGATTGTCAATATTATCAGACAAAAGTTTTGCATTAAACTTAACCTTTGAATGCCGAGCTAATAATTGTGCGTTTGCATTCTCCTCAATTCTATTTAAGAAATCTGAATCTATTGATATAGTATTAACAATTTTCAATTCTTCAATTTCAATCTCTAAATTTGATAACAACGTTTTCGCATAATCTATAAATTTCAGAGAAATAGATTTTGTTATGAATTTTTCTTTGAGATCTTTGAGAACTTCTTTCAGTTGTCTTTCCTGTTGGGAAAATTTAGAAATCTCACGTTGTAAAGCATTTAATTCTCTATATGCCGAAAAACTTTTAGCAAATTTATCGCTGTCAGTATCGATATTATTTAATATTTCTTGTATGTAGGAATCTCCACAAACAAAAAACTCTAACTGTATTGTTTTTTCCCCGTCCCAAATATCAATAATTGCTAATACTCTTCTATCTTTGTCTTTATGTAAATCAAATCCGTTAAGCAGATTTTTTAAAGCGAGAAACCTATCAGAATTTCCTGAGCAGTGTAGTAATACAAAAATTAGTTGTAATAAAGTACTTTTCCCACCACCATTCTGACTACCAAGTGGGAACACTCTAGGATTAAAATCTTTCTCGAAGGTGATATCTACATCCTTTAGAACTCGAAAATCAGGAACTTGAACTCTTTGTAAATGCATACAGACTCCTATTTTCTTTTTCTAAGGTTTTATACTAATACGATAATCATAGCTTATTATAATTCGTCAAGATCAATTTTTGATCGCCTTTGGCAAGATGCATTACGAACGAAATCATTCTTGAAATGAAATTTTAAAATATGCCCCAACCACCACTCCCCCAACCCCAAAGCGATCGCACCCCAATCACCCTCGATCAATACCACGAATACACCCCCGACAAATTAGAACTCATCAATGGCTACTAGGGCTTTGCCTATCAAGACATGACAGGCTTTCACCTCGCAATCCTCACCAACATGGGACTACGCGCAGCAGTTAGCCATGTCCTGATCGCCCAATGGTTAGCCGCCATCCAAGAAGTTACTTTGCAAAATCCCAAGCTTGACGATGCTTTGCGCGATCGCCTAGTCAAAGGAATAGCAGAATTGAATGCGATCGCTCATTAGGTTTATCGTAGCAAGGCTATAAATTCTGCTTGTTCAAAATGTTTGTCATAGGCGATCGCTTCTAATATGTTTTGTTGCTGCATGATTTGAAATGATGGGGTGTGCCGTATAGTTAATGATCTAGATTTTTGGCAAGGTCTTTGGGAATATTTGTTTCTGTTGGTATCTCAGAATTGACTTGATCGATAAAGCTCAAAAAATCTGGAATATTCGATTCTTTAGCTTTTTGAATAGGTTCTTGTTTGGAGATTTCATTGGTTCGCGTTTTGATGAACATTAAGAAGTTTAAGACTTCGCGTATTAAAAAATCTGGGGCTTGATCGAGTTCATTAATTAGTTGTTCTTTGTCTGACATGGTGCATTACTCCTATTACCTCTTTCTGATTCTGAATTTATTTTGATCGACAATTACGGTTGCGCCAATTATCTCTGGTAAATTAACTTGATCGATAAATTTCTCTAATGCTTGTCGAATTTCTATAGCGATCACCTCAAAAGGAAATCTTAAAATAATTAAGCCGCAATGCGTATTTGGTGGATAATTTTTGATGTTTGACCATGCTAGCTCACGGCTAACGATTATTCTCTGTTCTTTTTGAGCAAATATAAATATCTCAGGATCTTTTGTGCCACTGAGTCCAGACGTTTTAACTTGAATGGCATCATGTCCTTTGGCTTTGAGTAAAGTTTCTAAACTTAGTGGGCAGTCTTCGTCAACTAGAAAGCGTAATTTCAACTTACTTTCTCCATTGTATGAACTGTTTCATAGTTTAAAAGCTCGGAGAAGTAAGCAAGTGATGCAAGAATCTGTTCGCGGGTGACTGCGTATTCTTGGATTACTTCGTCATAGGTCATGCCACCCGCGAGGGAGCCAATAATCACGGTGATCGGAAGACGAGTTCCTTTTAGTACAGGTTTACCATGTTGAATTTCGTTGTCGATGGTAACTACATCAGTTAAAATGCATTTTTTCATAATCTATTTCCTTGTTCAAGCTAAACATTTTTACAGAAATCTACACTTTATCTTTTTCCTTGTCACCTCACTCCTTCTACTATTTTAATCTCTTCTTCTGTCAACCCATAAAGTTGATAAACTAAATCGTCGATCGCCTTTTCTTCTTTTGTCGTGTCAGCATGGCGATCGCCTTACAGTTGAAGTTTTACAGCGATGGCAATTTGATTCTAATGAGTTGTTTTTCTATAGTTTCAAATTGAGAGAGGTGATTGTGTATGGCTTGGGCGATTTTTTCCCAATTGGTGTTACTTTTACAAATCACGATGCCTTTATGTTGAGGGGTTTGAGTATGTAAACGAATGAAATCTCGGCGATTCATGGTTAAAACGGCTCGATTGAGGCTAATGGCATAGCCCAAGACTTCAGGATCGGGTATTTTTTGTTCTGCTTTTCCTGCATCTTGTACGGTCAGGATGTCATATCCTAATGTACGCAAAATTTTGACAACGGGCAATGGAAATTGCTCATCTGCATAGAGTTTAATCATTGCTTAATCTGCCTCATTTTCAAGAATAGCTGTGGCAATTTCTTGGGGATGGCTTTCGGCATATATCCAAGCATTTGCTAGATCAACTGCATTTAGGGTTGGATATGCTTCTAATATTTTTGCGTCACTAAGCCCTTGTTGTTGGTAGCTGGCTAATAGCCAAACTGGGATTCTGGTGTTACGAATACAAGCGTCACCGCCACATACATTTAAGGTTTTCTCAATGCCGTGCCAACTATTTAATAGGCTGTTGAGGATTAGTTGAAGTGCTTGAGATTTTTCTGTGGGTGAGAGTGCGAGTAGTTGAGGCTCTAGTTCTTTAAGTGTCATAGTTTTTTGAATTGGATATTTATAAATTTACTCTAATTTTTCCTTTTTCCGTTCTATTTTTTCCTTGTCACCTCTCTCCTTCTACTATTTTAATCTCTTCTTCTGTCAACCCATAAAGTTGATAAACTAAATCGTCGATCGCCTTTTCTTCTTTTGTCGTGTCAGCATAGCGATCGCTAGTAGACTTCATTGTGAGTACCAATATCAAGTAAGACTATTATTTCTGTCTGCTCTTGAGAAATTTCTATGGTAAATAGAATTCTACAATCATAGCCACAGGAACAGGCTTTTAATCCTGCTAATTTTCCTTGCAGTGAATGTGTACTCAACTGGGTTGCAAAAATATCGTCTTTCATCAATTGTAATATTTGAATTAGTTTCGGCTCAAGCTGAGAGTTTCGTTTGACAAACTTCCGAAATGCTCGTTTGAATTTTGGGGTTAAAACTAGTTCTCTCATTAGTCTTCTGCCAAAGTTGCTTTTAGTTCAGAAATGATTGCTTCTATGGGTTGAGGTTTTAACTCTCCACGATGGAATGCAGCGATCGCTTCTTTGGCATCTTGAGCAATTTCATCGCGGCGGGCTTCAATCATTTGATTTTTAACAATTTCTAAAAGCATTTCTCTTTGCTCAATTGAAAGCTGATTAACTGTTAAAATCGCATCTTCTAATGTAACCATTTAGATCTCCTAATAGTTTGATTGTCTTGATTATAGTCAAATCTCAAAATCTTTATTCTTTTGCCTTTCTACTTTTTCCTTGTCACCTCTCTCCTTCTACTATTTTAATCTCTTCTTCTGTCAACCCATAAAGTTGATAAACCAAATCGTCGATCGCCTTTTCTTCTTTTGTCGTATCAGCATGGCGATCGCCTTTTTTAGCAGAGAGAATTTTGTCAACTAACTTAACAAACTTTTTCTGTGCAGATGGAGTGATTAATTTGATTGGTAAATTTTCAAAATATTGTTTAGTGCAAGTGATATAGCCGCCTCTAAATTTATTGCTTGGCTCTTCTGGGTTTAAGGGGATAAGTAAAACTAATGAGAAAGACAAGATAACAATCTAGAGCGAAAGTTGATGAAGTTCAAAAAACCATAAGCCTGCCGTTTAATTAGTTCGCCGATTCAAACTTGAAATGCAACGGGTTCTAATGAAGCAAAGAATACTTCGTATGGGGTACGATAGTCAAGAGATTTTCTCGGTCTGTGATTTATAAAATCTACCGCCTTCTGAAAGTCTTCTTCTTTCACGATTTTGA
>JANMFC010000309.1:0-7991 GCA_031377675.1 Pseudanabaena sp. OTE_70b_metabat_355 | reverse complement strand
TAGAACGCATTCTTTTGTCCGCTATCTCTTGCGGCGCTATCTCTTCTAAAAGTTTCTCTATGACTGTCATGTCTTTTTCCTCTTCCGTTTTATTATACACTATTTACTTCCCTCTCTTTCCACCAGTTTTTGAGCGGATACCTAAAATTCATAACCCATATCTATCCAATATTGCCAGTCCGCCAGTGCTTCTTCTGTGTTTGGATCAGGGTTTATAGCTTCAATATCTGAAAGTCTTGCGGTAAAGGTATCGTCTTTTTCGTTAATGTAAGCTACTTCGACATACATATTGCTCTCGCAATCTTCTGCTGAAGCCATGTCTAATACTTCAATTTCTTTTTCAGCGATCGCGCCTGTTTTCTTAGTTTTTTTCTTCCATTTAGCAAGAAACGGGAAACTAATTTTATCTTGGAGATAGTAGTACCAACCCATTGCTCTTTCTGATTCGTCGTAAGCATCGACTACTACATCATAGTCAATCCTATTTTCTCTGATAGGGTCTGTTTCTCTGTTAGCCATAAGTATGTTTTGGATTTGTGTGATCAGTCGATGCACCGTCTACCTTATATTTTTTAGGTCAAAATAGATCAGCATAAACATAAATTTCGTCACAAAGTTTAATAGGATCGGTAGTTAAGTTAAATTCCCGTAAAGAATTAAAAATAACAACGTATGTTGTCAGCCTACCCTGACCATGTTGCCGCTCGCATCGTCCAAGGAATCCCGCCCTTACCACTCAATATGGGAATTCATGACTAGATTAATTTAAGCTCTTTACCATCAAAATATATTTGTAGTTTTTGCTACATTATTTTAATTTGTAGGCTTATCATAACATAACCGATTTGTTTGCTCGTGAAGATTCATGAACCGTGTTAGAGAGAATATTTTCTAGATGATCGAATTTGGACGAGTGATCGGGTTTCCATCTGCGTCAAAACATGATGTTGCTGTACCTGTAAATATTTGGATTAATTCTCTTTTTATATCGGGATGAGCATGGAAGACAGTCATCCATACAGAAAAGAAACCATAGCCTCTCGCAGCTTGCAGTACAAGCTCTTTTGCTTCATCGACTTGAGATAAAGCTATAAAACTATCTCTGCACTTTTCAGCTATTGTCCATAATTCTTCACGATCTCGCCAGCGCTTATCCCTTGGTGCTGGTCTGTCCCAACCTGATGCTTTATGACGTTGCAATCCAACTAAATCTAATAATGCTTGTGCTTTATTTTTCTGCGCTTCATTCAGGTTGTCAGCCAACTGAACAAATCCACCTTTGGAATAAGCAAAAGCCAGAAAAGTATTGTCGCGATCGCACCAGAGAAAGTTATTGACTTCTACTGGCTGGTCTCCTTTGACAGAATTGCAGTTAGTACAACCCAATAAAAAATTAGTCCATTCTGTTCTTAACTCTGGGTGTAAATCTTTTGGTACAACATGCTCAAATGCTAGGTTTATAGGTAATCTCCTTTCACAGTAACTGCAATAGTTTCCTAATCTTTCTTCTAGATCTCCAATAGAGTCCTCATATTTAGAGTAAGTTCGAGGTGCTGTGCCACGTTCAACGGGTCTCATGGCTGCTCCTCTCCTGTTTTTTTGCCATTGCCTCCAATTTGAGAAACGCACTTAATCCAGGATTGTTAGAAAAAGGTGCAGCAGCGAGGCGGTAATCTATTGTTGCTTCTAAAAGTTCCTCAGATTCTAGATTCTTTGGGTTTTGAAGCAGATCAAAATATTCTTCTGTGGCTTTGGCAAGTTCATTGGCTTTTAAGCCTTGCTGAGGTACTTCGACTGACTGAATAAATTCAGTAATGTCTTCAATGGGTTGATTGGCATATTCCAAAAAACGAGTATCTTCAAGTCCAAGATCGAGAATTCGTAGCTCACCTTGCTCGATCGCTTGGATGATAAACGGTGAATGGGTAGAGCAAACAAACTGGATCGAGGGAAAAGTGGTTTTGAGATCATCGACCACTTGACGTTGCCATTTGGGATGTAGATGCACATCAATCTCGTCAATCATCACTAAGCCCGTTGTTTGCTGCAAGATTTGTGGTAATGCTTGATTTTCTGTATCTATTTCTTCGGGCAGAAAAGCAGCGTTTTGAGTAACAATTTTGATCGCGAGATCGGCAATGAGGGCTACCATCATTTTTTGTCCCGCACTGAGATTGCTAAAGGGTTGGGGCTGACCATCGATCGCAATGACAATTTCACCGCGATCGCCGTCGAACCAAAGATCATCAGCGTTAGGAATACAGCGCAAGATGGCAAACTTTACAACCTTGTAACCCGATCGCATTTGTCCCTGTCTCTTGACTGAGGCGATCGCTTCTTTTTGAAACCAAGTGTTTAGACGAGAAATGCTCATCCGTTCTTCAAAGCAATCATAAAAGGCATCCCAACGGCGAGATGGACTAGTGTAGGTTATAGCGCGTTGATTGGAAGGTAGCCCCGCTCGCCCTGCTCCGTAGTAAGCCATGACGGGGAGCCAAATTTTTTCGCCAGTTTCTACCTGCTTAAACAATTTCGAGATAATATTTAGAGCCTCTTTTGATTCGGTGTTGGAAGTTCGAGAGCTATTCTCTTTAATTTGTCTGAGCCATTGAATAGATTGCGCGTTGATTGTGCCGATCGCTTTAATTTGTGTGGGCTTATGTTCGACAAATTGGGTAATGGAGTCGGTAGAGATAGATTCTAAACGAATTTCTGAGCGTAAAATATTACGGCGGCTATAGTTGAGGTTAGTATCAGGAGAGTTGACAAGCCAAACTCCTGCGGCGATCGCGAGAGCATCAAGAACGCTGGTTTTACCTGTGCCATTGTCGCCAATTAGCAAAGTAAATTGAGGATGTAGATCGAGGGTATAGTCTGAGAACTTTTTGAAGTTTTTAATCTCTAGTCGGTTAATTTTCATAACTGTATCCTACAGCAGATTACTTTCAAAAACTTGCTGATCTCAGTAAATTGTAGCTACATTTCATGATTACATCGCCGTAAATATATCAACCTACACATATTTTAGGCAACAAAGTTTAATAGGATCAATAATAGATCAAACTCATATTATGACGAAGTATGTTATCAGCCTACCGTGACCATGTTGCCGATCGCACCGCCCAAGGGATTCCCCCCTTACCCCTCAATGCTCAGCAAGCATCAGCCCTTTGTGAGCTATTGCAAAATCCCCCCGCAGGTGAAGAGGAGTTTTTACTAGCGTTACTACGCGATCGCATTCCCCCAGGAGTCGATCAAGCGGCTTATGTGAAAGCGGGATGGCTGACGGCGATCGCTAAGGGTGAATTGCGATCGCCATTAGTGAACCAAGCCTACGCGGTGGAACTGCTCGGCACGATGGTCGGTGGCTATAACGTGCAGACCTTAATTGATTTGCTCACCAATGATGATTTGGGTGACTTGGCGGCAACGGCGCTCAAGAAGACATTGCTCGTGTTTGATGCCTTTAATCCAGTTCTCGACTTATCAAAAACTAATGCTAGAGCCAAAGCCGTCATCGATTCTTGGGCAAATGCCGAATGGTTTACCAGTCGCCCCGCTTTGCCTGCAACTGTGACCGTGACTGTATTTAAAGTCACAGGCGAAATCAATACCGATGACTTCTCTCCTGCTTCTCAAGCTTTCTCGCGTCCTGACATTCCCCTCCATGCGCTCTGTATGTTGGAATCAATGATGCCAACGGGACTGCAAACCATTGCCGAACTCAAGCAAAAAGGTTATCCTGTCGCCTTTGTCGGTGATGTGGTTGGCACAGGTTCTTCGCGCAAATCCGCGATTAACTCGGTACTGTGGCACATTGGCAACGATATTCCATTTATCCCCAACAAGCGATCAGGTGGCGTAATTCTCGGCAGTACGATCGCGCCGATCTTCTTTAACACTGCGGAAGATGCAGGAGCCTTACCGATTCAGTGCGATGTCACCAAATTGGAAACTGGCGATGTGATTACGATCCACACTTGCGAAGGCAAAATTACTAACGCCGCAGGTGAAACTCTCTCCACTTTCAGCCTCACCCCTGACACGATCGCCGATGAAGTTCGCGCAGGTGGCAGGATTCCACTTTTAATTGGTCGCAGCCTCACTGCCAGAACCCGTCAAGCTTTAGGACTCCCTGCCAGCGATGTGTTCATCCTTCCTGCCACTCCCGCCGACACAGGCAAAGGCTACACCCTTGCTCAAAAGATGGTCGGCAAAGCTTGCGGCGTGGCTGGTGTGCGTCCCTACACTTCCTGCGAACCATTGATGACCACTGTTGGTTCTCAAGATACAACAGGGCCCATGACCCGCGATGAGTTGCAGGAACTTGCTTGTTTAGGATTTAGTGCCGACTTGGTGATGCAGAGCTTCTGCCATACCGCCGCCTATCCCAAACCCACTGACATCAAAACTCATAAAGAACTTCCCGATTTCTTCTCCAATCGTGGCGGCGTTGCCCTCCGTCCCAATGATGGTATTATCCATTCTTGGTTAAATAGAATGCTTCTGCCCGATACCGTCGGCACTGGTGGCGATTCCCATACCCGTTTCCCCTTGGGCATTTCTTTCCCCGCAGGTTCAGGACTAGTCGCCTTCGCCGCCGCCCTTGGCATCATGCCCTTGGATATGCCTGAATCAGTTCTAGTGCGCTTCACAGGCGAATTGCAAGCTGGTGTCACCCTGCGCGATGTCGTCAATGCGATTCCCTATATTGCCATTCAACGCGGCTTACTCACGGTTGAGAAGAAGAACAAAAAGAATGTCTTTGCAGGTCGGATTATGGAAATCGAAGGTTTGCCTGATCTGAAAGTGGAACAAGCCTTTGAACTCACCGATGCCACTGCTGAGCGTTCCTGCTCTGGTAGCACGATTAAACTCAGTACGGAAACCGTTGCCGAATACTTGCGATCAAATGTGGCACTGATGAAGAACATGATCGCTCGCGGCTACAGCGATGCTAAGACTCTATTACGCCGTATCGCCCAAATGGAAGAATGGCTGGCTAATCCTGTGCTTATGGAAGCCGATCCTGATGCGGAATATGCAGAAATCATCGAGATCGATCTCAATGAAATCAAGGAGCCAATCGTGGCTGCACCCAACGATCCTGACAATGTGAAGTTGCTTTCAGAAGTAGCAGGCGATCGCGTTGATGAAGTCTTTATCGGTTCCTGCATGACTAATATCGGACATTATCGCGCCGCCGCTAAGGTTCTCGAAAAGGAAGCCGCCGTCAAAGCTCGTCTCTGGGTCGCACCCCCCACCCGCATGGATGAGTTCCAACTTAAAGAGGAAGGAATTTACAGCACCTTTGGTGTGGCTGGAGCCAGAACCGAAGTTCCTGGATGCTCTCTCTGCATGGGCAATCAAGCCCGTGTTGCCGATGGCGCAACGGTCTTCTCCACTTCTACTCGCAACTTCAATAATCGCATGGGCAAAGATGCTCAAGTCTATCTCGGTTCGGCGGAACTAGCGGCGGTCTGTGCCTTGCTAGGTAAACTTCCGACCGTGGAAGAGTATCAAGCGATCGTTACTCGTAAGATTGATCCTTTCGCCAGTGAGCTTTATCGCTATCTCAACTTCGATCAAATCTCCAATTTTGAGGATCAAGGTCGGGTGATTGCGTTGGAAGATATGCCGCGTATTGAAGATATTTTGGGTATGCCTGTAGGCGCGAAGTAGTTAACTCTTTTGCGTATAATGGGGGTGGATGAATTAGTTCACCCCCATTTTTTAGATTCAGAGCTATGCCAGCCAAAGACCTTTATCATGATGCAGTAAAAAATGCCCTCATCAAAGATGGCTGGGTGATCACGGCTGACCCTTATTTGATTCGATATAAAGATGTTGATTTGTTTGCTGACCTAGCTGCCGAAAAGCCGATCGCGGCTGAACGACAAGGCAAAAAAATTGTGGTTGAGGTTAAAAGTTTTTTAAGTCCTTCACCAATGCGAGATTTTGAATTAGCATTGGGGCAGTACATTCTCTATCGAAATCTAATCTAGTTAACTGCTCCCGAATACAGCCTCTATCTGGCGATCAAGGAAAGCCGTTATCAAAACTTTTTTCTGAGAGATTCAATTCAAGATCTGATACGCATGGATTCAATTAATTTGTTGGTTGTGAATACAATGCAGGAGGAGATTTTGCAATGGATAGACTAGATAAGTATCGTGATGTCATCAAAAAGATTTTGACTGAGTATCATAGCTGGGCTTCTAATTCTAACATTAGAGAAAGGGAGAATTGTCTAGTTTTTGACGAGGTTCACGATCAGTATTTTTGGTTTTTAATGGGTTGGCAAGACCAGAGAAAATATAGAAATATTCAGGTGCATATCCGTATTAAGAATCAAAAGATTTATATTGAGGATGATTGGACTGAGGAGGGTATTGCGAATGAATTGTTAACGGAAGGTATTCCTAAGTCTGATATTGTTTTAGCTTTTCACGATCCTGAGACTCAGAAGTTAACGGAGTTTGCTGTAGCCTAGCGATCGCGGCTTGTTTGTTGATGGGTCTTATGAATGGGGCGATCGCCTATTCATTTCATGGGTAAAATCGCTCGATTGCTTGTTGATAGGTTTATGAGTATGGCGATCGCGTCTTCATCAATAGCTATAATAAAAACTAAGTTAATCGGTTGTTATGCATGACTAGTCATTACAAGATTGAGGCGTTTTGGGATCAAGAGGCTCAAGTTTGGGTTGCTGAGAGTCCAGATATTTTGGGCTTGGTGACGGAAGCTGATAACCTCGATCGCCTGACTAATAAACTCAAGCAGATGATTCCCGAATTACTTACCGCTAACCATCACATGGCTATTGATGATCAACGAAAAGTGATCTCGTTTGAATTAGTAACTCATCGGCAAGAATTAATTCAGGTGGCTTAAAAGATGGCAAGTTCCTTTACTCCCGAATTAAAGAAATTGCTTCTAGAGGCAAATTGCTATTTTGAGCGACACGGGAAAGGGGATCATGAGATTTGGTATAGCCCAATTACCGAGCGTCGGTTTGTTGTCGATAATGCAATTAAGTCTCGACATACGGCTAATGCTGTTTTAAAGCAAGCAGGGTTAGTAAAGGCGTTTTAATAAACCGCCAAAATTTTAAAGATAAAAGCATGAAAATCAGGTATTTTGCGGATACTGACACCCTTTATATCGTCTTTTCTCAGAAAACACCTGCGGAAAAGCGAGATTTAGACGAGAATACTTTGTTGGATTTAGATGAGGATGGTCAGCTTTTCAGTATGACAATTGAACACGCTAAGGAAAGGATTGGTATTCCAGAGATTGATTATCAACAGATTGCTGCTTAGCGATCGCCTATTCATTTTACGGGTAGAATCGCTTGATTGCTTTTTGATAGGTCTATGGGCGTGGCGATCGCAGGTTGTTTTATTTTTGAGGGGCGATCGCTGTTTATGGGATGGATAGGAGATCGCTGGTTGCCTTTTCACGAAACCAATCTTGGGTTAACTAATACAAGAAGTTCCTCTTGAATGACACGGCGCAAAATTTCTTCGTTTAGGGGCGCTTGTACTTTATTAAGATATTCCCGTAACGCTTCATTCATGATCGTTTGATAACCCTTGCCAGCAAAATCAGCGCGTTCTCGAAACGCTTCAAGTACATCATCATCAATATAAATCGTTATACGGGTTTTACCTGTTTGAGGAATTACAGCCCCACGCTTAGCTTCGCTAAAATCATATTCCATCTTCATAATTACGTCTCTCAGAACGAGTAGCAGGACGAGCAGAAATCAATCGAACGCGATCGCCGCGATCTGTTTAGACAACATCCAATAAACGCCAGAGATGATCCATGCCAATTACGATAAATCTGTATCCGCTCAAAAACTGGTGGAAAGAGAGGGAAGTAAATAGTGTATAATAAAACGGAAGAGGAAAAAGACATGACAGTCATAGAGAAACTTTTAGAAGAGATAGCGCCGCAAGAGATAGCGGACAAAAGAATGCGTTCTA
>JANMFC010000308.1:0-3302 GCA_031377675.1 Pseudanabaena sp. OTE_70b_metabat_355 | reverse complement strand
AAAGTACCAGAGGCTTCTACTTCGCTCAGCCAACGTTGGCTGAGCTAAGTCGAAGCCATATAAACTTGGTGGTACATTATTTCTCAGCAAGTGCCTAAAGAGGACAAAGCAAATGTTGACTGTTTATTTCACGATTGGTTTACCTGCTTCGGGCAAGTCCACTTGGGCAAAAAATAAAGTCGAGCAATCTCCCAATAGCATCAAGCGAGTAAACAAAGATGAGTTGCGAGCGATGCTCGATAATTCTTACTTCTCTAAGGGCAATGAAAAATTTGTCTTAAATATTCAAGGCATGATCATTAAAGAATCCCTCGAAAACGGTAAACATGTAATAGTCGATAATACTCACCTTGCGCCCAAACATGAAGCCAGAATTAGAGATCTAATCAAAGGACTAGCGGTATTAGAAATAGTTGATTTTCGTCATGTCCCCCTTGAGACTTGTATCGATCGCGATTTAAAACGATTCAACTCAGTCGGTGAGAAAGTAATTCGCGATATGTATAACCAATTTATTGCCCCGCCCAGAGCGCTTAAACCTGCATATAATCCTGATCTACCTGATGTTGTTCTCTGTGATCTCGATGGCACGATCGCACTAATCGGCGATCGCAGTCCCTATGATGCGGCTAAATGTGAACTGGATATGGTGAATGAACCAGTGCGATCGATTTTGCAAAATTCGGGTAAAGCGATCGTATTTGTATCGGGTCGTGAGGATAAATTTAAGCCGCAAACTTTGGCATGGTTAGCTAAGCATAATATTTCTTTTGATGGTTTATATATGCGTCAGTCTGGAGATTCGCGCAAAGATAGTATTGTCAAAAAAGAAATTTACGATCAATTGATTCTGGATAAATATAATGTTGCCTTTGTCCTAGACGATCGCGATCAAGTAGTTCGCGTCTGGCGCGATTTGGGCTTAACTTGTTTACAGGTTGACTATGGTGATTTTTAGCAAAAAGTCGCAAGTCTCTTATCGATTAATCGATTCAATTCTTGCGGATAAACCCTGTTGCAAAAGACGTGACACCTGCGACTCCGCAACACGCCGATCGCTATAGGCTCCAACTTGTACCACTAACACACCATTTAGTCGGGAAGCGAAGGAATTTGGCACAAGCTGACGAACTTGAGCTACAGAGTTGGGTGATGAAACAGGAACCACCACACGATACTTTGGAGGAGTTTGTGGAGCCATATTAGGATTTGACAGGGGAGCGATTTGGATTGGCTGATTGACGGGTTCACCACTAGGAGGAAAGGCTCTCACTGGACGTAAATTGGCAGTAATTTCAGGGATTGCAGGTATGGGAGAGTCAATACGCTTCGGCGTAATTCTAATGATTAGCGAGCTAACAGGTTCGTACCAAAAAGAATTATTAGTTTGATTATTTCCATTAGTTTGATTCGGGACAAGATTCAAATTTTGACTAACTGAAGAAGGACTGGCAATAAGCCCATTAGTACTTGCATTACTTGGCGATCGCACATTTAATAATTGCAATTCGCCCTTGACTCGTTTGATATCCAATTGATTACCAATCACGGCGATCGCATTAGAGCTAACATTTTGCAGGTCAAAAGTTCCATTACCGACAAAGGTATTGTTGCCATCATCGTTGGTTTTCCCTAAATCTGGATTCGCATTATCGGAAATTGTTAAACCATAACTGCGATTATTGACGATCATATTCCCCCGCAAAATTGGCTTTGCCCTAGCCTGAATTAGAATTCCATTTTGATTTTGGGTAAAAGTATTTTCGGTAATTTGCGGAGATGCTTCTTGACGAATACTCATGCCAAAGGTCGTTTGCTGAAAGAGATTACTACGAATTTCAGGACTAGCCACGCCTTCGATCGCTAAGCCACTTGTACCATTGCGAAAAAATTGATTTGCCGAAACAAGCGCTGTTGATTTACCCGTGATTAACATTCCGTCTTGATAATTATCCAGTAAAGTATTATTGACGATCGCAGGACTCGCATTCTCAATCCATAATCCATAGCCTCTAGGATTGGAATTAGTTACGGTCACGCCGCGCAGTTCACTGCGGTCAGCAAGGGCGATCGCCACATTTTGGGTCAATCTTGATATTGACAATAAAATTCCCCCACCGACAATAGCAATTCCTTTCCCCTTATCCGCTTCATTGCCACGCAGGGTCACATTTGAGCGTAAGCGAATGGGAAACTGCTCGCCTGTGCTATTACTATAAATGCCATTGGCTAGTTGAATAATTGTGATTGCTTCAGGTTGAGCGCGACTAATCGCATAGCTAATAGTTTTAAATGGGGCCGTGTTACTACCTTGATCAGGGCGATCGCTACCTGTTTGGGGATTTACATAAACGATATTTTGGGTGTTAGTCTGGGAATTTTTCGATTCTGAGGTTTGGGGTGAGGTTTGAGCGATCGCTGGTATGGCGGCGGTTATACAGGTACAAGCGATCGGAATCGAATAAATCAAACCCTGAAATCTTTTGGAGATACCCATTATTTAGATGCTCATTTTCAAAACCATACTTCAGCATCATAAGCTACCTTAAGTTTATGACTATTGCAAGACAAATAAAATTTCTACATCCTCGCCAAGATGAGATAATATCAAGATTACTTTTTCAAGACAAGTTATAATTGCAAATATTTTTATATGTAAGGCTCTTCTGGGTTTAAGGGGATAAGCAAAACTAATGATAATCGAAAGCCTCTCTGGACAATGGTTACAGCCTAGCAACATCCACAAATACTGTATCATCCTTATACAATTTACCCCTCAAACCCAGAAGAGCCATATGTAAAGTCAATTTATCAATCATATATCTTTAAGGTAAAAGTGCTATGACTGAGAAAAAACAAATTCGTTTAAGTCATTTAAAAATTAGTAATTACAAAAAAATTGATTCTTTAGAGATTGATTTCCCTCCTCCTCTAATGCAAGGAGATCCAGATATTTTACTTTTAGGCAGTAAAAATGGTGGTGGAAAAACTTCTGTTCTGGAATGTTGCTCTTTATCAATATTATTGGGAATATTTCAAGTACGATTTACAAGACGATTTAGAACAGATGAATTACCATTAGAGCTTTTTGATTTATTGGTGAAAGCGGGACAAGAAACAGCAAATATTGAGGCTAAATTTGAAGGTGACAATAAAAAATAGTATCCGCTCAAAAACTGGTGGAAAGAGAGGGAAGTAAATAGTGTATAATAAAACGGAAGAGGAAAAAGACATGACAGTCATAGAGAAACTTTTAGAAGAGATAGCGCCGCAAGAGATAGCGGACAAAAGAATGCGTTCTA
>JANMFC010000295.1:0-2997 GCA_031377675.1 Pseudanabaena sp. OTE_70b_metabat_355 | reverse complement strand
GGGCGGGCGAAGCCCGCCCTAACGAATTTGGGTTTTAATTGATTTTCATACCTAAGCAGGCAAATGTTTAATCCTGAAGTAATATGGTTCCTGAGAATTGCGCGTTTAATAGATCTCGTCCACGATGGGCATTAGCTCGATTAGTGTAAGTAGTTGCCTGAATGTAGGATTTTCCCTTAAAAATAACCACAAAAGCATCAGGGGCGATCGCCCGAACCTGTTTTAAGGTATCGGCGCTAGTATTTGGAACAAGTACACGATAGATAGTTTGAGAAGAACTAGGCGGTAAATTGGTTGTGGTAGAACTTGATGCCAAATTTTGACTAGAGTTTGCGGAGGAAGTTGGAGGGGCGATGAGTCCAGCACTAATTGCTTGAGCCGAAATTCCTTTACTACGCAATAGAGAGGAAATCGCATTAGCACTTTGAATACTAGAGAGGGGCGCGGCAAGAATTAGCGTGCGGTTATTAAATGTGGCGACAACAGCATTTTTTCCCGTCAGCGATCGCACCTGTTCGGCGACCATATTGGGGTCGTTGTTTAATTCTACTAGTACCGCCGCCGCTTGGAGGTTAGCAGGAATATCACTAATTTTAGCTGAGAAAGAATAAACGATCGCATCAAGTCCCAATTCGCGCAGTTGACTAGCCCGATATATCGCTGGTTTGGCATTATCAAAACCGCCAAAGAACGTCATCGAAGTATTGAAATAGCTACATGGCACTGCTGCGATCGCTAAAAACTGAGGTAATGGCGGTAGAAAATTGGCAGCGCGATCAGTCAAAACCACATAGCGGCGATTATTGATCTGCGGACAAGTGGGGAGCGGGGTAGCTGCGCTCTGACCAACATTAACCACCAAGCTGTCAACCAAGACTAAAGTAGCCAATATCAAGCTATTCACAACATTCTGGGAGCTAATCTTCCACAATGCTCTTCCACTAAGTTCTAGCAATTTCATACTATTCCCGTTAGAGCCGCAATTTTGAACTTCATTGTGAAAGCCTTTTAACTTAAGGAACTTATCACCAATAATTGACTGAGATATAGCATCTATTGTTGCGAATTGTCATAAGTGTAACAATTTTTTGGGTCTTGATTTAAAGTTAAGTTATCTCAAAAATTTTCCAGAATCGCTGTATTGGGAACTCGTACTGATAACTAGGTCAAGATCGTGGCAAACAAAGAACATCTGACTGAACTGCAAAAAGGGGTAAGTAGTTGGAATTTTTGGCGATCGCAAGAATATCGCTTACAAATTGATCTGTGTGAGGCTAATCTTGCCTATGCCCAAGTTAGTAAAGCCGACTTTAGCGGAGCGGATCTGAGCTTAGCCAATCTCGGTGGCGCAAACCTAATTGGGGCAAATCTGCGCGAAGCAAACCTAACTCTCGCTAATCTCAGTGGAGCAAACCTCAGTCTCGCCACATTTCAGGACGTAACCCTCTGTATGACAAACCTTAGCGGCACAAATCTGAGTTTGTCAAATCTAAGTGCCGTTAACCTGAGTCTCTCCAATCTTAGTGGTGCGAATCTCAGTGGCGTGGTGTTAAGAAACGCTAACTTAATGGGCGTAAATTTTAGTGGGGCAGATTTAACTAATGCCGATCTCAGTGATGCCAATCTCTGTGGCGCAAACCTGAATGGGGCAAATTTGAGTGGGGCGCTGCTTTGTGAGACTGAACTAAGCGGTGCAAATTTAAGTGGGGCAAATCTAACTAGAGCCAATCTCAGTGGCGCAATCTTACGCAAGACAGACTTCAACGGTGCAAAACTCAAAGAGGTGGATTTGCGAAATATAGATTTTCATGCTGCCAAGCTAGATGGAGCATTTCTTGACAAAATACAACAATAACAGTCAAAAAGGCTCGCAAAGCGAGCCTTTTTGACTGTTTAGCCTTCCCAGATTTTGGCAAGGACAGTTTGGGGATCGATCGCGTTAATCGATTGACCCGCGATCGCCTGTACATACTTAATTCGCTTTTCGTGGGTTGGCAAGAATGCTCCCGCAGCGATTGTTGCTCCTAAAATCGCCACCAAAGCCGTCCCCGCCGCCACACCTAATTGCATCGCATCGCCTTCGGCGCAAATAAATAAATTTGCCGCAGCAATAAAGGCGGTGAGTTTACCGATATCGGTTGGGCTAGCAATTAAAATATTCGGCACTTTCGCGATTAAGTCCTTGAGCAATGCGGCGTTGTTAACGCTATCAATCACCACAATCGGTAAATTGGGTAGCTTTGCTTGGATATTGATCGCGATTTCCGCCCAACTTGTCGCAGGGTAATTCGCATTAGCCCCACAATTGAACAAAATAAAACCACTTTGCTGCACACCAAGGCGTTTTTGTTCGTTAGTCGCCCAGTCCAAATCATTTTTAGGAAGATTAAGTTTAATCGTGGGACAGGGGCGCTCGATCCCCAAAGCCATGAGTAAGTTATGGTTTTTCAGTCCTACATATTCTTCAGGATCAGCCGTAATCACATCTGTCAGCAAAAAGCCGCCTTGTCCCGCAAAGGATATGCGCTTGGTAATCCCACTGAGCCATAACAAGATATTGCTAGAGAAGCTTGGTTTAGTAAGGATCGCCGCATTGTATTCGCGATCGCGGATCGTACCAAGCAAGTTACCAAAGTCTGCCAAGGAGTTGCGATCGCCAAAATCAAACTTCAAGGTTCGATTAACCAATTGGGTAAGACCGTAAGCTGCCATTGCACGCGGCTCGATCACCACATCAATTTCGGCATTGGGATACTGTTGTTTGAGTGTATCCAGTGTCGGGAAAAACAGTAACTGATCGCCAGTACCTCCTGGAACCAATGCCAGTATTCGCATCATATTTATACATCTCTAGACGAAGACCGTAAGCCATAATACTTTGTTTTTGGAAGTTGATATAGATGTCAAAAGTACAGTGTTACCAAAAATCCTAAAATATTCTGACAAGCCAAGGGGCTTGGCTATGAGACAACATTTTGGGATACTCCCTTCCCAGTA
>JANMFC010000273.1:0-14969 GCA_031377675.1 Pseudanabaena sp. OTE_70b_metabat_355 | reverse complement strand
CACTCTCTGTACAAGGGTTTCAAAAACAAACTCATTTGCAATAAGTTTTACTTAATGACAATGTACAACGCTAGAATAAGGCTTGTGGCGGTAGGCATATTGACGGTTACGCTGGAATAAAAAGATAACGGGAAAAGTAAGATCTTATTCTCTCTTGAATCTTGCTCATAACTATAGATTGCAACAATATCCTTGTTTTCATCAACTGTTAACTTTTGTCCGTATCGGTTAAATTTTTTAATTTTAGGAGTGACTTCTCCAGACCAAGAATAACGATCTTTATCTGGCTTATACGTCCCAAATATTTGCATAAAACGATCTCTATTTACTCCAGCATTTTTAGAGGTGAAATATTTAGAGTCTTTATCTTTGAAAATATAGTAATCTGCTGACCAATCCCCAAAAGTTGTTTTGCCAGAAGTAGTTTGGTTTTTCATTTCATAACCAAACAAATCTGCTTCAGTTCTGTTGTTAATCGCTATCCCCATTTGACGCTCAAGCCAATGTCCAGATTTACCGTCATGGTCTTGATTTCTAATAGATGTATCAGATTTTTTACCTCTTACATTATTATTAAAACGGTTAATAATTTCTTGTTTACCTTCGTCCACTTTATAGCTCACTTAATAGTTCGGATAGGCTGATTCCTAAACCATTACTGAGCTTCTTCAAATTTAAGTAGGAGGGATTTCTTTCAGATCTTTCTAATAAACTGATGTATGTTCTATCAAAGCCACATTTTTCAGCTAACTTTTCCTGAGATAGTCCAAGGGTTTTCCGCCTTTTTTTAATTTGTTCTGCCAGAACCTGTAGTGCTAGCTTTGAGTCGTCATCCATGAAATAAAGCTAAAACAATGCAGACAAAACAACAACGGACAATTCGTCTCATTTTGAACCCACAACAGTAGAAAACTGCTATAATTCAAGACGATGGCTGGTGTTAGACAAGCAAAAACAATTTTGGAATTAGCAACATGACAAAGGTTAATAGTGCTGCCCAATTACTAGATCTTTACAACCAAGGAGAGCGAAACTTTGAAGGCTCCAATTTAGACGGTGCTAACTTAAGTGGACGGGATTTAAAAGAAATCAACTTGAGTAGAGCTAGCCTCAGAAAGACCGACCTTACAGGTACAGATTTAAGCAAGGCTCTTTTATTTCAAGCAGATCTCTCAACAGCAATATTGAATCGAGTCGAACTCAGTCAAGCAAATTTAACTGGTGCAAATCTTAGTCGTTCCTTAATTAGTGGGGGAATTCTCAAAAAGACTATTTTACTGAAAGCATCTTTAAATGGAGCGATTCTAATTGGGGCAAATTTGACGGAGGCAAGACTTCGCCAAGCTGACTTAAGCGATACAAATCTAAGCGGGGCAAACTTATCGGAAGCTGTAATTACAGAAGCCAAATTTACACAAGCAAAATATAGTGTCAACACAAGCTTTCCCTTGGCTTTCGACCCTATTATGACGGAAATGCGAATACAGGAAAGTGATTAAAAAAACAGGTTCGATAAGCCAAGCTCATCAAACCTGTTTTTTATTTAGAGAATTTTTTTATTCTTCAGTTTCAGGGTCTATTACTTCATCAGTTACTTCACTAACTACTTCAGCAATAATTTCACTAGTAGAGATCGCCACATCACCACTTTGGACTTCAACTTCTTCAATCTCTTCCTCTAACGCAGGAGGAACCAAAGTTGCACCCACGATCGCATCGGAAGAATCGAGCTTTTGGAGTCTGACACCGCGAGCCGTCCGTGATTGACGGGCGATCGCATCGGTACTTTGACGCATGACGATACCGCGACTGGTGACGATCATTAACTCGTTCTTTTCATCAACTAAACAGAGTGAAGCTAATTGATCTTGACCAGATTTGAACTTGGTTACACGCAAGCCTTTACCCGCACGTTTTTGAATACGGAACTGATTGACAGGAACCCGCTTACCGTAGCCACCTCTAGTGACCACCAATACCCAAGGACCTTGAGCTTTTTCGTTTTCCACTTCAGCAGTCTCAGTTTCCAAGTTCTCATCTTCATTGACAGCAACTGTCAAATCGATATCTTCTTCAGACTCTTCAACCTCCTCGATTTCGGCTAGCCCTGCGGGAATAATGTCCATACTGACGATCAAATCATCGCCAGTCAGACGCATCGATCGCACTCCGCGAGTATCACGACCCATTGGACGCAACTGCTCATGGTCAGTACGGAAGCGGATCGACATCCCTTGACGCGAACCGACAATAATCGTGTTATCGGCTTTGGCGCGGCGCACCCACCGCAGTAAATCCCCGTCTTCAAGGGCGATCGCTATTAGTCCATTGGAACGGATATTCGCAAAAGCAGACAACTTCGTTTTTTTAATGTAACCGCCAGCCGTGAGCATTACCAGATACTCATCTTCGCAAAACTCGCTAATCGGTAAAACGGTGGTGATTTTCTCGCCCGAAGCGATCGGTAATAACTGAACTACCGCCGTACCACGGGCGGCTCGACCCGATTCAGGAATCTCGTAACCCCTGACTCCATAGACTTTACCGCGATCGGTAAAGAAGAGAACTTTATCGTGACTGCGACAAGCAAAGAAATGGGCGATCGCATCATCATCTTTGACATTGGCACTAGCCTTACCGCGTGTGGCGCGATGTTGGGCGGTGAAAGTATCCACAGGCATCCGCTTCACATAGCCCTGTTCTGTCACCATCACAATCGTTTCGCGATTGGCAATCAAATCGGCAGTATCGATATCGCCTTCATTGGGCAGAATCCTTGTGCGGCGAGGTGTGGCAAATTCTAATTTGATTGCTTCCAATTCTTCACGGGTAATCGTGAGAATGCGATCGCGATTAGCGAGAATATGCTGCAAGTCAGCAACCTTTTCGACTAATTGATTATGCTCGTCATGGATTTTGTCGGCATCTTGAGCGGTCAAGCGGCGCAATTGCATTGCCAAAATCGCATCGGCTTGTGCTTCCGAGAGTCCATAATTCTCAATCAATCCAGCCTTTGCCGCCGCACTATCATCGGCTCCCCGAATCAGAGCAATTACTGCATCCAAATGATTGAGCGCAATCAACAAACCTTGTAATAGATGATCACGTTCTTCCGCTTTTCGCAATTCATACTGAGTGCGGCGGGTGATTACTTCATAACGGAAGTCGAGAAATACCTGCAAGGCGTGGCGCAATGTCAGCGTAATCGGTTCGCCATCGACTAGGGCAAGCATATTGCAACTGAAATTCGATTGCAAAGGTGTCGATTTGTAAAGATTATTTAGCACCACCTTGGGATAGGCATCGCGCTTTAATTCAATAACTAAACGCATTCCATCGCGATCGCTTTCATCACGAATATCGGAAATACCATCAAGTTTCTTCTCATTGACCATTTCCGCCATTCTTTCGATTAGCGCCGCCTTATTAGTTTGATAAGGCATTTCCGTAATAATAATCGCCTCGCGATCCTGCCGCCCTGGAGCCGTAATCGTCTCAAAACTTGCCACTGATCGCATCGTCACCGAACCACGCCCAGTGGTATAGGTTTCGCGAATACCTTCTGTACCCAACACCAAAGCCCCTGTCGGAAAGTCAGGACCAGGGATATATTGCATCAAATCGAGATCGCTCAAGCTAGGGTCGGCAATCAGCGCAATTAAACCATCTACCAATTCACCCAAGTTATGGGGCGGAATATTTGTCGCCATCCCCACGGCGATTCCTGATGAACCATTCAGCAAAAGTTGCGGAATCCGCGCTGGCATGACTAAGGGTTCTTGTTGCGAACCGTCATAGTTATCGCCAAAGTTGACCGTATCGCGCTCAATGTCCTGAATGATCCCTACCTGAGAAATGCGGGTCAACCGACATTCGGTATATCGCATCGCGGCGGGCGGATCGTTATCGACTGAACCAAAGTTACCGTGACCATCCACCATGCGATCGCGCATCGAAAAATCCTGCGCCATCCGTACCAGTGCCTCATACACGGCAGTATCGCCGTGAGGGTGATATTTACCAATTACGTCACCGACCACACGGGCGCATTTCCGAAAGGGACGCTCAGCGCTCAAGCCCAATTCGTGCATGGCGTAGAGAATCCGACGGTGTACGGGTTTGAGTCCATCACGGGCATCGGGAAGGGCGCGACCGACGATCACGCTCATGGCATATTCCAGATACGATCGCGACATTTCGCCGCGCAGGTCTGTGGGGATAATACGATCTTCTAAGATTTCAGTCATATGCTAATCAAATTCTCCTTGCATGGCTTGGCATTGTCTGCCCCGCTTGCGATCGGCAATTATTACTAAGTGTCTTACTATTATAAGGCTTTGCGGGTTTACTGAGGATGACAAGCCCTGATTTGTGGCGGTATACTTAGAATGCGCGAGTTTAAACCATATAGAGGTTTATGAATTTATGCCACAGGTAATCGAATCCATTTCAGCGTCTTCAATAGAATCAACTGATCTAGAGCCACAAGTAATACTAAATTTTTCTTTTTCTTTACATTCAATTGTCGAAATCATTACTAAGCTAGGGCTAAGGGAGTTAATCCAATTAAAGCGATCTCTAGATCGGCAAATTGATCATGCTCTAGAAAGCTATACGGGCAATGATGAGTTAATTTTAGATGAGATAGAGCGTCAACACCCCGCCTATGATGCCACGATGAAGGAAGCAGTGCAGTCTGCGATGGATGAATCTCAAAATCAAAAATTTACTAATGGGAGTGATTTCCGTGACTGGCTTGTTTCCGTTTCAGAAAGTTGTTAGGTGTTAATTATGTCGAGATTGTTGGTTACGCAATATCAATCGGAAGTTGAGAAAATTATTCGTTATGGTGGTTCTAAAAAGGAAACCAGCATTCGTAATGCTTTTGAGCGCTTATTAAATGATTATTGCAAACCGCGCAATTATTTGTTAGTTCCTGAATTAGATTTTAAAACTAAGTTCAATACGACCGTTTTTCCTGATGGCACGATTAAGGATGCGATTAGACTAGAGCATGGCTGGTGGGAGAGTAAAGATCAATACGATAAGCTCGATCTAGAGATTGAAAAAAAATTTGAGAAGGGTTATCCTGATGAAAATATTTTGTTTGAGGATTCTCAGAATGCGGTGCTGATTCAGCATAGTCGTGAGATTGGGCGGGTGGCGATGGGAGATGCGGATGCACTCGATCGCTTGCTCAATATATTTGTCGATTATGAACGTCCAGAGGTGCGGGATTTTCGGGCGGCGATTACCAAGTTTAAAGAGGATATTCCCAGTATTCTTGATAAGTTGCGCGATACGATTCAGGTTGCAGAAAAGGAAAATCAACAGTTTCGCGATCGCCGCAATGCGTTTTTGGCGGTGTGTCGGCAGTCGATTAATCCTGAGATTGAGATTTTTGATGTGCATGAAATGTTGATTCAGCACATTCTCACTGAGGACATTTTTACAAATATTTTCCATGAGTCGCAGTTTCATCGGGAGAATAATATTGCGCGTGAGTTGTCGGCGATGATCGGTACGTTTTTTACTGGAACGACGCGCCGCAATACGTTGAAAAGTATTGAGTATTACTATGCGGTGATTCGCCGTAGTTCGGAGAATATTGCTAATCATCATGAAAAGCAGAAGTTCTTGAAGGCTCTCTATGAGAATTTCTACAAGGCTTATAATCCGAAGGCGGCGGATCGGTTGGGGATTGTGTATACGCCGAATGAGATTGTGCGATTTATGATCGAGAGTGCGGATCATTTGGTGCATAAGCATTTTGGGAAGTTGTTATCGGATGAGGGTGTGGAGATTCTCGATCCTTGTACGGGGACGGGAACTTACATTACGGAGTTGATTGAGTATTTGCCAGCGCACAAGTTGGAGCATAAGTATAAGCATGAGATTCATTGTAATGAGATGGCGATTCTGCCCTATTACATTGCGAATTTGAATATTGAGTTTACCTATGCTCAGAAGATGAATAAGTATGAGGAATTTAAGAATATTTGTCTAGTGGATACGCTGGATCATTGTGGGTTTGAGGGCAAGCAGTTTGATATGTTTGCGATGAGTGTGCAGAATACGGCAAGGATTCAGAATCAGAACGATCGCAAGATTTCGGTGATTATTGGCAATCCGCCGTATAACGCATGGCAATCTAACTTTAATCAGGACAATGCAAATCGTGTTTATGGACAAATAGATAAACAGATTAAGGCGACTTACATCAAGCAGGGAACAGCGCAAAATCAAATCGCTGTCTATGATATGTATACACGGTTCTATCGATGGGCAAGCGATCGCCTTGGCAAGAATGGTCTAGTGGCGTTTATCACCAATCGGTCGTTTATTGATGGCAAAACTTTTGATGGTTTTCGTAGGACGGTTTCGCAGGAGTTTGATCATGTTTATATTGTGGATTTAGGCGGCGATATTCGTAGTGGGGATACGACTGGGAATGTGTTTGATATCAAAACTGGTGTTGCTATAATGTTTTTAGTTAAAGTCAATAAGGAGCAAAAGTAATGGTACAAACTATTGATAAAGTTCAAGAGACTTCCAGTTCTGAGGCTGTAGATAAAGGGTTATTAAAAGTCCTTGCGAGTATGCCAGCGTCTCTACAGGTTGAGATTTTACATTATGCAGAATATTTACTACAGAAGAACGTAGGAATAGAGACAAATACTAATGGCGATCAACTTGCTTTAGAAGTGTCTGAAACTGAGCCACCAAAGAAAAAAAGTCTAGCGGGTTGTATGAAGGGAACTTTTGTTTTGCCTTTGCCTGACGACTTTAATGATCCAATAGATGATTTTGAGGAATATATGTAATGGATTCTATTTTGCTAGATACACATACTTTTATTTGGCTTTCTGAGGATGATCCTGAGTTACCAAATTCTGTGCTTAAAATTATTGATAATGCCGAAAATGTATTTGTCAGCACTGTAAGTTTTTGGGAAATTGCTATCAAACTAAATGTAGGAAAAATTACTCTAAAAGATTCTTTTCATGATATCGAAAATAGATTTAATGCTACGAGATTAATACTGTTACCTGTCTCTATTGAAGATTCGGTACAATTGCATAAGTTACCATTTATCAAAGAGCATAAAGATCCGTTTGATAAACTCTTGGTTTCTCAGGCAATTTCTAGATCGATACCCATAATAAGCGTAGATCATCATCTTGACGTTTATCCTGTCCAGAGGGTTTGGAAATGAGTCAGGCTAAAATTTCTTATTTTTCGTTGTCTGGTTTGCAGGGTAAGGAGGCGAAGCTCGATTGGATTGCGGGGACTAGCTTTGAGGCGATTAAGTTTGAGAATATTAATCCTGATGGTAAGGGGAATTGGATTAATAAGTCGTCAATTAACGATTTCGATAGTTTTTTGACATTAGTTGATAAACAAGTAAAGGAGAAAAAATCTGACAAAGCTATTTTTCAGGTTTTTTCAAGAGGCGTTGAAAGTACTAGAGATGAATGGGTATATGGCTTAGATAAATCATTGCTAGTTGAAAAAATAAAATTTTTAAGCAATATTTACAACTCCTGTATTAAAAGTGGTGTTAAAGACTTTTCTATTAAATGGAGTTCATCATTAGAATCTCACTTAAAGTCTAAAGTTCAATCATGTTTTACAGATAGCTTTATACACGTTTCTTTATATAGACCTTTCTTTAAACAATTTATTTATGCAGAAAAAATATTTAATCACAGATTGACTCAAAATCATTATGAAATGTTTTCAGGCACGCTTGATAGAAAGAATATAGTTCTTACTTTGTCTTACGGAAAGAGAGAGTCTTTCTCTCTTATTGCAACAGATTCTTTGCCAACTTTAGATATTTTTTTACCTAATACTGCTCAATGTCTTCCGCTTTATCGTTATGATGAAAAAGGCGATCGCATTGAAAATATTACCGATTGGGGCTTAACCCAATTCCAAACCCACTACAAAGATCCCAGAATTACCAAAGAAAATATCTTCCATTACACCTACGCCGTCCTTCACCATCCCGCCTACCGCACCAAATACGAACTCAACCTCAAACGCGAATTTCCCAGACTTCCCTTTTACGAAAACTTCCATCAATGGGCGACATGGGGAAAATCCCTAATGGACTTACACCTCAACTACGAAACCATCGAACCCTACGGACTAAAACGAGTTGAAATTGCCACCAAAGACAACCCTAAAGCCAAACTCAAAGCCGATAAACCTAACAGCGCGATCATCCTTGATGACAATACACAATTGATTGGTGTTGAGGCGATCGCATGGGAATACAAACTCGGCAACCGTTCGGCATTGGAATGGATACTCGATCAATACAAAGAAAAGAAACCCAAAGATCCCACGATCGCCAAGCTTTTCAACACTTACAAATTTGCAGACTACAAAGAACAGGTAATCGATTTACTGCAAAGAGTTTGCACCGTCAGCGTCAGGACAATGGCGATCGTTCAACAAATGCCATAGGAGAACCTACACAAATGTTTAAATGCCATATTTGCAAATCAACTAATTGCTATACCAAATATGTGAGCGAAACTTTTGAGATTAGAGGTAAATCCCACCTTGTCGGAAATATCCTTGCTACAGTTTGTTCTCATTGTGGCGAGGAGATGTTTAGCGCCGCCACATCTAAATCCATTAGAGTTATGTTGCACAATCTAAAGAGAGATACTTGAGAAAAATATGGCATTCCAAAATTATCAGACAGTTTCAGAAATATTAATAGAATACGAGATTGAATATAAACAACAGGATTTCATCCAAGAATCATGGACTGAGACATCTATCATCTTTGACATTGATTTTGAGTTTTATCAAACCTGCTGTAACACCCATCAATCAGATATCGCTAAACGCGAGTTAATGACCTTACCAATTCTTAAAGAACTGTACCAAAATTGTGATGGAATGAATGGAAGCCCCAGTTTTTGGATACAACCCAAACTGGAATTCAGCGAAAAACTTTCTGGAACAGTTGACTATATGCTCAGCGCTAAACCTGAAATAGTCACAGATAATTTGAGCTTACCGATCCTTGTTTTAGTCAAGCAAGTCCAAAACAATAACTTTGAGCAAACATGGGCTTACTGCCTTGCTGCACTTGTAGCCGCCGATCGCCTCAATCAACACATTCGCCCAGTCTACGCGATCGTCACCGATGGCAAAACATGGGAACTAGGAAACTTGTATAATCAGGTATTCACAAAAAATCTAACAACTTATTCCATAGACAACGAAGAAAAGCTATTTGCTCATCTCAATGGATTTCTGGCGATCGCCACTCAATAGCCAAACTAAAAGTCGATTTACTGCAAAGAGTTTGCACCGTCAGCGTCAGGACAATGGCGATCGTTCAACAAATGCCATAGACTCACAACTCAAGGATAAGCGATCGCTTGGCATTGTCTGCCCCGCTTGCGATCGGCAATTATTACTAAGTGTCTTACTATTACAATGATGCAGATACAAATATTAATTCATTCAAGAGCATTCCTTTTACCATTACTCCCGCGCTTACTTTTTCTCTGCGAAATGTGGGTTCTAAGACTTTTTGAATAGTTTTTTAAATGGATAAATTAGATAATTAAAGTAATTAGTTTTCGTATTTAAATTAGTTCCATAACTTTCCGTTTGTTCGTTTTTCGGCATATACAAAGTCCCAAATATATAATCAATAATTGGTAACTGGACGGCAAGATTTTGGGGATTGATGTGAGGGTAGCGATCGTGATGCCAATGGTGGAATTCTGGTGTGACAATAATCCATTTAAGAATCGGAAACTTGATGTGAATATTGGCATGAATAAAAAAGGCGATCGCGCTGGAAAAAATGGCATAAATAGCTAGAGCCTCAGTCGAAAACCCTAACCAGTAAAGGGGAATCATTTGGCAAGACTTTGTAAAAATCTGCTCAAAAGGATGAACTCGCACCGTTGCCAACCAATCAATATGGGTTGAACTGTGATGAATAGCATGAAACTCCCATAACCAAGGCACAGTATGCAATAAATAATGAGCAAAATAAAAACAGAGGTCACCAATAAAAATCGCTACAAATACCTGTAAACCCAGATTTTGCTGAGATACAAAGTTCGATAATATTGGCATTGATCCCTGACTTAACAAAGCAAATACAACTAAAAATTGGGTTGTACCCTTACCGATAAAAAATCCTGAAAAATAATAAATAATATCTGTCAAGTAACCTTCACGCCAAAACTTTTGTTTGTGCATCACCCATATTTTTTCAATGGGGATAAACACACAAATTAAAATCAAAAAGCCCTTAAAAATATCAGGTATTTCCAGCATTACTCAAATCACCAGCTTCATTTACTATCAATTTTTTCAACTTTTCTCTGGGTTTGGTTTTAGTGCAAAGCGCTGTAATTACCAAATCTCGCCAAGACTCAAAACAAATTCAGGCAACACATCCTCACCTGAGAGGGAAATAGGAGCTTTTAAGATCTCTTTGGGTTTGTCAATGCGATAAATTTCAACTTCCCGATCTTTGCGATTAATTAACCAGCCCAGCCTTGCGCCATTGTCTTGATATTCTTGCATTTTCGCTTGCGTAACCTTGAGATTATCGCTAGGCGACATTAACTCAATCACAAAATCTGGACAGATCGGGGCAAATTTAGCGCGTTGTTGTGGGGTTAATATTTCCCAGCGCTCTTTGGCGATCCACGAAGCATCGGGAGAGCGATCGCACCCATTAGGAAGCTTAAATCCACCTGATGAGTCAAACACAACGCCTAGTTTCGTGCGTCGGTTCCAAAATACGAGATCGGCATTTAAATCAGAGTTTCTGGCACTTGTTTCACTACCTGCGGGAGCCATGATCGTGATATCTCCTTGAGCATTACGCTCGAATCTTAGGTCACTATTTTTACGACAAAGTTGATAGAACTGCTCATCGCTGAGATCGATTACAGAATCTAGACTGATAGTTAAAGCATTCATAGTTCTTAGCAAATCACGAACTTATTGTCTGATTTTAGCATTATCGCGTTTTAGATGTGAAAGTGCCGCTTCGCGACATTTTCACATCTAAAGGCAAAAAGCGGCGCATAGCGCCGCTTTTTGTAGGGATTTTTAATTTTAGATTGTGGAAATTTCTTTTTCCTTTTCGGTTGTGACCTTATCGATATTTTTAACAAACTTTTCTGTTAACTTATCCACTTGCTCTTGTTGGCTTTTAGAATCATCTTCAGACATTTCTTTTGCCTTTTCTAGCTTACGGAAAGTATCGATCGCATCGCGCCGCACATTCCGCACCGCGACTTTGCCTTCTTCGGCAAGTTTGGAAACCATCTTCACCAATTCTTTACGGCGATCGGTGGTCAATGGCGGAATATTTAGGCGAATACTGCTGCCATCATTGTTGGGAGTTAGCCCAATATCCGACTCAGAAATCGCTTTTTCGATCGCCCGCATCGTGGATCGATCAAAAGGCTGGATCATTAAAGTTGTCGCATCAGGGGAAGAAATATTTGCCAAAGCCTTAAGATTTGTCTCCGCACCGTAATATTCCACCGTGATCCGATCCAACAACGACGCATTAGCACGCCCCGTTCGCACACTATTAAAATTGTGCTGGGTCGCCTCTACAGCTTTCTGCATTCGCGCCTCAACATCAGTTAACTTCACAGGAACCTCCAACATAAGTACCAATCGATTCTCCCATGACAACGCGACGAATGTTACCTGAGACACCAAGATCGAACACAATTATGGGGATACCGTTTTCTTTGCATAAGGCAAAGGCGGTGGCATCCATAACCCGCAGATCGTTGATCAGGGCATGGTCAAAACTGACGGATTTAAAGCGTTTCGCATTGGGATTTTTCTTGGGATCGCTGTCGTAAATGCCATCAACTTTAGTCGCCTTGAGGATTACTTCAGCATCAATTTCTGCGCCCCGCAGTGCGGCGGTGGTATCGGTGGTGAAATAAGGATTGCCTGAACCTGCGCCAAAAATAACCACCCGATTGTTTTCAAGGTGGCGAATGGCACGGCGGCGAATATAGGGCTCAGCGATTTCTTGCATAGCGATCGCCGACATGACTCTGGTCTCAATCGGCTCATCTAAATGTTCTAAGGCATCTTGCATCGTAAGGGCGTTCATTACCGTGGCGATCATGCCGATGTAATCCGCCGTAGCCCGATCCATTCCTTTAGCCGCGCCATTAATACCCCGAAAAATATTACCGCCGCCAACGACGATCGCCACTTCGATGCCATCTTTAACAATTTCCGCAACCTGTAGGGCAATATCTTGAACTACTTCAGGATCAATGCCAAAACTGCGATCGCCCATCAGCGCTTCGCCACTGAGCTTTAATAAGATGCGTTTATATTTGGGGACTTCTGGGGATGAGTTGTTTGTAGTTTCGGTAATTTCGGTAGTCGTAATTGTCGTTATCGTTGCGTTCATGTTTCATTCCTACTGATTATTTACTGAGCTATCTTTTGGGCTTACCTATAAATTTTATGGCAGTTATTCCAGTGTATAAAGTGGATCGCGATCGCTTTGGTCATGACTTTGCTCATCACCCGCTTGCAGCGAAGCATTTGAGAGATCGGTACAATTTAAGTTTGCGCCGTTGAGTTTAGTTCTGAGTAAAAATGCACCTTTAAAATTAGCTTTGTAGCAATTGGTTTTACTAAGATTTGCGTCATCTAAATGCGCTCGGCTTAACTGCGCGTCCACCAGAAATGCACCATTAAGAGCGGCTTCTCTTAGATCCGCACAATTGAGATTTGCACCACTTAAGTTTGCGCCACTCAAATCGGCTTTAGACAATAAAGCATCACTGAGGTTAGCACCATACAAATTAGCGTGGGAGAGATCAGCCCCATTCAGGTTAGTCTGACTCAGATTGGCTTCACTAAAGCTAGCCCCACTTAGATTAGCGCCTGTCAGATTTGCCGCCTTTAATTTTGCGCCATCTAAGTTTGCTCCTTTTAAAAATGCGTCTGTCAAATTTGCACCTTCTAGGTCAGCTCCAACTAGAGACGCACAACTTAAATTGGCTCCCGACAAGTCAGCATTGACCAAGCTCGCGTCATTGAGGTTAGCGCCAGTTAGGTCAGCATCCTTGAGATTCGCTCTCTCCAACCTAGCTCCATGCAAATCAGCCTTAATCAGACTAGCACCATTTAGATCCGCCTCACCAAGGTTTGTGTCACTCAGGCTGGCTCGGTACAAGACGGCTGTATGTAAATTTGCGCCATATAAATTTGCTTCGTTTAAGGTGGTACGGGATAAATTTGTTTCGCTTAAATTGGCATTTGCCAGAGCGATCGCCGTTAAGCCCAAACCACTGAGATCCTCACGACTGAGATCGATGTCATCAAAATCTCGAAATCCTTGATTATAGCGATCGAGCAGTTCTCTAACTTTCATTTATCTTTCGTGTTACTTGGGTTATTTATCCGTTGGCAAAATCGCGCCTGTCATATTTGCGCCATCTAAATTCGTCCAGAGCATGAAAGCTCCGCGCAAATTTGTCCATAACATAAATGCACCTTTGAAATTTGCGCCTGTTAAACTGGCTCTGGTGAGATTAGCGCGATTGAGATTGGCTCGATTTAAACTGGCTCCATTTAATACCGCTTCATCAAGATTAGCTCCCGTCAGGTTTGCTTCATTCAAAATCGCATTATGTAAATTAGTGCGAATTAAATATGCACCGCGCAAATCAACATTACTCAAATCGGCTCCACTTAAGTTAGCTCCCATCAAATTCGCGCCACTTAAATTTGCACCAGTCAAATTGGCATTGGACAGATTTACACCATTCAAGTTTGCGCCACTGAGGTTAGATTTCATCAAAAAAGCCCCTGTCAGGTTTGTCCAACTCATGTCAGCTTCCGAGAGATTGGCTTCATTCAAGTTTGCCCAACTCATGTCGGAACCAACTAAATTCGCTTTTTCTAAATTTGCCCCTAGTAAATTTGCCCAACCCAAATTAACCCGACTCAGAGAACCATTACTCAAATCGGCATAAACCAGCTCAACGGCATTAAGATTGGCTTCATTTAAAATTGCGCCTGACAGATTAACTCCCCGCAACTCTGCTCCTGTCAGAATAGCGCTAGTTAAATCGACATTGGCTAAGCAGGCTTGACTGAGATTTGCGCCACTGAGATTTGCCTTAATCATCAATGCGCCTGTAAAATCGGAGTTGGTGAGATCGGCTCCTAAAAAATTGGACTCAATAAAAAACGTGCCATTTAGTTTGGCTTGGCTGAGATTTGCGCCATTAAGACAAGCACCTGTAAGTGTTGCTAAGCTAAGGTCGGCTCTGACTAAAGACGCACTGGTAAGATTTGCCCCATTCAAATTTGCGCCAACGAGACAGGCTTCATTGAGGCAAGCGCGTTGGAGATCGGTATTGATCAGAAATGCCGAAGTGAGATTGGCTTCCGCAAGATCGGCTTCCACAAGATTAGCGCGATTGAGATCGGCTCCATGCAAAAATGCTCCTGTTAAGCTAGCTTTGGAGAGCATTGCATCTGCGAGTTTTGCCTTGCTAAGATTAGCCCGTTTGAGATCGGCTCCCTTGAGGTTGATACCTTCTAGGCTAGATTTGGTAAGATTTGCTTTGGTAAAGTCTGTAAAATTCACGCCTGCCTCGTTTTAATTTGTTGTACTAGTTACATCTAAAGAAGTAGTTTGAATATATAAATGTTCCAAGAAACTGTTCTAAGAAACATTTTTTCTGCTTCTTTGAGATGGTTCGACAAAATGGCTGCGTCTCAGTTTTGATGGAGTGTGGCGCTATGCACAACACTGCATACTTTTAGAATACATGACGAAAATGGCGATCGCACCCCCTTGCAATATATGGCTTAGATAGAGACGATCAAGAATTGTGGCGCACGCGCACCGGGCGCCACAAAAATTATACAACTTTTTTAAATAATTTTTAAAAAACCAAGTCAAAAAA
>JANMFC010000284.1:0-2044 GCA_031377675.1 Pseudanabaena sp. OTE_70b_metabat_355 | reverse complement strand
ACGTTTAGCGATCGTGGCTTCTGATGGATTATTGACGGCGTAGTAATAAATATTGGGAAGTGAGCCAATCAGGCTGTCAGGGAAACATTCGCCCGACATTCCCACTTGCTTCCCTGGCATGAATTCCATTGAGCCGTGAGTGCCGAAGTGGAGGACAGCATCGGCTCCCCAGATATGGTTGAGATAGGTGTAATAAGCGACAAATCCGTGGTGTGGAGATGCAGATTTACTAAACAGCAAACGCATCGGATCGCCTTCATAACCAAAGGTTGGCTGCACACCGACAAATAGATTCCCATATTGCTTACCGTAAATGAGCAGATTCTGTCCATCGGAATTCAGATGTCCAGGGGCGGCTCCCCATTGCTCGATAATGCGATCGACGTATGGAGTATTTGCTTCATATTCAGGAACCGACATCTTGTAAGCAACGTTGAGTTCGGGACTGCCGACCATTGCTTCAGCGTCATGCAAGATATCTTGCATCATGTCGTGGGATGTCTTGGGCAAGCCTTGGACATCATAGCCATTGTTACCGAGGGCTTCCGCAACTTTGTGAATGGAAGAGAATACATCCAAATAAGCAGCCGTACCAATATTGCCTTTGTCAGGAGGGAAACTGAAGATCGTGATTGCGAGTTTCTTCTCATGACGAGGCTTACGGCGAAGGTTAGCCCATTTGATTGCGCGGTTGGCAATGGTTTCGAGGCGATCGCCGATTGCGTGAGATCTGCCAGTCATACTATCGCGACCCGAAAGCACAATCGGATCGAGTCCACCATCAAGTTCTGGTAAAGCAACTTGTAGCGCTACTTGGACAGGATGCAAACCAAGATCGCTATCTTGCCATTCTTCGGTGGTTTGAAATACGAGAGGTAAAGCCACCATGTAGGGACGGTTCAGCTTTTCGAGGGCTTTGATTGCCTTGGGATGATCTTGCTTGGCTGGTCCCCCAACTAACGCGAAGCCTGTAAGCGAAACCACACTATCGACGATCGCCCGATCTTTTTGTTTAGGATCATAAAAATATTCTTCAACTGCATTGGAGAAGTCTAAGCCCCCGTTGAATACAGAAATTACTCGCGCCCCAAGAGATTCTAACTCTTGCACCATCGCCACATAATGCGCGTCATCGCCTGTGACAAGGTGTGTTCTCGCCATCAGCAAGCCCACGCATGGCGCGAGGGGATCTTTCATGTCATCAGAAATATCTTCGCGAGCGTTAAACCAGTTTAAATAATCGGTCGTAGTCTCGAACATCTTTGGCGCGAGTGGATGCCAAAGCCCCTTTTCTAAATAAGTAACAGGCTCTTTAATAATCAGATTTGCGGAACCAGTTTCTTTTGCTCTTGCCTTGACGCTGGGCAAATAATTTTGGGCAAGCATCAACAAGAAATTTTCGAGATTTTCGGTCGAGCCGCCGAGCCAATATTGGAAGCTCAACATGAAGTTGCGAGCATCCTGCGCCTTGTCCATCGGCATATATTTAAGGATCTTCGGCAAGGTCTGCACAACCTTGAGCATACTGTCCTGAAAAGAACTCCCTGATTTCTCTTTGCGCTTTCGCATAAACTGGGCGATCGCACTCTTGGACTGCCCCAGATTTTCCATGCTGAAGCTACCCATTTTATTTAGGCGCATCACCTCTGGCATCGATGGGAAGACTACGCAAGCAGAGAGACGATCGCGATGGGGAGCAACGGCGAGAGCAATCTTGGTCGCCAGATCGTCGATAAAAATGAGTGAAGCGATAAAAATATCAGCGCTAGCAATATCCTTTTTGAATTCTTCATAATTTTCAGGGCTACGAATATCCTCGATCAAATAACCATTTACCTCGATCGCAAGGTTGGGGTTATTTTTATTAATTGACTTGACAGCCGCCGACATAGCGCTCTGATATTGAGGTTCAAGCACTACATAGACCAACTTCATTAAGACCCGACCCTGTAGATTTTCGGGAATGATACGTCTACTAGATAATGATGCGATCGGTGGAGCAGAAGTGAACATGCAGTCTCCTTAAATTACTGTCCTGATTTTT
>JANMFC010000258.1:0-5342 GCA_031377675.1 Pseudanabaena sp. OTE_70b_metabat_355 | reverse complement strand
AAAAGGGGGCGAGCATAATTTTAAGTTTAAGAGCTTTAGTTTTAACTTCAACTCGTTGGGAACAATTTTGGAACAAGCTCAATCAGTATGGGTTTCCTGTTGCTGCCTAATAACTGTATTATATTGAGGTCGCACCCATTTTTGGTAAGTCCTAATTATCTTAAAAACCAAGAAACCAAATAAGCGGAATCGCCCGCTTATTTGGCTTTTATATTTAATCTTGACTACTCGCAATCACATCGATCATAAATCCATAACCGCTTACTCTCTGCCCTGCACGGATTTTGCAGCCTTTGCGTAACTCTACCTGTCCATCCACCTCAACATCACCATCAATAATCATTAATTTGGCGACCCCGCCTGTATCGGTAACACCGATCACTTTTAATAAGTTACACAAAGTTATATATTCACCCGTCAGTTCAAATTTTTCGTGAAGGTTTTCTTGCATTATTTTTGGTTGAAAATTAGGATCGGTCTAAGCGCGATTTATCCTAACATCTTTAAGACTAACTTTGGGTTAAGATAGAATGTAAATAGTTAGGCATAATTAAAAAACAAAATCAAAAGCTGTAGCGCACGCTACAGCTTCTGGGGTTTCATATTTAATTGCGCCTAGCTACTTATGCATCAGTCAAAAAAAGTTCGTTAAAAGTTTCATGAGTCAAATGTGGCAAGAGTTAGAGCGCGAAGTCGAGCGACGACGCACCTTTGCAATTATTTCCCACCCCGATGCGGGGAAAACAACCTTAACCGAAAAGTTATTGTTGTACGGAGGTGCGATCCACCTTGCAGGTGCGGTCAAAGCTAGAGCCGCTCAGCGTCATGCCACATCGGACTGGATGGAATTAGAAAAACAACGCGGTATTTCGATTACTTCGACCGTGTTGCAATTTGACTATATGGGCTATTGCATTAATTTGCTCGATACCCCTGGACACAAGGATTTTAGTGAAGATACCTATCGGACTCTTGCCGCCGCCGATAATGCGGTGATGTTGGTTGATGGCGCAAAGGGACTGGAGCCACAAACTCGGAAGTTATTTGAAGTTTGTCGGATGCGATCGCTGCCGATTTTTACGTTCATCAATAAAATGGATCGCCCCACCCGTGAACCATTGGAACTATTGGATGAAATTGAAAAAGAATTAGGAATCATTCCCTACGTGATGAATTGGGCGATCGGTACGGGCGACCAATTTAAGGGTGTGTACGATCGCGCTAGTAAGACCGTGCATTTATTTAAGCGGAGTTCCCACGGACAGAGAGAAGCAGATGTAAACATCTATCCAGTTGATGATCCCCAAGCGATTAAATTTATTGGCGATAATCTCTATAATCAACTTTTGGAAGATATCGAAGTTATCGAATCCCTTGGCGCTGAATGGAATGTCCAAGATTTGCATCGCGGTAAGCTGACACCGATTTTCTTTGGTAGTGCGATGACCAATTTCGGCGTAGAGCTATTCTTAAAATCTTTCCTTGAATGTGGCATGACTCCCGCCGTTCACGATAGTTCTAGCGGTGAAGTATCACCAACCGATGAGGATTTTTCCGCCTTTGTATTCAAACTGCAAGCCAATATGGACCCCCGCCATCGCGATCGCATCGCCTTTGTGCGCGTCTGTTCGGGCAAGTTCGAGAAAGACATGAGCGTGACCCATTTACGCAGTGGCAAAGTCATCCGTTTATCCCATGCTCAAAAGCTATTTGGTCAAGATCGTGAGGCGATCGATGTTGCCTATGCGGGTGATGTGATTGGCTTGAATAATCCTGGGATGTTTGCGATCGGTGACACGATTTATTTTGGCAAAAAGCGCCAATATGCAGGAATTCCTAGTTTCTCGCCTGAATTATTCTGCACACTTCGCAATCCTAATCCTTCCAAATTCAAGCAATTCCGTAAAGGTATATCAGAACTACAAGAAGAAGGTGCGATTCAAATTATGTATTCCGTTGATGAATCTAAGCGCGATCCGATTCTGGCGGCGGTCGGACAATTGCAATTTGAAGTTGCCCAATATCGCCTCCAAAGTGAGTACAGCGTGGAAACAATTCTCGAATCGATGCCCTATTCTGTAGCTCGATGGGTTGAGGATGGCTGGGATGCGCTCGAAGCTGTGGGCAGATTGTTTAACACGATGGTCGTCAAAGATGGCTTAAATCGTCCTGTACTCTTATTTAAGAACCAATGGAACTTAAATCAAGTCGAGTCCGATCATCCTAAATTAAAATTAAAGGCGATCGCGCCTCTAGCCCTATTGACCACAAATGATGTTAAATAATAAATAAACTTAATAAATAATCTTAATTTAATTATGACTGACTTATTGGATGCCAAGCAACAAAGAGAAGCAAACATAATCTCTACATTTTTAGAAATGGTGCGATCGCATGATGGAGATTTTGAAGTGTTAGATCGACTTGCTAAAGCAACTAGTGATTTAGAGAGTTTGCAGTTGATTATCAAATCGCTCTGTACAGAACCGCAAGGAAGAATTGCCTTTGAAACCTATCCTCTCATTGGCGAAGTAGATTTAGAAAAACTTGCCCTTCTGCCCCATGATAGTTTGGGCTACGCCTATGCAACCCATATGCTTCAGAACAATCTGAAACCCTTGCAAATTAAACCTAGTACTAATGACTACGAATTCTTAGGCGCTCATCTTAGTGAAACCCATGATATTTGGCACGTTGTCACGGGATTTAATACAGATATAATTGGAGAGATTAAATTGGAAGCATTTTATGTCTTCCAACTGCAAGCCAGTAGATTATTTTTGGCTCTAGTTGCTAAAAATCTATTGAAAGCTGTAGTTTATGATGTCGAGCGGTCTACGGATTTTATGGATGCGATCATGCAAGGATGGATGATGGCGAAACAGTCGAAACCATTGTTTGGCATCGAATGGAAATCACTATGGGAAAAATCTCTCAAGGATATTCGAGATTCTCTAAATATTAGCGTTACCATTGATGTTTGAATTGGCGAGAGCATGATTTTGGCTATGGAATCAGATCGCTTGGCTCACCCTCGCTCTCAGTGCAAATAATCTCTCTCCCAGTTTGTTTGCAAATATGCTAAGTTAGGCTATGGATCTGACTTGGAGTGCCGTTATGACTATTTCTGGCGATCGCAAGCTAATAAAAACACTTGACTCTCCTTTAGAGGACTTTGAGCCAATGCCCGAAGGTGATAAACAACGGCGTAATTTGAGCTATGCAACGGAGGCTCTGAAACTGTGGTTTGAGCAATTGCCAGATATATATGTTTCTGGCAATCTATTTATTCGTTATGAAGAAGATGGCGCAGAAAAGAGAATTGCGCCTGATATCTTTGTTGTATTTGGAACTAGTAAAGAAGATAGAATCAGTTATACAGTTTGGGAAGAAGACGGGAAAGTTCCTGATTTTGTGTTGGAGATTACTTCTAAGGGGACAGTGACAAAAGACCGTAAGCAAAATCCGTTAATTTATCGAGATTTAGGTGTGAAGGAATACTTTCAGTACGATCCTTCAAGTAAGTTTTTGAAGCCGAATTCGTTGCACGGGTTACGCTTAGAGAATGGTGAGTATGTTGCGATCGCTAGTTCAGTTCTAGAAGATGGTACTTTGTCGCTTCACAGTGAAGTATTAGGTTTAGATCTACATTTGTATCCAAATCTGAACTTTCGTTTCTTTGACCCAATTTCTAATCAGATGTTACGGTCTTATGCTGAGTCGGAACACGATCGAGAGATTGCTGAATTGGAGCGTTCTCAGGCAGAATTAGAGAAATTGTATGAGCAACAGGCTAGGCGTGAGGCGGAGGCTGCACAACAGAGGGCTGAGGCGATCGCTCTTCAAGAAAGGCTAGCTAAACAAGAGGCTGAGGCGATCGCTGAACAGGAACGTTCAATTGCTCTCCAAGAACGTCATGAAAAGGAAAAACTTGCTGCATACCTTAGATCTCTGGGGATTAATCCTGATGAAATTTAAGTGATTCGTCCCAATACGCTTGATAAAAAAGCGATCGCCTTTACAATTAGAAAGCCCAACAAGCGATCGCTATCAAATGCGACGTTCCCAATCACCCAAAACATCATCTCAAAATCTCTGATCGCACCTCTCGCCTTTTCGACTGATTGGAATCGCTAGCACTTGTAGGGTATGTTAGCGATAGAGTAACGCACCAGAACAATATATTTGAAGTCTTTGTGTAAGTGCTAAAATATTCACAAATAGCAGCATACTTTATTCATGTCGTTTGAGAGTACTCCTCCCTCAAATCTTATCCTTTTGCAATCATTACAAGCATAAGGATTTCCAAATGTAATGGGATATACGGCAGGAACTAAGTCGAATGTGGCAAAAAAAACATTATCCCAAGTACCACTAGCTTTAAAAGCATCAGCATAGGAAATATGTATATGACCAGTTATTTTGTCGCACCCATAGCATTTAAGTTTGCGATCAGAATTAGCAGCATTAGATACTTTGCCTGCTATTTTTCCTAAAAAAACACCAAAGCCACCCATCTTTTTTATCCGATTTTATCAAAATAAAAGATTAATTTTTTATATCTTACGATTTTATCAAAATTCTTAAATCTGTCAAGGTGGTTTTGACGTGGGTAAAGTTAGACTGACATTCCGCACTTCTTAACATTTATTGCGATCGCCGATCTTGTAGGTTGGGTTGAGGTGACGAAACCCAACATTGCCTTTATTCCTTACCTTAATTTTTTGGGTTTCACTTCGTTCAACCCAACCTACATTTTATATTATGGCAAGGTTACAAAACCATAGGTTTTATTCATTTTGGCGCACCAAACAGCAACCGATTTAAAGTTTTGTAGCTTAGTGTCTTTGGGAATTTCGTAACGTTGCTTGCCACTGTTACTTTTTAGCTTTTCAATTACCACATAATCGGCTTCATCAATTCCAAAGTTGGGCGGAGCAGCAACACTAGAGAGATCGGGGGCTTTATGGAAAACGATCCTTAAATCGGGACCACTGGGAGTTTTAAAGTTCTCATCAAGTTCCAGAATATTTTTATCGCCCTCAGTTAAGAGCGTCGCTTGACCGCTAACTGGAAAAGCGACAGATACAAATTTGCCTGAGCGTGAGTCTTTATTGGTATTTTTATCTACTTTAGCGGCTGGTGTAACGGTTGCAGTAGGTGCAACATTGGCTTCAGGTGGTTTAGATTCGCAACTGATGATCAAAGTTGCAATCAGAGCAATGGGGCTAAGTTTTTTAATGCTGGTCTTAATTTTCATATTTGTCGATGTATTTGAAACCCAAAACTGGAGTTTAAATTGTCCGAGTAAGTAGCTGAGCGCAATTAAATATAAAACCCTG
>JANMFC010000257.1:0-14022 GCA_031377675.1 Pseudanabaena sp. OTE_70b_metabat_355 | reverse complement strand
TAGGGTTTTATATTTAATTGCGCTTAGCTACTTACACCAAGAAATTTTGGCTAGCCGCGATCGCCCATGAGTAATCCCATAATCAATTCTATAGTCGAGCCTATAATCACGAAAAAGCGCGTCCTATTCATCAGTAATGGTCATGGTGAAGACCTTAATGCTTGCGAAGTGCTTAAAGCTTTGCGGCGTAAATATCCCCATGTAGAGGCGATCGCCTTACCACTGGTTGGCGATGGTAAAGCCTATAGTCGCGCTGGGGTGGAGATTGTGACACCGACAAAGGCGCTGCCATCGGGCGGATTTGCCTATATGAGTTTATGGAAACAGATCGAGGATTTTCAATCGGGATTGATTGCTTTGACTTGGCAACAGATTCAAGCGGCACGAGCCTGTGGTAAAACTTGCGATTTTGTTTTTGCCACAGGTGATGTACTACCCGCAATTTTCGCCTATTTAACGGGCTTACCATACGCCATGTTTTTAGTGTCATCCTCAGCATTTTATGAGAATCGTTACATTCCCCGTTGGGAACAAGCCTTAATGATGCGATCGCCGCGATGTCGCCAGATTTTGACCCGCGATGGTTATAGTGCCAAATTGATTAGAGCCAGAGGTTATCAAAATACTAGTTTTGTTGGTTATCCAATCATGGATGTGCTGGAACCAACAGGCAAAGATTTATGTTTAATTGCTGATGTACCTGCGATCGCTTTATTAGCGGGTAGTCGTTTACCTGAAGCCGCCGAGAATTTGTTATTGCAATTGCGTTTATGTGTAGCGATCGCTGCCGAATTTACCCCTGAACCTGTTCAATTTCGGGCGGCTCTCGTTCCTAGCCTGATGGCGCAGTTATCCGAGCTTGCGCTCCCCTTAGGGTGGGAATATGTCAATGGCAAGTTCTATCAATCAGAACTAGGTATTAGTATTCTCTGTTTTAGTGATGCTTTTCCTGATATTTTACATCAATGTGATTTGGCGATCGGCATGGCAGGGACGGCGGTAGAGCAAGCAGTGGGATTGGGTAAACCCGTTGTCCAAATCATGGGAAATGGACCTCAATTTTCCTATCGATTTGCAGAAGCGCAAGAACGTTTACTCGGTTTATCAGTGCAAACTATTGGGAAAGGAGCGGCTACTCCTGAAATCTTGATGGAAGCAGCTAAATGTATAAAAAGAACTTTAGGCGATCGCGAATATCTCCAACTTTGTAAGGCAAATGGTCTAGAACGAGTTGGTTCAAAAGGCGGTTCTGAGGGATTAGCAGAGGCGATCGCGAGTCAGATTTTTCTCTCTAATCATTGATTGGCGGCTTAGCCGCCAATCAATGACTGATTACTGGAAGTCGTTAATGTTTTTTGTCCATGTCTCCATAAATGGAATCGCCGATGCAAGGGTCAAATCGTACTTAAGCGGTGTGATCGCAATATAGTTATCGCGAATCGCTTGAATATCGGTATCTGGTTCTGCTTCTTCTTCGACAATTACACCTGACAGCCAGTAGTAAGTTTTGCCACGGGGATCGATGCGTTTCTCAAATAAATCCTTGTAGCGGCGAATGCCTAGACGAGTGACCACTGCCCCACAGATATCCGCTTCGGGAATAGCAGGGATATTCACATTGAGCAAAATCGCTTCTTGTAAAGGATTACTAGCGATCGCTTTCACCATTTTTTTGGCAAAATTAGCGGCGGCACTAAAGTCTAAATGAGCAAAGCTAGTGAGACTAAAGGCAATACTGGGAACTCCTTCTAATACTCCTTCCATCGCGGCGGATACTGTACCAGAGTAGAGAACATCGGTTCCCAAATTTGCACCACGATTAATGCCTGATAAAACTAGATCGGGGCGATCTCTTAACAGAGCATCTAGGGCTAGTTTCACGGTATCGGAAGGCGTACCTGAACAAGCCCAAGCGTCAATTCCCGATGGATAGATCCCCGAAATTTGATCAACTCTTAATGGCTCTTGCAAGGTCAGGGCGTGTCCTGTAGCCGATCGCTCACGGTCTGGACAAACAACCGTAATCCGATGCTCGGTATCGCTTAGGGCTTCAGCCAAGGCTCTGACCCCAGGCGCATAAATGCCATCGTCATTACTAATTAGAATATTCATATTGGGGTAGCAACATTTAGGGATTGTATAGATCCCCCCCAGCCCCCCTTGAAAAGGGAGGAGAATTAATTAAATTATCTTCTTCCCCCTTTTTAAGGGGGATTGAGGGGGATCTCTTAGAGTTTTCAACCGCAGAAAGCCATTCTTAAATAGCCGCTTAGAACCAAGTGCGATCGCTGATTGCTAATTGCATTTTACTAATCGCTTCATCCACAGAAATTGCACCAAGTTCACCATGCTTGCGACTACGGATACTCAGAGTGCCAGCTTCGACCTCCTTTGCACCGATCACCGCCATCACAGGAATCTTTTCCATCTCCGCTTTACGGATTTGTTTCGCCATGCGATCGCCGCTATGGTCTAACTGCACCCGCAAACCTGCGGCTTTCATTTTTGCGGCAACTTGTTCCGCATATTCAATTTGCAGGTCAGATACGGCGATTAGTTTAACCTGTACAGGTGCTAACCAAAGTGGAAAGTCTCCTGCGTAGTTCTCGATCAGAACGCCGATGAACCGCTCTACAGAACCAAACAGAGCGCGGTGGATCATGATTGGTTGATGGCGAACACCATCATCACCGACATATTCCATCTTGAAGCGATCGGGCAGATTGAAATCTAGCTGAATCGTGGAACATTGCCAACGACGACCGATCGCATCTTCGATCTTGATGTCGATCTTGGGTCCATAGAAAGCACCGCCGCCTTCGTCAATTACATAGTTCCAACCTTTATGATTGAGAGCCTGTTTGAGTGCTTCCGTAGACTTTTCCCAGATCTCATCGGAGCCGACATATTTTTCGGGACGAGTGGAGAGATTGATTTCGTAATTCTCAAAGCCAAAGGTCGAGAGAATCAATTCGGCAAGATTGAGAACACCAAGAATTTCTTCCTCAATTTGGGCTTCAGTGCAGAAAATGTGAGCATCATCTTGAGTAAAGCCGCGCACCCGCATCAACCCATGCATGGTTCCAGAGCGCTCATAGCGATAGACTGTACCAAGTTCGGCGTAGCGAATTGGGAACTCTTTATAAGAATGCAGAGTATCTTTGTAAATCAGCACATGGAACGGACAGTTCATCGGCTTAAGCTGATAAACCTGATGCTCCACTTCCATCGGCTGAAACATACTTTCGCGATAGAAGTCGTTATGCCCTGAGATTTTCCACAGGTCGAGATTTGCCATGTGGGGAGTAGTGACTGCCTCATAGCCATTCTGAGTGTGAGTATCTTTCCAGAAAGTTTCGATCGTGTTGCGGATAATTGCGCCGCGTGGATGCCAAAATACTAAACCGCCGCCAGCCTCTTCTTGAATGCTGAATAGTTGTAAATCTTTACCAATAGTACGGTGATCGCGGCGCTTGGCTTCTTCGAGCATGGCGTGATAGGCAAGAAGTTGTTCGGGGGTTTCCCAAGCCGTGCCATAGATCCGTTGCAGCATCGGATTTTTTTCATCACCGCGCCAATATGCTCCTGCAATACTCTCCAGCGCAAAAGCATCAGGATGAATATCGCCAGTACTGTCGAGGTGGGGGCCAGCACACAAGTCCCACCAAGGCTGTTTCTCTAGTTTGGCTGGATCGCCAATAAAATAACGGCTAATGTTCTGCCCTTCAGGAATGGCAGCTAGTAACTCAATTTTGTAAGGCTCGTTTAGTTTTTCGATTTCGGCAAGCATTTCAGGACGGGGCAGTTCCTGACGCACAAGAGGCTGATTCCACTTGATGAGCCGCTTCATTTCCTTCGCGATCGCCTTTAAGTCACTGGGCGTAAAATGCTCTTTGCGATCGAAGTCGTAATAAAAGCCATTCTCAGTTGCAGGACCGATAGTCACCTTTGCATCGGGGTATAACTTTTGGACTGCCATTGCCATAACGTGAGAGCAAGTGTGGCGAATCCGCGCTAGTTTTTCGGTATCGGCTTGCCGCAGGATATCACTAGGTTTAATATCGCTGGGCTTTACTGCAACTGCATCCATAACTTGATGTCGTGACCTTTATTAATTTACAAGAGTTACAAAAATTTTACTTGTAGTATAATATCTTACCTTTTTTTGCAGAGCATTGCGATCGCCTTATATCCCAGTTTAGAAATTATTCGGGAATGCTTTGCCCAAAACCTCGTAACGCAGGGAGAATTTATGAGTAAAGTCACGAATTTAGATCCCCGACTTTTTTTGTGAATTTGTAAATTGTCTTTGCTTGCTGAGAAAAAGTCGGGGATCTGGGCATTTGCAGGTTTCTTTTTCTCTGCCCAAAACCTCACAACGCAGGGACAATTTGTCTGTGAAGGCATAGAGGCATAGGATTTATAGAAATGTAGGAATGGTAGGGGCATAGCATTCCCGCAGGAATTTATAAATTTTCAGGTCGCCTTAATCTGGGAATGCTTTGCCCAAAACCTCACAACGCAGGGACAATTTATCTGTGAAAGCATAGAGGGCATAGCATTTGCAGATCGATATTGTTGCGGGTTTTAAAAATTGTGGCGCAAATGCTATGCCCCTACGGGATTCTCACTCAATTTTGCTAACTCCTTCTTTGCAAATTCCTTTAACTTTTTATCTGGATCGCTATTAGAGATCGTCTTCAACAACACCAATGTTTGAGGTTTGGCGCTGTAATGTTTGAGGATTGCTTCTAGTGCAGTTTGGCGAGGATTAGTTTCAAGACTATGCTTACGCTGGAATGTATCAGTAAGGGCGCAATCATACAAAAACTCAAATATTTTTAGATCGTTTTTCCAACCTTCTGCAATTGCTCGTATCGACGTATCTCTTACATCGTTGTCTTTGTCATTAATAGAGCATTTTTTGAGAAGTGCAAGAGTGTTAGGATCATTTCTCCAACCTTCTGCAATTGCCTGTATAGCGGCACTTCGTACAACCCAATTTCTATTATTGTCAACGTAGTCTTTAAGTAGTAAAAGGATCTCAGGATTATTTTTCCAACCTTTAGCTATCTGCTGTACTGATACACTTCGCACAAACTGACTCTCGTCGTTAATAACACTATATTTGAGCAGTGAGAGAGTCTCTGAGTCATGCCACCATTCTTTAGCTAATGCAATTAATGAGGCACTTCGCACTGACGAATTAGTGTCATTAATTGCATGATTTTTGAGGGTTGGAAGAATTTCAGGATGATTTTTCCAACCCTCAGCAATTACTTGTACTGCTGATTCTGGTATATACGAAGACGCTTTAAGCTCGAGACATTCTTTTAACCAACTTAGGGTTTCAGGATGCTCTCTCCAAGTTGTTGCGATAACGTTTATGATAGTAATTGCTGTCTCAGAATTGAATGTATAAGGATTTTCCTGCTCGACTACACTTTTCAATATATTTAGCAATTTGCTTGAGTTATCAGCAATTACATTCTTATTTCTCACTTCAAAAAAACAATTTGCTGCTAACAAAAGATTAGATAATCCTTCTTTTCTTAGGTTACTCTCTTGATCTAAAAATGCACTTCTATCAAATTTCTGCTCCAAAAGAAAATCAATAATATCAGCAACAAATCTCGGTTCAATCATCCCAGAAATCAATCGCAAGACCTCATGCCAAGACTCATCCTGCCAATGCTTACCAAACACATCATGGATTAACTGCTCAATCGTCAGCGTCTGCGACTCCTTAAACTGCCAAACAAACTCCCACGCACAAAAATACTCCAAAAAAGTCCGATGCACAAAACCATAAGAGTCCCCACCCAGATCGCAGAGGATGAAATTGCGCGTGCGAAGCTGACCGATCATGATGCGAGCGATTTCCCTTGGCTTCTCCACCTCAATCGTCTTTAGGTAATCCATCAAAATGCCCTCCAACTGCGCCGCACTAATCAAATTCCCCGCCAAACCCTTCGCACTCGACTGCATATAATAGGCAACCTTCCGCAACATCGCCTGCTTATCGCGATAGTCAATCGTTTTCGGGTCAATCCGCCGATCCTCCACTAGCGCCCGTTCCACATCCCACTGATGCAACAACACCCTAGAGGCTTGGTTATACAGTTCTGGACGATCCCTCGGTAACTCCTGATTACGATTGAGAATCGCCATCATCGTCAATAACAAAGGATTTCCTGCTAATTCCTTAATCGATCGCGACTCCCTAATCGCCTTCTGCAACCGCTCCCGCTTGCGATCCTTATCCGCACCCTCCGCAAAATTCAAGTCATGCCAACGCACCACAAAATCCTGCATTTGCTCATCATTCAACTCTTGCAGCATAAAGTGCTGAAACCCCGCATCCCTTAACCGTTGAGCCTTATAACCCAACCACCGCGAAGTCGCGATTGACCTCACCGCAGGATACTCATTCGTAAAGCGATGGATATCCGTCACCACCTCATCCCGCAACGCAGGATCAAACACCTCATCAATCCCATCAAAAAGGGCAATGACATCACCATTCTTCAGCTTTTCATGCAAATCCTGCTGATTCAGCCGACAAGTAATATTCCCACCATGAATAAACGAAACAATATCCTTACATTTCCCCGCTTGCTTATCACGGGCATAGGTACGCAACTCCAACAAAAGCGGCAACGGATACAAAGGCAAATCTCGCACAGGTCGCTCCGCCCAAATCAGCGCCAGATATTGCAACAGCGTCGATTTTCCCGAACCTGGGTCGCCCAAGATCACCGCATATTTAGCAACGACCTCCTTCGCCAACTCCTGCGGATCGCCCAATACCTCAAATACTCCCCGAATCGGCTGCTCCACATAACGCTTGCGATGATTCTCTAACTCCGCTTCGGCAAGTTCCAACACAGCCAACTGTCCACTCTCCTGCAACAGCCGCGATCGATCCTTCGGCAACTCATACACCTGCGGAATAAACTCCTGACATTCCCGCAAATTCTGCGGAATAAAGATCTTCCAGAGTTTCAACTCGGTGTAATAAACCCCAGTCGTATCCAGAGATTCCAACTTCAAATTGCCATACCTTTCCTGTAACCCTTCCGCATACTTCCCCAAATCAAATACTGGTGCAATTCCTGCTAATTCCTGTGTAGCATCCGCGATTTTATCCAAAGTCTGCACCTCAAAAATCGGGCGCAACTTATCCGAATTCTGGACAAGTTTCTTGACCGATTTGATGTAGGACTTACACACAAAATCCCAATCCATATCCTCTGGCAAAAGTGGTGAATTCAACGCCGCCCAAGTCCGCACCAAAAGCGCCGTATTGATCGCTTTACATTCCACATCAAACGCCATCCCCAAAGCCGCCGCCACTTCTTCGCGATCGATAAATTTCTTCAAAAAAGGAATGTATTGCTTAATAATTGCTTCCTTATGCCCCGCATCCTGCAACTCATCCTGAATCAATTCCAAAAATATTTTCAGAGCTTTGCCATATGCTTCTTTCTGCACATCCTTTTCAGGCAGATGGATCACCTTTTTCAGACAATTCTTAAAAAAGTCCTTACCAAAATCCTTTGCTGTATCCTTAGCCAAATCCTGAAGGATGGGATAAACGACTACACCTGCCGCCTGTGTTACACCCCAAATAACTAACCAATCGATCATTGCTAAAAACTCCAAGGATACGACTCAGATACTTTGCCAATTGCTAAGAGCATTTAGCTTCTTATTTTAGCTATCATATCAAATTAGCTAAGGTTTAGCTGAAAATATTTACCTTAAACATCATCCACACATCAATGAAATCATGAACGAATTACGCGATCGCCTGATTGATTTATATTTTTTAGTGATATTTTAAAGATATAGGTGATAAACGGATAGCTGTATCGGCAGTAATATTCCGTTTTTCAGCCAAAATCTCACTAATGCGCGTCTAGGCAACGCCAATGTCCTTACTCAACCGATATGGCGTAATATTTAGCGGTTCCAAGAATTCTAATAGCAGAATTTCGCCTAGGTGAATATTTGGCAAACGGTTATTATTAATCATATTTTCTTTAGTGATAATCGACAATTTTCATGATCTGATACCTATTCTCAATTATCTTTGTCTGACTAACAAATTTTTTGAGATAATAAATAATTAAGATGTAAAGCGTTGGTCGAAATTATGGCTATTTTTGCTGCTGTGCAAACTCCTGAAAGAGTGAAAGATACCGTGCGGGAAGTAGTACGCAAGACTTACCCGAAATATAAGGTCATTGTGCTAGACGATGATTTCAATACCTTTGAGCATGTGTCGAACTGCTTGATGAAATATATCCCCCAAATGACAGAGGAGCTAGCTTGGGAATTAACCAATCAAGTTCATTTTCAAGGCTTAGCGATCGCTTGGGTTGGACCATTAGAGCAGGCTGAGATGTATCATGAGCAACTAAAGGAAGCGGGGCTGACGATGGCTCCCCTTGAAGTTGAATGACAGTCACCCATTAGCATGATTCTCTAGAGAGAGAATCGCTTCAAAAGCCTAGAAAGCCCTTCTATAGTTAAGTTTCCGCCATTTTCTTCCTTCAGGAACAATGGGAACTATGCCCTTTATCTCCAGTCAGAAGAGGCATAGTTCAAAAGGAAGCAAAACTCATGAAATCTCTCACAAAAATCTATTTGGGTACAGCGATCGCTACAGCCGTGATGACCTCCTTTAGCGCGATCGCCTCAGCCGAAGTCGTCAGACTCCCAGGGAGCTATATCGGTGCTGGAATTTCCACACAGGTTCTGGCTACCAATTCATCGGTAATTGGTGCAAACATCGCAGGACGATACAAGTTTGATGATGTACCAGTTTCGGTCAGAAGCTCGGTTCTGTTTAGCAATGGTGGCACATCCATAGTCCCCACAGTTTCCTATGATGTCCCCCTAGGCGATCGCACCAATGTCTATCTCGGTGCTGGTGCTTCAGTCAAGGTTGGCGGTGATAGTAGCTTAACGGGCAATCAAACTGCATTTGCTTTACAACCTGGTATAGAAGTTAGTCTCAGCAAGAGTTTACTCCTCTATGGAAATGCCGTAATTCCATTTAACGGACAAACAGATGGTTCCGCAGGAACTTCTCTCCAAGCAGGCGTAGGTTTCCAATTCTAAATAGATGTGTGCGGCTTCGCCGCAAACGTCTATACAAGAGAGTTGGCGCAATGCGCCGACTCTTTTATGCTTCCCAATAACGACAACCTTGACAGGGACCGTTAGGATTTACCGCACAGCGAATCATTTCGGAACCAGCATTATATCGACAAGTTTCATCACCAATAATCCAACGTCCATCTCGAAAACTTTTTTCTAGGGTTTCAGGAGCAATTTGGACATAGACGACAACACTAAATAAGTTGTATTTCCCTCTCCGAAATTGATAGCGATGGCGGCGCTCTAAAACCATATAGGTCTTGCCTTCTAAATCAAGATAATTACCCGTTTGGGGAGTCCAATCCAAATATATTTTTGCTAATGTACTTTCAGGATGGAATGTGCGAACTTCTGTTGGGATTGTCAAGGTTTCCATAGAATTAGTTTTTTAGTAGAGCTTCTAGAGCGCAATATTCAGCGATCGCTTGGGGATAGATAATATGCTCTTGCATTTGGATACGTTGTTGCAGATCTTCTAATTGATCGTCAGGTAAAATCGGCACAGCCGCCTGTTTAAGAATTTTACCGCTATCGACTTCGAGACTGAGCAAATGCACCGTGCAGCCTGTAATTTTCACACCATAGTCAAAGGCTTGGGCGATCGCATGAATACCTTTGAAACTGGGCAATAAACTAGGATGAATATTGAGAATTCGTTCTGGAAAAGCCTCGATCAAAACTTGAGTGACAATTCGCATCCAGCCAGCCATAATCACCAAATCAACTTTGTTAGCTTTGAGAATATCAATAATCGCCAGATCTAGAGCTTGACGAGATTTATAATCGCGGTGATTAACTAAAATTGCAGGAATACCAAATTTTTCCGCCCGTTGTTTGGCAAATGCCTCAGGTTCGTTATAGATTACAACCGCAATTTTGGCGGCTAGTTGTCCATTTTCAATAGCTGTAGCGATCGCCTCTAAATTGCTACCACTACCCGAAGCGAGTACGCCCAAAATTGTGACTGAATTAGGATTAGCGGCTTTTGGGGAATGGGACAAAACTGGTAAACTCACGAATCTTCCAACTCTCTAGACAGATACAAACAACTCTAAAAACAAAAAGCGTAGACTCAAGTTTACTATATAGGAGCGGTGGTTCGCCCCACCTCTCGTTTTGCCAATAAGCCTAGTTCACCATGACTCGTTTACTATCAGCGCCAATTTCTAGTCAAGAATCTCGCGATCGCTATCCTACTTATCCCCTCAGCATTGCGCCCATGATGGATCGCACCGATCGCCATTACCGATATTTCATGCGTCAGATTACCAAGCGGACTCTGCTCTATACCGAAATGGTCACGAGTGGGGCGATTAAACATGGCGATCGCGATTATTTACTGGGCTTTTCACCTGTGGAAAACCCGATCGCTTTACAGGTGGGCGGCGATAATCCTCAAGATCTGGCGGAATGTGCGCGAATTGCGGAGGCGATGGGCTATGACGAAATTAATTTGAATGTGGGCTGTCCCAGCGATCGCGTTCAGAATGGAAATTTTGGTGCTTGCTTGATGAAAACTCCTGATCGCGTAGCCCAATGCATTGAAGCAATGAGCGCCGCGACTTATATTCCTGTCTCCGTGAAACATCGCATCGGTGTAGATGATTTAGATAGTTACGAAAATATGCAGAATTTCGTGCGGATACTTGCCGATGCGGGTTGTCAGAGATTTTCAGTTCATGCCCGCAAAGCATGGCTCCAAGGCTTAAGCCCTAAAGATAATCGTGAAGTTCCGCCCTTACGTTATGGGGATGTCCATCGATTAAAGCAGGAATTTCCCCATTTATTTATTGAAATTAATGGCGGCTTTGTGAACTTAGAACAGGTTGATCAACAATTACAGTCAGTTGATGCGGTGATGATCGGACGGGCGGCTTACGACAATCCCTATTTATTTGCTACCTGCGATCGCGAGTTTTTTGGTGAGGAGCATCCTATTCGTAGTCGGCTCGAAATTGCGGAGGCGATGATCACCTATATTGACGAATGGAGGGAAAAAGGATTGAGGTTAAATAAAATTACGCGACATCTGCTGCAATTATTTCACGGTCAAGCGGGAAGTCGGATCTGGAAGCGAATTATCACTGAGAAGTCTTGCATTGTTGGTGCTGGTTCAGAGGTAATTCGCGAAGCGATCGCGGCTACAGTTAGTTCCTAGAACAGCTTAAAAGTGCCGCAGAGCGGCACTTTTAAGCTGTTCTAGGGGTTATATCAAATAAAAAAACCTGCCCAAAGGCAGGTTTAAAAAATCGTTATCGTTTTACTTTGTCTTAGTCATTTAGATTGGAAATTAATGTTTAGAGGTTGGACAACCACCAAATTAGACCATGCCCCGTGGAAACTTCAAGGATTAGCAAAGAAACAAAACCAATCATCGCAAGGCGACCATTCAACAATTCTGCGTAGGGAGTGAAACCAGCTTTATCGGTATCATCAACATACATTTTCGGTTCAACTGCGAAATTGTTAAGTACACCGCGATCATCGACTCTGTAACTGTTACTCATTGGTTTGTCCTGTTTTGTTGTTTCCTTATGTAAAGAAATATAACAGAACATTTCGATGTGTGAATCTAGCCAAAGGTAGGTATCAGAGATTAGCAGCGCCTACATAAAGGAGTAGTAAGAGCGCCTTGCGCTAAATCAATTGTAAAAGCACCGCTTCGCGGCGCTTTTACAATACCTGCTAATCACGTTGCTCTAAGCCATTTTCGACAGTCGTGACATTGTTCGGTGGGCGCGTCCAGTTAAAATCGCTGATTCGCAACAGGATTTCCCCTAAACCTTGGGTAGGATTATAGCGAACCAAAACAGAATAGGTGCGCCTTGCATATTCTAAGGAATATATAGAATCAAACACATTGCCAGTATCCAAACTCCAACTATGTTGAATCCCCAAGCGGATCGGACCATAGATTTGCTGCACTATCCCAAAAGTAAAAGCGCGATTGTCGGCAATGCGATCGAATAGAAAGGGAGACTTGCCGATCGAAAATGCCTGTGTGTAACTAAGATTCAACCCAGTGTAATCAAAAAAGTCTTTAGTGAAATTACCCACTTCCGCTAACAGCCCCAATGTTCCGAATAAAGCCGATTGATTAGCTCCATTAGAATATAGGGAATTTACACCCTGAACATTTACATAAGCATCTAGTTTGGGAATAATTGGCTTGGGAGAGAATCTCAATCCCTCTTCTCTTGTCGCAGGAGCAGCTTTGCCTTGAAATAGGGGAAATGTTCTTGATAAGGCTACAGCACTTTGTAAACGCATTAATGTACCGATCTCGACAGGTTGAATATCATCTCTAGTAGCACCAACAATCTGAGCCGCCACTTGATAGTTCAAAGATATTTGGGAATCACCCAGCATATATTTTGGTGATAACAGAGTAGAACCAAGAATATTATTCACATCTTGAAATCCCAGTGAGCCATTGTAAATCCGATCGCGAAAGGCATATTGCGAGAGCAGCGTATGATTGCCGAAAATCGGAATCTCATGGGAAGCATTAAATCGCAATACTGAATCCAATTTCGAGAAGTCCAACCCAGAGAAACTGGCTCTTGCAGATAGTTTCTGTCCATCATCAAAAGCACTATTTAAAGTCGCCACCACCCCCAGAATATCAAAACTTAATGCGCCCTTCTGGCTTGAAAAAGCCCTTTGCAGCAACAATTGGGGCGCTAATTGAATGCTCAAGTTCGGTTGACTAACCACATCAAAGCTCTGCTGATAGAAAGCCCCGTCGCGATCGCGTTGATCAAATCCCACTAAGGATGGTGTAAATCGCTGAAAGCGATCAAGGGTAATACTATTGATGGGCAAGGGCAGAGAAAAGCCTTGATCGAAGACAATTCTCGGCGATTCTAATTCAAGGCGGCTCTGGGTTGGAGAAATCGGCGTTAAAGTCGCTTTGGGGGTAACTAGCTCTAATTCGGGAGGACTGAAAGGATCATTAGTAACACGCAAATTTTCGGCTGTCCACATTTCACCATCAATCGTTAAGCGCTCAGCAATAAACCCTAATCGGCGCACTTGACCTTCCGTTGCATTGCCCGTACCTGCAACCGACAATGTTACTGAGTTAGTAGCGAGTTCGGAAGGCGATCGCGATACTTCCGAACTAACTAAATTACCGAGATCCACTGCACCTGAAACATTAAAGAATTCACCTTTAACATCGCTGTAGTTATAGACCAACCGATTACCCTGTATTTTTTGATCCCCCCTTGTAAAAAATACATTCCCTTCAGCGATTACTTGCTGTGTTTTCGTGTCTAGTTGTACGCGATCGGCTTTTAGTTCGGACTTTTTGTACTTAATAAAAACCTTGCCTTCGGCGACAAATACTTGTGTATTCAGGTCATATTCTTGGCGATCGCTAACTACATCAAGCTTTTCACCAACGGGCGGCGGCGAGATTGGACGAGGCTTGTCATTAGGCTTCAGCTTCGGTATCCTATTTACCTTGACGGGACCTGCTTGGGCGATTACTTCTGGTGTGAGTAGTTCTGATGTGAGCAGTTGACGGGCGATCGCATCGGGATCAGGAAATGTTTCTAAAAATTGCTGTAACTGCGATCGCACCTCAATTGGTAACTCAGTCACCGATTGATCAAGTTGATAACTTGGACTATTGAGCCGTGGTGATGACAAATTAGCAATGGGGCGAATCTGTCGCACCTCTGCATAGTTGGGGGGTTGGCTTTGTGGTGAAGGCAGTAATAAAAAGTCCATACGCAACTAAGTCTACAGCATCTTTTACCCATGCCAAAAGTTCGTCATGGCTCAATATATAGCTGTCGCCAGTCTTGTTACGACATAAAACCTGAAGACGAGTGGCGGCGCTTCGCG
>JANMFC010000250.1:0-3851 GCA_031377675.1 Pseudanabaena sp. OTE_70b_metabat_355 | reverse complement strand
TCTTGCTGCATTCCATCTCAGATGCTGCTGCAACATTTCTCGCAATAGGTTAATCTCTTTCATAGGGGTTTTATTTCGATGTGGTTATCTTTTATAAAACCCCTTCCTGCTTACTTTTGCAACTTTTTGTCCTGTACTAAGGATTCATACAATAAAAAAGCTAATTTACCCGCAAAGCGGGTAAATTAGCTTCTTCTGATTTTGATTAAGCGCCAAAGTTTTCTTTGATGATTTCGTCATTGTCATCGGCGATCGCCGCTACGATGGTGATAATGCGGGATATCTCCGCAGGAGAAAGATCTTCAACAGAACGAGACGATAACACTAACACCTGATCATTTTGGATGGCATAACGCGCCTCGAAAGTATCCGCAGCATTTTTTTCTAAAAGCCAGCGTGTCATTTTTGCTTCATCTTTGAAAGGTGCAGATAATACGGTCGAGAAGACGGTAAATGTATCAGTGGGTTCGATTCCAGTAATGTTGACAACTACTTCGACAGTGCCGTATTTAAATTTCCATGTATCTTCAGTTTGATTTTCGAGAGCCGAATTTTCTGAGTCCATACTGGCAATGACAGTTTGAATCGTTTGCACTATGTGGTCAGCAGGTGGTGCAAAACTAGATTCTACTTCTACAGGAGTTATTGGCGATTCTGTTGTGAAGGTCATAGTTAAAATATCTGTTTACTGTCCTTCAATAGTGTATCGCAAACGCCTATCTTTTTGAAAAATCGCTATTCGCCAAATCGGCTTTCGCAGAATAAATCGCCTCAATCAAAGCTTTAGCTTCATCTGCCCCTTCAGATTTTTGGAATTGCCAAGGGTAAGGCATCTTCCCGCTCAAAACCATCCGAATACCAAGGGGGAAAATACTCAATAATCCCTGTAAATCCCTGAAGTTGTCGCCGACCACACGCACACCAAATTTACTTTCATCAATCCAACCATCTTCTTTGACAAGATCAACCATTGTGTGACGATGACGCTGGGCGGTGGATTCTGGTAAATCAGTGTTAGCAAGGATCTCATGTTTAATTTGGGAAATCCGATCTAGAGGCTGCACTTCCACGGGACAGACTTCATTGCAGTTATAACAGCGCGTGCAGTCCCACACAAATCCTGATTGATTATATTTCTCTACTCGTTCCTCGGTGCGATCATCGCGATTGTCCGCCATCACTCGATAGGCTTTGGCTAAAGCGTGGGGACCGACAAAGCGATCGCTTACAGCCGCAGTATTACATTCCGAATAACAAGCGCCGCAAAGGATGCAATTGGCGGCAGCTTGGAGTTTGGCGCGTTGGGCTGGGGTTTGCAAGAATTCGGTTTTACTGATTTGTCTGGAGGCGGTGGAGACATAGGGATCGACTTTGGCAAGATTATCCCAAAACTTAGTCATGTCAACGATTAAGTCTTTGATCACGGGGAGATTTTGCATCGGTTCGATCACTAATTCAGTATCATGCTCGCCCGTTACTTCACTAATATGTTTTTGACAAGCCAAGCCCGATCGCCCATTAATTCGCATTGAGCAAGATCCACAAATGGCATTGCGACAGTTGCGCCGAAACCCGATCGAGCCATCCTGTTCGCCCTGAATTTTGATTAAGGCATCAAGTACAGTTGTGCGATCGGGATCGGCTTCGATTTGATAAGTTTGATAAGTGGGTTCGCTATGGCGAGATGTTTGACGGCGAAGCTTGACTGTAATATTCATGGAGAAATATTCATAGAGAGTAGTGCAAGTTATAGCCTGAATGAAAACCGCTATATTCTCGCTATATTATATAGTGACTAATATTGCGATCGCTAAGAAAGCATTTAAGAATTAATTTCTAAGGATAACGCTATGTCAGGACATATCCTCCTTGTGGATGATGAACCAGGGTTGCGAGAAGCGGTGCAAGCTTATCTCGAAGATAGTGGCTATGCTGTACAGGTTGCCAACAATGCGCGTGATGCATGGCAACTGTTAGAGCAGACCACACCCGATCTCGTGATTTCAGACATCATGATGCCGCAGGTGAGTGGGTATGAATTTCTAAAGCAAATGCGCGAAGATGTCAGATTTTTGAATTTACCCGTCGTCTTTTTGACTGCGAAGGGGATGACTAAGGATCGGATTGAGGGCTATAACGCAGGTTGTGATGCCTATTTATCGAAGCCTTTTGATCCTGATGAGCTAGTGGCGATCGCTGAAAATTTAATTGCGCGACGAGCCATCCAAGCAGTTACGGCAAATAGCAACACTTCCGAGATGACCGATCTCGCAGGGCAACTTGCCGAGATCAAGGCTTTGCTAAAACAAAAGCCAGCCATCAATGTCACTCCTCCTCCGATCAAGATTGAATTTACGCCTCGCGAACAGAGTGTTTTGGAACTTGTGGTTGAGGGCTTAATGAATAAAGAAATTGCTAAGCGTCTCGGTACAACAATTCGGAATGTGGAGAAGTATGTCAGCCGTTTATTTGGCAAAACTGGCACGAGTAGTCGTACTGAGCTAGTGCGCTACGCGCTGCAACATGGGTTGATTGACGCTTATTCTTAGTTAAAAAAATATCAAAGGAGTAAAATAAATGATTGACTCACCACGTTTAGAAGCGGCTCTATTGGCTCTAACTCATTCTGTGCAGACTTTAGCAGAGGAGACAAGAATCACAAATACCAATATCAATAACCTAATTGAGAATCTTTACACCCGAAATGATGTTGTCGCCCTTGATGTTGTGGATATCAAAAATGAATTGTACGAATTCAAAGAAGTATTTAAACAGCAAGCCTTAACCGCCGATCGCTATGCCCTTGCCGCCCAAGCCCAAGCTGAATCAGCCCAAGTTCAAGCTGACACAGCCAAAACTCAAGCCGATAACATTCGATTAATGATTGAAATGCTTAATCGAAAACAGGCTTAATTATGCGATCGCCCCAGTTAAATAGACTTTAGCTAGAGAAGTGCAAAATATAATCGCTATATTTCAATAAAAATAGCGAGATTCAAACTTTACAGTCCAAACCTCGCTTCAAATGGGCTTAACGAAACATCTATGTTGCTGTTTATAGCTTCGCAAACAAGCTTGTTTTTTCCATCGGCTAAATAGCTGAAACCCCAAATCTGGCAATATAATTAAGCAATCTACGATTTTATCTGCCCTGATTTTATTTGCCCTATAAAAAATTTTATTAACCCATGAATGCATTAGAATTTTTCCAGAAAAGCGCAGGAACTTGGCGATCGCAAAGGACTACCCATCATTTAGCCTTTCGCCGTGCTGAAAAAGGTGGTTCGGAAATATATGTTAATCCACTCAATGCCGAAGATCCCAAGGTAATTGAAATCTGCCAAATGCATGAGGTCGAACCCACAACGGCGATCGGTGGAGCCTATGTGAAATGGGACGGTACAATGGCTTGGGACAAAGAAGATGGGGAAAATCATGCTGGGGAAACGGTATTTGCTCTTGTACCAGATGATGAAACGGGGCGCAAAGGGAAGTTATTGCGCGAGCGTGGCTATGCGGAAATCATGCCCGTAATCGGACGGTATGAAATTGATGACGAAGAGGCGTTGGTACTCATTACTGATTATCCATCCATGAGTTCCTATGAACGTTTTTGGTTTCCTGCGCCCAATGTGCGGATGAGAGCTAGCTCGGTCAAGCAGTTTGGTGGTTTTACTCAGGCGACTTTTTGTATAGAAGAGTTGGTTGATGAGACTGGTAATGTTGAGATTACTGAAAATAATTCTGTAACACAACCAGCGATCGCTTCAATTTTTGGTGGGTAGTACTTGATGTTAAATCGCAATAAGAAGGGGCGCTCTGCGCCCTTTTTTATTACCGAAACGGCGGTG
>JANMFC010000267.1:0-11095 GCA_031377675.1 Pseudanabaena sp. OTE_70b_metabat_355 | reverse complement strand
GCGGGCTTCGCCCGCCACCACAAATCTTGGCTTCAATTGCACAAGTTAATTTGTTGGGATTAAATGTAGTATGGGTTAGAGATAACGTAGCCCATCCTTCGTTTAATTAAGCCTTCGTTTTCTCTAACACAAAACTACTGAGCGATCGCTGTACCGACACCACAGGAATTTGCGCGATCGCCTCGGTTGCAAAGGCGTAAGTAAGTAGATTCGCGGCACTCTTGGCATCGATTGCTCGGCTTTGGAGATAGAAAATTTCTTCTGCATCCAATTGACTGACCGTTGCCCCGTGGGCGCATTTGACATTATCCGCAAAAATTTCTAATTGCGGTTTGGTATCCACTCGCGCCTTACCTGATAGCAACAGATTACGGCTTAGCTGCGCTGAATCGGTTTGTTGAGCTAATTTGGCAACTTGGATTTTGCCATTAAAGATCGCATGAGAACGACCATCGGCAATACATTTGTGCAACTGCTTACTGGAGCCGTGGGGATAGTTATGGGCGATCGCTGAATGAGTATCGGCAAGCTGTTCACCATCAATAAAGGCTAATCCCGTTAAAGAAGTTTCTGTTTGCTCCGCCATCTGATGCACAATCAAATTCTGGCGCGAGATCTTCGCTCCGATACTAATTGATTGATTTTTATAGACACTATTTTTGGCTTGAGCGATCGCGGTGGTATTGATATGAATCGCCCGATCGCCTTGCCACTGCACCTTCGTATGATTGACCTGTGCGCCTTCGGCAAGCCAAACTTCTGTTACTGAATTGCAGAAATAAGCGCAATCGTCTTTACCGACAAAACTCTGCACAAAGGTCAAACTACTATGACTTTCAGCAACCACTAAACAGCGCGGCTGGGTTATTAATGTTTCAGTCTCTGATTGAGTTACAGAAATTTGAGGTGCAGAAATAAATATTAGCTGAATCGGATTCTCAACGACTAAATTCTTGGGAATGAGAACGATCGCCACATCTTCCATGCAAGCGGTATTCAGGCTAGCAAAATAATCATTGGCATCGGGATGTTGGGCTAAGTGCGATCGCAATTTCGGCAAAACGCGATCGCCAAGTTTAGCGAGATTTCCCACAATCAAGCCTTGCGATACCAGATTCGTGTCTGAGAACTCTTCGCTATATTTCCCATTAACAAATACAATCAAATTGCCAATCGCTTCAGGAACAGCGTGTTTTTCAATCATTAAATTGACATCTTCAACTGCATGAGATTGCTTGGCAAATGCCATATTTCCTAAGGGCGAAACATCGGTGTATTTCCATTCTTCATCTTTGGTGGTAGGAAAAGAAAGACTTGCAAGGCGATCGCTAGCTAATTGACGTAATTCACTCACAAACGCGCTCGTGTCTTTGTCTAGGGGCGTAGCTTCAGCCGTCAAATTCAAAATTTGAGAAACAAACTGCTGACTATTCACAGCCAATCTACTGTTTGTACTTACCGCACCTTTTAATTCTTGCGCTTCCACTTGTTCGGATTGTTCAGAAAATTGAATAGACATTATGCTAATACCGCCTCTTCTTCTTTGAGCCAATCATAGCCCTTCTCTTCCAATTCCAGTGCTAAATTCTTATCACCCGTAAGGATAATCTTGCCATTTTCCATAACATGAATGAAGTCGGGAATGATGTAATTGAGCAGGCGCTGATAGTGGGTAATCACTAGGGAAGAATTGAGCGGGGTCGAGAGTTTATTCACGCCGCCAGCGACAATGCGAAGTGCATCAATATCTAATCCTGAATCCGTCTCATCAAGAATTGCTAAGGTTGGATCGAGAATTGCCATTTGCAAAATCTCATTACGCTTTTTCTCTCCTCCCGAAAAGCCCTCGTTGACACTACGACTCAAGAAACTAGGATTCATTTCTACAATCTCCAGTTTCTCTTGAATGAAATCATCAAAGTCGATAATATCTAGTTCTTCTAAACCCTGATGCTTTCTCAAATTATTATAGGAAAGTCGCAGAAAATCAGAGTTTGTCACCCCAGGGATTTCTAATGGATATTGAAAAGCTAAAAATATACCCTCTCTCGATCTAATTTCAGGTTCTAAATCCAATAGGTTTTTACCCTTATACCAAACTTCACCGCCTGTGACGGTATAGGCAGGATGTCCAGCTAACACCTTCGAGAAAGTGCTTTTGCCTGAGCCGTTGGGTCCCATAATCGCATGGACTTCACCCGCTTTAATCTCTAGATTTAACCCTTTGAGAATCTGGACTCCTCCAACTTCCGCAGTCAAATCCTTGACTGATAAAATTACTTCGCTATTTTCGACGATCATTTCTTTTTTCTTAACAGTTACCTACTATGTTACCTCAATTCGGGTGACGTTGTAGCTACAATTCCATACTCCAAAACTGTCTGAGCTAATTTTCTGTTGTGTGGTGCATCTTAATGAATTGCTCTAATCATTTTGCATTAATTTTCTTGCTGTAAATAATTTGTTGATATTATGGTTAATTGGTGACTGCGACAACGGTGAAAGCCTCATTACCTCGTTTCACAGAAAGCGCTATCAACGAATTATTTACAGCAAGAAATAATTTAGGCGATCGCCTCTCTAATCGTAATGATGATACGGGGCGATCGCCATAATCACTAACTTTTCAATCACTAAGCAAACAAAGCCCCAATTTTGCCGATAACTTCATCAATAATACTTACAGAAACCTTCTCAATAAAATCGATCCTTCTCGCTTGCCAATCTAAACTCTTAACCTGATCAGCAAGAATCACGCCCTTAGTCTTAGTATCTGTGAGCAGAACCTCAAACTTCCATCCCTTAATTTTAGAAGTAATCGGGCAAAGCAGAGCCAAGCTTGACCTTTGGTTATAGGCTAGAGGTGAAATCACAAAAGCAGGACGATGACCAGATTGTTCATGTCCAGCCTGTGGATCGAAATCTAGCCAGACAATATCACCACGAGCAGGGATGTATAGCTTCACCATACTTCATTACCAACAGAAACACCCGTAGAAATTTCTGCATGAAGATTTTCCGAGGTCATACCATCTAGTAACTCGTCTAGAGTATATTTTTTACGCCGATGGGGAGTCAAAACAATCCTGCCATCAATAATATCAATATTAATTTCACTCCCTGCTTGAATTTGCACCTGTTCAGCTATAGCTTGCGGAATGCGTACAGCTAAACTATTACCCCACTTAGCGATCGCGGCAGGCATAAAAATCACCATTAATGTATCTATATTGTATCTACATTAGCTTAATTCACGGACTATATCAGCATTATTAGAGACAAATTTACGACCTTTATTTTTAAGGCGATCGCCTATTCTCTGATTTGCGAGGAGATCGCCTAATAAATTGCCAATGTGATTAGCGATCGCTAAGTTTTTTCAATAATACGCCGAACTTCAACAACTTCAATTCCATCCCAAAGTTCAGAGATTGGGTGAGTTCTACCGTTCATAGCATCATCCCATCCACGCTGAAAGCATTCCACCGCAGGATCTAGTTTTTGTTCTTGACTTGAAGTTATTTCTTGATTTAACAAGTCTCTCAGTTTTATTTTCTCTTGCAGTTCTAGCGAGCGTATCATGTTGATGAGAGCTTCAAAAGGTAGAGATAAATTTACGGTTACATGGGTTGTCTGCATAGTAGTAAAGTTGATCGCTCAATAAATCGAAATATTCATGAATTGCCCCTACATTTCGTCCTTTTGCGTAAGTCCTAATAAATACTCATTTTGAAAATATTTTAATTTTCTGAGTTTATTTTCGTACAGGTTTTTGAAGTGGATACTCTTGATCATGGACATTAAACATATTTATATTTTTTAAGATGCCAAGCTCTTCAGAGATTTCTACTACTCTAGTTACATCCTCATCAGTCCAATCTGCCATATCAAAATACATAACATCTTCAGATCGAATGCCGTTATTAAACCCTGTCTCGGTAGCTATTCCAACAATATGTCGAGCATCGGGAAATTTAAGTTTTACCGTTTTACAGTAAATCTCCAACATACTCCTACGCGTTTCTCTATATTCTTCGTAAGACATCCCATCAAGTTTGGGAAGTAGTAGAAAAACATAGTACGGTTCTTGGATAGATGAAGAGCAAAGACAACGGGTCGCAGTCATATGCCTTGGCGTTAGCTTGATTAGTCCACAAAGTGCTGCTGCAAGATTCCTCCTCCGAAAGCGTGATTCTCTTGCTAAGAAACGAAGAAGAAGTTCATTCGATTTAACGTCAGAATGAGTTGTATAGTATTGAGTCCCTTCCATGAGGTGCTTATTGAATCTCTCAATTAAACCGTCCCAAGCATAGCTAATTTTATCTGCGAAGACTTGAGCTTGCCGTTCGGGGCTTTGGCTAAATCCCTCCCATAGACCTTCGTCAAAAACAAGATTAGTTGTTTCTTTGTCAAAATTAGGTGGAACAATAAAATCATGCTCACTCTCCTCATTCATATTTGTGAGGTAATAAGTCAACAACTCTTCTTCACCTGCTGCAAAAACAAGCGTATCAGATCTAAGAAATTTCTCTTTTTTAACTAAGTAAGAAACAAAATCTGAAATAGTGTCTAATGTGCCTAAAACGATATCCAAAGATGCGTCATCTAGGATATGTACAAATGTACGATTTGGATCTAAATCTGCAATAAAGAATGGAACACTTCCATTTTTATTTACATAATGAGCATCACCTTTAATAGAAGTATTAATCATAAGGCTACCACTACCACCAAGTTCCTGTTGGCAACGCCTAGAATTATCATGTGCAACAACGATGAGATGAAATTTTGCTGTTGACAAATCAGGTATATCAATAGGAAAAGGCATAGTACATGCGCGATCTAAAAAAAGACGGGTTTGACTCTGCTTGATCCATCTTTCAGCGCCCCACACTTGATCTGCGGATTTCTGTATTGCCCTTCTAAACCATCGATTCCAGTCAAGATCAAGTTGAGCAGTATTTGGAAACTGACAATCTTTGTCTGAGAAAATAATGACGTGATTCTCGAAAACCACTAGCAGATCACATACTTCTTTTCCCTCAGTTCTTCCGCCTGAAATTTGGTCTCTATATACCCCTGAATAGCTCCAAAGTGATAAAAATGTACGATCACAAAGAACCTTTAAGTATCGTTCAGATTCAGTAACACCATCTACGCGTTTGATAGACATAAGTCAATTTGGATATTTGAAAGTTTAAAAAGGCGGCTATTATTTACTTCTACTATTAGCTTGGACAAGGAGCAAAGGACATTATTCTTATAATCCCAGACAGTATTTAACCGTTGTCTCTATCTCCTCCATTTTTTCTGGAGAGAGCATTCCTACTGGCTGATCTAGAAACCTTGAAGCATCAAGCGATCGCAGTTGAAAGCACAAAAATACAGTTTCCATAGGCAATCCACTTTCTGATGGAGAAACTCTAACATTGGTAGGATAGTCTCTCGCAATATTTGCCCCTTTCGTTCCTACAACAACAGTCACAACAAGAGGAAGACGATTAATATCATCAATGGAAAGAACTAAAACAGGTCTTGTGCCACTTTGCTCTCTGCCAGCAGTCGGATTGAGATTTACAAAGTAGATTTGCGATCGCAATATAGCCATATTTCAAAGACCATCAAAATTCGTAACAGCAAACTCTTGCTGAATCTGAGAAAGCTCAGCTTGAATTTGAGGATCTTGTGCCATTGCCGCTAATTCATTTTTAATCCGAATTTGATGCGCTATATGCTCCAAAAGCCACAGCTGCTCAGTTAGATTGAGAGCGTCTATAGATTTAGTAAGTGTCTCAAGAGTGATTGACTTTTCTCTAATTAGCATCAGTTCTACGCTTGTCTAATTGGTTAAGTTCATTAACTACAAGGGGATCGCAAAAATTTATTAAATGGCTGGGATCTTGTCATAGACTTCTGGCTCAACATCAGGAACTTTTGCCAAGATTGCCTCATACTTTGCTCGACTACCCCTCTTAGCACGTTCACTGAGATAACTTTCCGTCATCAAAGCCGACAACTTTTCAGCGATTAATTTTAAACGTCTAGTAAACTTCATCATGCGATCCTACATTCAGTAAAAGAATATTTTCAGGGTCAGTATCTTGAACAAACTCAAATAGTATTCGATATTTATAATCCACAGAACATGACCAAACATCCGATAAATCACCAATCAGTTTATGAGTTCTGAGGCTAGGATGAAAAGGATCTTCTGTCAGTTGACGTAAAGTTTGTTCAAGTTGTGGTCTTAGTTGTGGATTCTTGCGAATTAGCTTTTTAAAAGCCCTCAAAGATTTAGCTGTCCAATTAATATTTCTCAACGATCTAGCTCCGCTAAAAAGTCATCAACCGAACCACTCTTAAACTTACCTGCCATAAATTCTTGCCTCACTTCTTGTACTTCCTGCACAATCTGATGCCGTTGACGTAGTTTCAAGCGATTATGCAAAACATCAAGTAACGCTAACTGATCATCTATAGACAAAGACTCGATCGCATTTAATGCTTCTTGAAATCCTGATATTTGTTGAGAGAGCATATAAGTGTTTACTACAAGTTGCGATCGCTATTGTAGCAACACCTATATGCCCTATATGTTATTTTCTGCGATTTATGGCTTCTGCTCAGGGAACATACACTTATCAGAATCACAACCCGCAGGACCCGCATCCATCAACTCACCCGAATCATAACGCAACAAACTCGCGTAAAAATCATCAGACTGGCGACGTTCTAGCACCTCAGCACTGAGCTTCTCATAAGTCACCTTATCGATTGGCTCAAAGGGCAACCGAGGGAAAGTTTGCAGGTCATCAAAACGCGCCAACAGCGCCGCCGAGATATAACCCTCATCATCACGAATCGCTTCGTAAATCTTCTTCCCTAAAGGCTCAATTTCCGCCTCACGCAACTCCAAGGTTGCGGAAGTATTATGACGAGTGTAATGCTTCTGCACCTGCATATAGAAATCAAACTGCGCCATCACATCGAACTTACTGATGTCCACCTTGTCCGCACCGTCAAGGTCAGCCCAAGACACGCTCACAGGAATCTCCACCAGCCATTCCGTACATCTCGGATCGAAAGGATCATTCAGCAATTGTCCATTCTCATCCTTATCCGATTGCGAAGGAATGATGCTATAGCCATAGTCCATACAAGCCCGTGCCACAGGATCATCTTTACGGAAAGTAATCCGACGGATAAAGCGCTGTGCCTTCGGAGGATGCCACCCTGGTGAAGCGCCAGTCAGCAAGGATTTCGTGCCTGCTGGCTGGGTCGTTGTGCAACGATTCGGGCGGCGTAAACCATGCGCGTCACAATATTCCCAAACTGTCTGATGCACAATCTCACGCCAACGATTTAGATAGTTTGCTTCCTTCTCTTTGAAGTCTAGCCCCTGCACAGTATCAGGACGACCCGCCTCAAACCAGCGCAACCATTCCACTCCAAAGGCATGAACGAAGAAGTCAAATAGTCCTGTAAAGGATACACCCACAATCGGATCGACATCACGGCTAAATTGATAACGCTCTTCGATGAATTGATGATTAAGCAATGACGCAACTGATAAAGCACCTGCTTTAAACGCTGCTTCTTGTTCTTTTCCATCCTTAGGATCGATCAGATTAAGATGCACTTCCGAGAGATTACAATGGAAATTTGCCCCCAAAATTTCTCCACAATTGTGAGCAACAATACCATTAGCATCAAAACGAGAGATTTGAGGGACTGTGCAGTCATACACAGGTTCAACTCCATCAGCAGTAATACCTGTAATCGTTGCTGTAAATCTCTCACGATTCATTTTGCGCGAGTAGTTACCCAAAGATTCCTGTAAACGTGCTGCTTTCAGAGGCTCTTGAAAGCCAATTGTGGTTGCAAAGTGTTGCAAGTTATCATTTGCAATCACAAGTTCATGTTGCTCTTTGCAGAAATAAGGAGCGAGTTCGCGATCGCTATTTGGCAACATACGAACACCAGCAGGGCGGCGTTGTTGATAAATAGCCGAGATAATCCCGACACGAGCCAACATTCTCTGTACTGCTTGCAAGGTTTCCAGATTGCTTTGAGCAAGTCTGACACTAACGCCTTTTTCTTGCTTACCTTGAACGCTTCCATCAGCATCAAAGAAACCGCGCAAAAATCCACAATAGAAAGCATGACTAGCTTTCTCGATCGCAGATGACAGCACTTTGTTTTGAGGAGAAAGCCCAAATTTCGCGGCAAGGGTAGCAAGACCAGAGGAGCTGATCACTTGATGCTGTAGCTGCTTGTGATAATGCCCTGTGGAGTTTTGCGATTCATAGTTAGTTGCATATTCTAAGGTCTTGATTGCATAACTCGCCATTTCCTCCTTAGTCTCACCCCAGTAGCGCAGACAAGCGGCATCATTCCACTGAGTTTGATAAAGACTACCATCTCCAAGTAAATTACCAATGAGCCAACCTTCTTCAAAGCTACCTTCGCCATCCCAAGACTGGATCTCGCGGTGGTCATGTAGCAAAATGCGATCGCCAATTTTGAGATCTTTAGTTTCTACCCATTCAGTATATTGAGCGTGCTGAGTTTGGGCTGTTACTTTTAACAACTGGTGATTTTCTGTCAGTCTTAAAGCAAAACCTTCCTTAGTTTGCAGACTCACAACAGGCTTGTTACCTGTCAAAAAGAAGCCATCAGCAGTTGTGCTAAATAATTCTCCATTGACATACATTCCAACTTGCTGACCAATCAGATCACTAATTTGTCTTGCGCCATGCTCAGTATGCACCCATGTATCAGCAGTTAGACAGGGATTCAGGGCATATCGCTGTAACCTATGTTCTAGCTCATGTTCAGTAACTTCAGGTTGATGCGATCGCAACCATTCTTTGCCTTCTCCTTTCACATACGCAGCAAGGAAATCACGCTTGAGTTCGGTCGTTGTAATCAAGTCAGCATTAGAACGTGCGATCGCTTCACCTGCCCATTGAATTGCACCTTCACCTGAATAGTATTGTTTGCGAACTGCATCAACACATTCCTGCTCAGTCGGCTTGCGATGGAATACACGGGTATGATTTGCCATTCTCAAAGCATCACGCTCAGGATCGATTCTCCAATTGCCAGCTTCATCCTGCTGCCAGAGATTATCCTTCGCCACAGAACCTAAAGCATCTTCAGAAGAAAATTGCCTCATGCCGGCCGATCGCCTAATATTACCTGCCACGATACAAACGGCGGCTTCATCGATGAGGATGCAGCACTCGACTGAAGTGAGTTGACGACCGATCGCTTTATTTAAAATATTGGCGCAGCGATCGTAAAGCGTGGGCAACTTGACAGGATTTGCCATACCGCCAAAACCTTTGAGGGCTTCACCACTGGGGCGAACATCGCTGATATCAACGGTGATTTGAACAGGCTTAGATGCGTCAAACTGCTCATCGCTGCATAGCTCAAGTAGCGATTGATAGGACTTGACCCAACCTTGGCGACTATCGCCAACCCAAAATTTGACAGCATTCTTGGCATAATCAAATTCGACATCAGTATTGTGGCGGCGTTCTTCAACGGGAGTGTCGCCGATCGCACCGATCACCTTTACTTGCAACTGGTTACGAATTACAGGCAGTTGGCTGATGTACTGCGGCTCTAATACGCCGCCAGTGCCAGAGCCTTGCATGGCGAGATCCATCATCAAGCCAAAGGAGCGCCAGTCGATCACATTGGTGCTAGTGCAGTTATAGGAACCAGAGAAATTTTCGGGGCGATCGACCCATTCAGTACCACCGACCCACAGCCAACGCCCAGAGGTGAGGGACTTGAGCTGTTTCTGCATCTTGTCGATTAGGTCAGCTTGTTCTTGCGTCAGCTTGCCTAGAGTTTTTAAACCTGTAAGTGTGCGATCGCATACTTCAGCCCAGCTTTCGCGCTTGTTATTATATTTGCGGCTATATGTCCTGAAAAATACAGGGTAAGCGGCAGGAGCGCTATCGGGGAATCTGACCTCTTTGGAGAGGAGGGTGAGTTCTTGCACCATAAGAATGCTTTTGTTTTAATGCTGTTGTTTTAACATTGAGTCAGGTAATACCTTAACTCACATTTAGCGGTAAATGGTCAACAAAAATTATTTCTTACGCTATTAGTAGATTTTCGCTTAATTAAAGTTTGTGTTTCGATAGTAATTTGGTGGGTAAGCCGTCGATGCTGTGCTGATTATTTTTTTCCCAATACTCATATACCCCTTCTTCACCTTTTTTCTCAGCCCATTCCTTTAAGATGGTGCGATCGCCTGAAAACTCATAAAAGGGAACCGCAAAACCACAGGAAGTTTGCACAGATTCCACTTTGACGCGTACGATTTGGCGAGTACCTGCGATCGCAGGAAATAGAGATAAATATTCTTGCCATGCTGTATCTCTGGGACGGATTGGTTCACCTTGTCCATAGAGGCGCAGAATTAGCGGCTTGTCCGTGAAACTACATAACATGAGCGTGATTCGGCTGTTCTCAAGGAGATGGGCGGCGGTTTCATTGCCACTTCCTGTGAGATCAAGATAGGCGATTTCGGACTCACTAATTACGCGCAAAGCATCCATTCCTTTAGGCGATAGATTTACGCGCCCCTCATTGGGAGCGCTTGCCACAAAGAAAATATGTTGAGCTTCGATGAATGTTTGCAACTCAGTCGTAATGCGATCATAAAATTTAGACATCTGTTTAATTCTTCAATCCTATTGAACTAATATTTTTGTAATTGGTGAGTATCTTCAATAACTCTTCGTTAAGCATTGCATAGCCTAGGTCATTGAGATGCAGAAGGTCTTGGCTATAGATTGGGCGAACCTTACCACTCTCATCTGCTAATAGTGCGGCTGCATCTAAGATAATTAATTTTTCAAAAAATCGCTGAAACCCTCATTGTCTGGTTGTATAGCTATAGTCATCAATGTTAGGACAAAGACAAATCAGCTTATAGAACGCATTTGGTATCTTAGGAAGCTCTAGCAAGGCGCTTAAGCATAAGCCTGATAAAGCATAGCTTGAGTCTAGCATTAGCATTGTCGAGAGTTCTGTCGAAGTTTTTGACAAGGCTTTTACATCTTTCTACCCA
>JANMFC010000230.1:0-25014 GCA_031377675.1 Pseudanabaena sp. OTE_70b_metabat_355 | reverse complement strand
GACAATCGTATGGGGCTAATTCAATCAGAGTGGTTCAAAAGTTTGCGAAATCGCTCTTTTGACTTAGAACTGGGGGCGATCGCAATTATTTATTTTGTGCAGGGCGCGATTACGATCTCGCAGCTTGCCGTCAGTTTCTTCCTGAAAGACGATTTGGGGCTTAGTCCTGCGGAAGTCGCCTCAATGATCGGGATTACGATGCTCCCTTGGACGATTAAGCCCTTATATGGTCTGATTTCCGATGGGTTTCCCGTATTTGGTTATCGCCGCCGCCCTTATTTATTACTATCAAGCTTTTTAGGGGTTTTTGCATGGGCGAGTATGGGGACTTGGGTGGCGACACCGTTTTGGGCGATCGCGATGATTGCCACGGGGTCGCTGTCGATTGCTTTTTCCGACGCAATTATTGATGCTCTGATTGTCCAACGCGCTAGGCTAGAACCAGAGGGTGACGCAGGTTCCTTGCAGTCTTTTAGTTGGATTGCGTCATCGATTGGGGCGATTACTTCCGCTTATTTGAGTGGCTACTTACTGGAGCATTTTGGCTCAAGATTTGTGTTTGAAATCGCGTCAATTTTGCCGCTTTTAGTGGGTATCGCCGCCTTTGCGATCGCTGATCCGCCAATGTCTACAGTTTTTATTGTCGCTCCCGATCCGATAACAGGGATCAAGCCCGAAACTTTATCCAGAAATTCGCAATTATGGATGTCCCTGAAATTAAATTTAATCCAGTTGCGCCAAGCCTTCACAAATAAAGCGATTTGGTTGCCTGCGGCGTTCTTATTTCTTTGGCAAGCGATGCCCAGTTGCGATACGGCTTTTTTCTATTTCACCACCAATGAACTGAAGTTTAATCCCGAATTTCTCGGCACAATGCGATTTTTTGCGAGTTGGGCGGGGCTATTTGGAGTATGGATATTTCAACGCTTTTTTAAAGGAGTTGCTACCCGCAAGATCTTTTTCTGGACAACGATTATTTCTACTTTGCTAGGGCTAACTAGTTTATTGCTGGTTACTCATCTCAATCGTTCCCTAGGCATAGGCGATCGCTGGTTTAGTCTAGGTGATAATTTGATTTTGACGATCGCTGGACGTATTGCCTTTATGCCTGTGTTAATTTTGGCGGCGCGGCTGTGTCCTGAAGGTATTGAGGCGACGTTATTTGCGCTGTTAATGTCCGTAATCAATATTGCATCCCTCTGTTCCTTTCAATTAGGTGCGGGTTTGACCCATCTGCTTGGTGTGACCGAATCTAATTTTACAAATCTTTGGCTTTTGATTTTAATTGCTAATCTCAGCAGTGTTTTGCCATTACCACTTTTAAAATGGTTGCCTGACGATGGTAAAACATAATTAATCAGTTTAGAAGTGCCGCTTCGCGGCACTTCTAAACTGATTACCTCGGCTGTAAATAAATTATTAACTTTTGATTTCAATCTTTAACAATGCTTAATCAAGTGGATATACCCGCAAACTTAGACTCACCACCAAAACTACCTCTGATTCAGATGTTTCGGATTGGCTTGTTCCAAATGGGGTTGGGGATCATGTCTTTGCTAATCGCAGGACTGCTTAATCGCTTGATGATTACTGAATTGACGATCCCCGCCACACTTGCCGCAGGTTTCATTGCGATGCCTTTATTTGTGTCGCCTGCTCGTGTTTGGTTCGGACAGACTTCCGATGCCAAAACTATCTTTGGCACTCATCGTTCTGGCTATGTCTGGATTGGCTCAGTCGTATTTGCGGTAATCGCTTTTTTACTTACCCAAGTAATGTGGCAATTAGGACTTAGTGTTCATACGAACGGTTGGAATGGTATTACTTACGGATGGGTGATTCTGTTAGGAGTTATGTTTGCGCTGTATGGTATGGCGATTAGCTTTAGTTCCACTCCCTTTGCAGCGCTGCTAGTGGATATCTCCGATGAAGAGGAACGCTCAAAATTAGTGGGAATCGTTTGGTCGATGCTAATGGTCGGCATTGTGATTGGTGCGATCGTGGTTTCTAGGTTATTACAATGCTCAGAAGCGCCACCCAGTAATATTTCCATTTACGCTGATCCTAATAGACTCGCAGGATTACAAAACACAGTTAATTTTGTATTCACGATTATTCCTATGGCGGTAATCGGTTTAGCAGTTTTTGCGACCTATGGTATTGAGCAGAAATATTCTCGTTACAAAGTAAGGGTTGCTGAAAACCATATTCTTAATGGAACTACAGCAACTGAGGATAAACTTAGTTTAAGTAAGGCTTTGCAAGTATTGACAGCCAGCAAGCAGACGGGTTTATTTTTCTCCTTCTTGCTAATGATGACCATCGGTATTTTTATGCAAGACGCAATTATGGAACCCTTCGGTGGTGCTGTATTTGGGATGAGTATTTGTAAAACCACACAACTTAATGCGGCTTTTGGGACAGGGACATTAATTGGGTTGAGTTCTTCGGGATTTTTGATTGTGCCACGTCTGGGCAAACAAAATTCCACCAAACTAGGTTGCTATATGGTTTCAGCCAGTTGTGGCTTATTGCTAATTGCAGGATTTACTCAACAAATTCTAGTCTTGCAAGTAGCCCTAACCATATTTGGATTTGCGTCAGGAATTACCACTTCAGGCGCATTGAGCCTGATGCTCGATCTCACCGCTGCCGAAACCGCAGGTACTTTTATTGGCGCGTGGGGATTGTCTCAAGCGATCGCTAGAGGTATCGCCACACTCTCAGGCGGTATTGTGCTGGACATTGGCAAACAAATTTTTGGTATCCCCCTCTATGCCTACAGTTTTGTGTTTGTCTGTGAAGCTGTCGTCATGATTATTGCGGTAAGTTTACTCAGTCGCGTGAATGTCCAAGAATTTCGCACCGATGCTAAACAGGCGATCGCGGCTGTATTTGCTAATGAAATTGATTAACTTCGACTTCGCTCAGTTAACGCTGACTGAGCGAAGCCGAAGTCACCCCCCAAATCCGCCTAACGAATTGAAATGTCATTCGTAATTCGTAATCCCTAATTTGCTTAAACTGCTTTCTCCCAGAATTCCATAGTGTTAGCTGCGATCGCTTTAGGATCTTCTTGGTAAATTTCTTGCAAACAAGTTAAGAAAGCTTTGGCATAGGCTTTTAAACCTAAGAGGGAGAGGCTACGAAGACTACGGGTGATTCTCAAATGGTTATGGTTCATTGGGCGTAACCAATATTGTCGGCGCGTATCAAAGTTAGCGGCTTTGCTAATCTTTACTCCTGTTTCTGGTGAGGTGACGCATTGTAATCCATAAAAATCAAGTAACAACTTGAAAGAACGATAGAGACTTCTACGCAGTTCTTTATCTTTTAGAAATTCCTGAATCACGACTTCATCAAGAATAGGTGCGTTATTACTAAATTTGCTAGGTTCAGGAAGAGGGAATAGCCATTGAATATAGTTATGGACATTTTCAAGGTGACTATAATCCCAAGTCCAAATCTCTGCAAGGGTTCGCCCTTCAGGATTAGCTGACTCACCACGATAAAAAGATAGTAAAGCGCTCATAGAATTAACCTCATGTTGGCGATCACTTTATTCGAGATCAAATGAAGCTAGGCAATTATAGGCGATCTTATGGGTGTTGAAGAGCGATCGCTGCCACATCCTTAGCTGTATGACGCGGAGATATAAATTTAATTTATAGACCTGTAGACGTTTAGCATTTACGCCAAAATCTTGAACCCCTCATTTCAAAAAATCCCGTGACAAATTGCACAACCAATTCAAGAATGCCAATTCAAGATTACAGAGGTTAGATTGACATACAGAAAATAGCCATATTCTACGACAATATTCGTTTTAGTATAGCTTAGGCCTTGAATTGTAAAGATGGGAGCGTATGTTAGAAATTAGGAACCTTAGCGTTAACTATGGCGGTATTCAAGCATTGCAAGATGTGAGCTTGACCGTGAATGAAGGCGAAGTTGTCACCTTAATTGGCGCTAATGGTGCGGGTAAAACCACAACTTTACGCAGTATTTCCCGACTAGTGTCACCGCGATCGGGGGAAATTATGTATAACGGTAAAAATATTACGAGCTTAAGACCAGACCAAATCCTCCAAGTTGGTATCGCCCATAGTCCCGAAGGGCGGAGAGTGTTAGCAAGGCAAACTGTTTTGGCGAATCTAGAGCTAGGTGCGTTTGTGCGTAGCGATCGCTGGGGTATTAAAGCTGATATCGAAAAGCAATTTCAAATTTTTCCCCGCCTTGGGGAACGCCGCGATCAGTTAGCGGGAACCCTGAGCGGGGGTGAACAGCAAATGCTCGCGATCGCCCGTGCGGTGATGAGTCGCCCCAAATTACTTTTGCTGGATGAACCTAGTTTAGGATTAGCACCGCAGATCGTGCGCGAAATTTTTAAAACTATTGATAGTCTTAATCAAGCGGGTGTAACTATTTTGTTGGTTGAGCAGAATGCCACTTTAGCCCTGCAACATGCCGATCGCGGTTATGTGATGGAGTCGGGAGAGATTGCGATCGCGGGTAAAGCCTCTGACTTATTAATTGACGAAAGAGTACGTCAGGCTTACCTAGGATAAAAGGGCGCAAAGCGCCCCTTTATCATGATATTAAAAATCATGATAAAGGGGCGATATTAAAACTTTATCGGGATTTTTGTTTTAAAGAACACTTTTAACGCACAATTTTAAGTGGATACCTAGCGCCTTGCATTTGTTCTGTACTATTTGTTTTGTATGATTGAAACCCTCAATAAGCTGCCTCGTTGGTTTTCACTTGGCTTAACTTTCCCGTTAATTTTTCTTAACGGCTGGTTATTGCTACTGCTTGGTCGAGAGCTACAACCATTAGTCAGTATCATTATTACCGCGACCGTTATTTCATTTTTGCTAGACTACCCAATCCGCTTTTTGACTAAATTAAAGGTTGATCGGGGACTTGCCGCAGGAATAGTCATTCTTGTGTTTTTCATGCTGTTAGGGACTTTAGCAATCTTTCTTGTACCTTTGATTTTAGCGCAAGCAAATGAACTAATTGTACGCCTGCCCGAATGGATTAAATCAGGGCAGCAGCAATTACAAACCCTCGAAACTTGGGCGCTTGCTCAACAATTACCCTTTGATTTTAGTGCAACTTTTAATCAGCTAATCGAAAAATTAACAGGGGTCTTAAGATCAATCACCAGTCAACTTTTTAGTATTGTCTTTGGTGCGATCGGTAGTTTAGTTAATATATTCCTAACGCTCATTTTTTCGATCTTTTTAGTTCTCCGTGGTAGCTATCTTTGGAATGGGTTATTAAGTTGGCTACCCCAAAAATGGAACGATCAAGTTCGTAACTTACTACCGCGCAACTTTGAACGCTTTATTGTCGGACAGGTGACTTTAGCCACAATTCTCGGCGTATCGCAAACTACAGCTATGCTCATTTTAGGCGTTCCCTTCGCCCAGTTGTTTGGCTTTGGGATCGGGATTGCCAGTTTAATTCCCCTTGGTGGTTCCAGTACGATTCTCACCGTTAGCTTATTAATCGCTTTGCAGAATTTTTGGTTAGGAGTGAAGGTGCTACTAGTAGCGGTTGCGATTATTCAAATTGTGGAAAACGTGCTGGGTCCGCGTATTGTCGGTGAATTAACAGGCTTAAATCCTGTGTGGATGTTGATTTCACTAGATATTGGATTCAAATTAAACGGTGTATTAGGACTATTGGTGGCTGTACCGATCGCTGGTTTCATTAAGGGAACTTTTGACACAATTCGCGGTGTAAATGCGGGATCGATAAAACAAGTTGAGGCGATCGCTGAAGCTAAAAATGAATAATTCACAAAAAATGTAGGGGCAATTCATGAATTGCCCCTACATTTTTTTGTGAATTACAGCCAGTTACCGACCAGAATAAACGATGACCAATAGAATGGATGGCTGAGATCAATTTCACTAGTACCAATAGGTAATTTAATATTCGGTAATCCTAAGATCCCGCTAATTTCACCATTCTTAATGCTTACCTTGCCACTTAAGAGACTTAATTGAGCTTGCTGCATCGCTTGAGCTTTATTAATCGCATTAGGAAAAGCTTTATAAAAACTAATCATCAAAGGTGCAGTACCAGCATCTGATACTTCCCATAGTGATGCTAAAACACTCTTTGCTCCTGATTCTACCGCTAAACCACTGATCCCTAAGTTATTGCCAACAGCAGTCTGACAAGCGCTCAAGGTGAGCATATCGATCGCAGGGTTATCAAAGCGCAATTTAGGAATTTGACTCAAACTGAGACGGCTATCCCAAAACTGAATGAATGACTCTCCACTATTATCACTGACAAATTTGCCATGAGTTCCCAAATGCAAAATACTATATTTGCCAAGCTGACGTTGCGCTTGGAGGTTGCTAACCGTAAAGTCTTTATTCAGAAATGATGCGCCTTCTAAAGCGTTGGAAGCGATCGTTTTGATTTCCACATCCACCGAAGGCAAGGCGCTAAAACCTGATACAGAATCCGTCAATCCCATTGCTAAAATACGAGTTGATTTGCGATCGCGTTCTTCGATGTTTGTCACTCGCATACTGGCGACACTGGCGACTCCATAGCGTTCCACGACAAACTGTTTGCCATCATGCATCGCCGCAGGCGGTACGACCCGCAATCCTGCATCCATCACAAAGACTAATGTATTGATTTTCATCGCCTTGAGTTGTGAGTCAATCGGACGCATGATCAAATCATAAAGTTTTTGTGATTGCTCAAGATAGTCGTTGGAGCCAACATCTCTAATGTTATTGCGATAGTCAGTTAAGACACCCTCTACCGCTTCTTTACTAGCAACCACAGTAAACTTACGGAAAGGTTTGCCTTTGTCCTTAGGCGGAACTACCATAATCTCAATACGATTGTCCAACAATACTGGATAGATCAGAGCCGCGACATCTCCTGTTTGTTGGGCAACTTTTGTAAGGATATTTTGACTATCATTAATTGTGATCGCAGACAGGTTAAGGGGTCGTCCCACAAATGTTTCTAATTCAGAAGTATAGGAACGCTCTAGTGCATCAAAAGCTTTGGGAAGATCCCCTTTATCTAGATATCTACCAGCTTGATCCTTAGAAAATTCAGGAGGAGGAGTTACTGGAGGTTTTTTATCGTCACTAGGGGGGGCAGTTGTTGAATCATTGGCTGGAGGTTCAGGCGGTACAAATGGCTGTTTTGAGTCCGTTGGGGTTGGAGTTGGAGTTGGAGTTGAAGGTGGAGTTAGAGTTATAATTCCGCCAGGAGTAACCTTAATTTCGCCTTGAATAAAGGAGCTAGAGAGGATCACAGGAATGCTAGTTCCTAAATTTACCGTGGTTGTACCTGTGGTTAAAACTCCCTTGGAGCCGTTCAACGTAGCATCATCTACTAGAAATGGATTCAATCCCCCTGTTTGGAGGGAGACATTGCCGCCAGTTCCGCCTGATGTACAAATACTGGCTCCAATACAGGACGGATTTGTACTGCTCAAAAGCGTATCAGTAATCCTTAAATTGCCGCCTGTGCTGACAAGGGTAACATTTCCTCCTTGGGTAGTACTAGACGCATCGATCGCTCTGACCACTACATCACCCACAGGATCGAGGGTGACATCCCCTGCTCTAATAGAACCACTGGAATTGAGAATCCCTACATTAATCGCCTGTGATGCATCAATGAATATCTGACCACCTGTTTGTGATGCGCTGGTGTTTATATCACCTGTATTTATTACACCTGCGCTGCTCTTCAGGGTCACGTTTGCACCAGAGTTACTAATCGCTCCTACTGAAATGTTACCTGTGGTTGAAATTTGAATTGGATTAAAAGTACTCGCAGTAGTTTCAAAGTTTGAACGCGAACTCAGTGTTGTGTTGGTGGCGATCGCGAAGCTAGTTAAGGGAGTCGTATCACCGATCGCCGCCCTCAGATTCACAAAGTTTCCATTTGTATCTAGATTTAGGGCAAATGCACCATTAACAGATCGCTCGAAGGTAATATTGCCATTACTGGTAATGCTGCTGTTGCTGATTAGAGAAACGGGTTGCACAAAGTCAATGCTATTGGAACGGGTGATATTGCCGCCGATCGCCGTAGTGCCTCCTCCCGATAGTAACAAATTACCTTTTAAATCTAGATTGGCGTTAGGATTGAGTCTGAAAGTGCCAGAATTGGCGATCGTTAAGTTGCCAGAAGTAGTTGTGACGTTATCATTAATGGTGATATTCCCGCCAGTGAGGTTGGCGGAGAGAGCTGTGACTGCGCCATTGAGACTGATATCTTTTGCGGATAAAGCCAAGAGGCTAGCACCAGTTCCAAGAAAGCTAACCCCACCATTAAAAATATTATTGTTAAAATTTGCTAATAAAATATCAGGACGAGATTGGTTGAGGATAAAACTAGTCGTACCTGTGACCGATATCGTCCCAGTTTGACTAACTTTGGTTGTTGGCGCGATCGCTAAATTTCCTGCAACAGTAGTATTACCAAAGGCGATCGTATTCGCGGTGAACGATAGATTACGCGCTATATCTAAGCTTCCAGTGCTGACATTCCCCGCATTGATAATCGTGATATTACCGAATGGATCGCTAGTACTACCAACCTGAGTAAGGACAATATTTCCCTGCCCTGTATTAAGCGTGAGATTACTGGGTGTACCCGCGATCGCATTTGCGGTAACACCTAAGTTGATATTGCCATTGCCACGAGAACTGTCTAACGAGCTATTGGAACTAATCAGTAGGCGATCATTAAAGTTTTGCGAACCAGAGGTGATGACATTGCCATTAATCTGAGTTGTGCCAGTCGAGTCAGTCGTTATATCGGTGAGAGGGGTTGTTTCACCAATTGCTCGATTAAAAAGAGTAATTCCTCCAGTATTAACCGTAAGTGATCTTGCTCCATTAATCGGACCAGTGAAGGTGACATTTCCACCACTGTTGATTATAGAATTGCCAATTAACGTAATTGGCTGAGTAAAACCAACGCTAGTAGAATTACCAATATTGCCGCCAAATTCGACAGAGCCTGTACCCGATTGAATTAGATTGCCCTTTATATCAAGATTAACTCCTGATTTGACGGTGAGCAGTCCAGAATTGGCGATCGCTAAGTCACCCGCAGTAGTCGTCAGGTTACTGTTAATGTTGACATTACCACCACTGAGATTGGCGGTGGTCGCAGTAATATTTCCATTCACACTTACATCTTTTGCCGATAGGGTCAAGCTACCTGTGAGAGGCACTGATGGTAAAGCGATCGTGCCGTTATCTAGAATTAATTTCAGATTATTGACTTGTTGGGGCGCGACATTAAATTGTGCGCCGACATTGACGGTTCTAAATTCAAGATTGTTAAAACTTGTAGTAGATAAATTAGCAAAAGAGAGCGTAATTGCACTACCAAAGTTATTGGCAAAATCAGCGAGTAGAAGATTTGTTAGTGGATTCGTATCAATGATGAAGTTGGTCTGACCAGCTACAGTAATAGTCCCGGCTTGCGACACCTGTTTGTTCAGTTGAACTGTCAGATTACCAGCTGTAGTATTGCCAAAAACGATGTTATTACCTTTTACCGTGAGATCGCCGCCTACTGTGGCATTGCCTAAAGCGATCGCTGTTCCAGTTGCAGATAAGTTTTTATTAACCGAAAGATTAGAACCAGTCGCGGATGTAATGTTGTTAGCAGGGGAAGCAGTTGTCCCAATTTCGAGGCTGGTTCCTGTGTTAAAGGCTTGAGTACTGCCGATATTCACATTGCCATTATTTGCGGCGATCGATACTAAGTCTGTTGCATTTAAGAAACTAATAGCTGTATCTTCTAATCGAAATGTTCCTGTAGCGGCGGAACCGATCGCGATCGTGGGTGCATTAGTAGAGGGTATGAGAGAGATATTTTTCGCAATTATACTACCTCTAATGTCAAGACTGGCGGCTCTAACCGAAACAGATCCCCCTAATCCGCCATCGGTAATAGTACCTCGATTTGAAAATACACCTACGCCATCACTATTACTGTCAGCATTGATATTGATGCTCCCTGGGGAAAATACTTCTTGGGTTGTTCCTTCCCCAACAGTGACAGTTTCATTATTGCCTGTAACTTCTAATCGACTAGCCGTATTTGCTCTAAAACCGTTGAGAGCAGTAATTCTAACATTGCTTGCGATTAAAGTTGCGCCTTCATCAACAGAAACGTTATCAGTTGTAACAGTGACAGAGCCTGTGAAGTTGTCATTTCCACCGAAGTTAGTTCGACCAGTGCCTGCTAATTGGGTAAAGGAGTTAGCAAATATAGACTCACCAACACTTCCACCTGTACTAAAGTTTCCAGCATTCGCAACTGTAATATTCCCGAAGAGATCGCCACTTCTACCCACACCTTGATTGATCTCAATATTGCCAGTCCCAGCATTAAGCGTGATGTTGCTGGGTGTGCCACTCACATTATTAGCGATCGCGCCATTAAAAAAGATGGGTCCATTACCTGCGGAACTATTTAGAACAATATTTGAGACAACAGAAGCCGCACCATCAAATGCTATATTTCCGTTAGTGGTAATGTTGCCGAGTAAGTTTACAGCCCCACCAGACCCGCCGTTAAGTGTTTGTATGCTACCAGCTCTTACTGTATTGAAGATCGTTGTGCCGCTAGTGGAGATCGTGATAAAGCCTAGAGGAACAGTGTTACCGATTTGTTCAAAGCTGATGTCTCCTGCACCTGCATTGATGCTCAGGTTATTCACATTGGCAGTTGTGCCATTGAGGTTGCCCGAAAATGTGACATTGCCACTGTTTCCACCACCTGAAGTGTCAATTACCAAACTTGGTGTGTTAAGGATTACAGGAGAACCGTTGAAGTCAATATTGGAAGCAGTTCCACTGGCACTCCGAACATTTATTTCTGAGCCTGTGAGGGTCGTATTGCCACTAATATTGAAGGCGATCGCGCCAGCATTTCCGACTGTACTAGAAGCATTGAGATTGCCAATAATAGAACTTGTTCCCGCGTTGAGGCTAATATTGCCTGCATCGCCAGTAGTACCTGATGTGTTCAGCGTTCCTAATGAGGTGTTAATTAACCCAGCGTTACTAGTAATTGAAAGGGATGTATTTTGTCCCGAAGCAAAGATATCGCGAGTAAGAATGTTTTGCTGTGCGGTGAGCGTAATGCTGTTATTCGCACCAATACTGGCTAGGGAAGATGCACCCGTGGTCGTATCAATTCCTCCAGTTGAACTTGTAATCTCAATCTTGCCATCATCACCTGTCGCAAATACGCCTTTAGTAGTGACATTGCCATTAGCTGTGAGTGTAATATTTCCACCTGTTCCCCTGCTGTCTGTTGTTGTCGTAACAACATCTCCTGCGGATGTGTTGATTACTCCTGCCTGACTGGTAAGTGAAATCGTGCCTCCATTAAAGGCTCTGGAAAATACGCCTGATGTGGTGATGTTGTTTCTAGCAGTGAAAGTAATGTTGCCACCACCCGCATCAATATCACCGAGACTGGTATTAATCGCTCCATTTGAACTCGTGAAAGAGATAGAATTAGGAGTGCCAAGACCACCTGTAGTAATAAAAGAAGCGATCGCAGGATTTGGCGTTGTACCTGATCCTGTAGTGATATCTCCAAAAGCTTGGAAAGAAATACTACCCGCACTTCCTAAGCTAGTAGCGGTACTGACCCGCCCTGCACTGGTGTTAATCGCTCCACTGCTAGAGGTTAACGCGATCACTTTTCCTGCGGCGGTAATATTGCCAGTAGTAATATTTTGATTAGCTAGGAGAGTAATAGAACCTCCCGTATTGGTTAGGTTAAATCCAGAAGTATTAATTGTGCCATTACCAACAGGCGATTGAATCGTGGTTGGTTGAGCGAAATTAGCATTACCTGCCAGCGTGATTGCACTTGTGCCAAGGGAGTTGCCAATGGTTAAGGAACTAAATGTACCGCCAGATAAAGCTGCGATATCCGTTGCGGTGAGATCGAGAGTCGTATTTGTGGTTTCACCTGCACCACCGATCGCGATTGCTTGACCTGATGTAAAGGGCGCAATGCTTAAATTACCAGTTCCACTACCTGTTCCCAATAGATTCAGTTCATCACCAATCAGGGAAACATTACCATTAATGGTGAAGTTGCGGAGACTAATGCCATTGCCGTTTACCCCATTTGCAGTAAGGTTTCCATTGATTACCGTTGTACCAGAATTGGAAGTGATACTACTGGCAATGACTGGATTAGTAAAGGTGATTGTGCCAGTGGAAGTAGTGGTCAAAGCTAGAAGTGGTTGCAAGTTACCAACCGCACCTGCGAAAGTGATATTTCCAGTTCCTGTGCTTACGGTTAAATTTCGCGCTCCATTCACTAAGTTATTAAAGGCGATCGCACTATTAGTTGTGGTTAGTTGAACAGCATTGGTTAAACTAACTGCATTATTAAAGGTTTGCGTTCCTGATGTGGTGATATTGCCATTTAGTTCAGTTGTACCGCCAACACTTGTTGTCAAATTTGCAGCATTGACAGTGCTATTAAATCTAGTTGTACCAGTACTATCAACAAAAAGGGAGCCTAATGGTGTTGTGTTAGAGCCAACGGAATTATTAAAGATGATATTCCCAGAACCACTATTAATTGTGAGATTGTTTGCTTCAGCAGCAGTTCCATTAACCGCATTTGAGAATGTGACCGAACCATTAGTACCGCTATTGCTGACCGTATTAATCGTTAAGCTTGAATTACTGAGCGTAACAGGAAATCCAAAAGTTAAATTTCTAGCAATTCCAGTATTGCTAGAAACATCGATACTGGAACCCGCGAGATTTATCGAACCATTTGTAGTAATTAAAGATATCAAACCTCCATTACCATTGCCAAATGCTGCTGATGCCATATCAGCAGTTTTGATGTTCCCCAAAGCTTGGTAACTGATGTTTCCAGCATTTCCAGTAGCACCAAAGGCGCTAGAATCTACAAGCCCTAAAGAGGTATCGATCGAACCATTTGTAGTAATTAAGGATATCAAACCCCCATTACTATTTGAAGATGATGCAACATTAGAAGTTGTAATATTTCCGAAAGCCTGATAACTGATGTTTCCACTATTTCCAGTTGCAAAAGCAGAAGGTCTAGAATCTACAAGCCCTGAAGAGGTGTCTATCGAACCACTTGTACTAGTTAAGGATATCAAACCTGCATTACCGCTTCCAAATAATCCTGATGCAATATTACCAGTTTTGATGTCACCTAAAGCTTGATAACTAATGTTTCCACCATTTCCAGCAATAGCAAAATTCCTAGAATCTATAGTTCCTGAAGAGGTGTCGATCGCTCCTGAAGTACTGGTAATCGCGATCGCATTGCCCCTCGCGGTAATATTACCAGTGGTAATATTTTGATTGGCAAGCAGAGTAAGAGCGCCGCCTGTATTAGTTAAGTTAAATCCAGAAGTATTAATTGTGCCATTACCAGCAGGTGTTTGGATCGTCGTTGGCTTGTTAAAGGTTAAGGAACTAGCTACAGTGATTGGGTTATTCGTTGTCGCATTCCCGATTACGATACTGCTAAAGTTAGGACTAGCAGCGAGAGTAGTGAAAAATGAACTATCTGCAAATACATTTGTTGTGCTACCTGATACGTTAGTTACACCGCTATTAAGCACCAATGAATTATTGCTAAAAGGTTGCAATGTTATAGTACCTGAGCCAGCGAAAGGAGTGTTAGGGAATAAACTGCGATCGCTAGTAAAGGTAAGATTGCCAGTACCGCTACCAATAGTTAACGCCGTACCCGTGAGATTAAGCCCAGTATTTGCAGAATTAACCGCATTACCGCTAATGTTGATACTGGAACCATTATTACTAATCGCGATAGTATTGCCACCCTGCAATAACACACCATCGCCCGTTCCGCCATTGCTAATCCCAGTTAAATTAATCGCGCCAGTAGTGGATTGAATTCTTACCCCATCGACGCTTCTAATCCCATTGGCTGTAGCACTGATTCCATTAATAGTAATCAAACCAGCATCAGAAATAACTTGAGAATTAGGTCCAAAATTGACTGCATCTAAGCTGGTGGAGGAAGCATCGATCAAGATTGCTCCAGTACTCGGTGTCGCACCAACAACAATGTTTCCTTTGATCGAGATGCCAGAGTTAGTACCAGTGGTAGTTTTACTTTCTAAAGTGATGTTTCCACTACCTGATTTTAACTGCGCCGTAGACTCAATGGTTAACCGCCCTGCATTATTGATAGCTAGTTTTATATCGCCGCCATTGGTAGTTATATTACCGCCAAGGTTAATATTTCCTGTCCCAGTTGCAAAAGCGGGATCATTGGCAGTCAAACTAACATTGCCTCCATTTGTAGTTATAGTCCCATTCCCAAATCCATCCGAAACAATGCTATTACCTGCTTGAGCCGTAAGCCCAACTCCAGAGGCAGTGATATTAATTGGAGCGTTAAAATTGATATTTTGAGTTGCTTGTAAAACTACATTTGCTGTTGCTGCATTAATTGTTGAATTAGCAATAGTACTTGTTGCGGGAAGATTGGAAAACACCGAGTTAGTTATTAATTCGGTAGGGTTATTAGAGCCGAAGGTAACTGTAATGTTTTGGGGATCGAGAAGTAGCGTACCGATTTTTCCGAATGGAGCTAGAGTGTCAGTGGAGCCTTGATAATTGAGATTTTGCTTGCCTGAAACTTCGACAAAGCCGCCATTGCCTGATACATCACCGCCCCTCGCCGCGATCGCCCCAAAAAACTGCGTAGATCGATCCGCCCAAACAATTACCTTCCCGCCATCACCGACCAATAATCCATTTGCCAGAATTTTGGAACTCACGTCCACATAAGTTTGTAAAGCATTAGGAATTGTTCCCTTACCTTGCAAATCGCCACCAATCAGAACAGTGCCACCGCCATTAGTTCCCGAAGCATCAATTAGGGCATTAACTAGCCCAACTTGATTGCCAAATACACCAATATTCCCACCCTTGCCCGTACTAGAAGACACATCAATTTTGCCAGAAGCAATATTCATGCCATCTTTGACAGCAATATCTGACGTGCTGGGACTTGCCACTAACGCAATAGTTCCATCGGGCTTAACGACAACTTGATTTGCTTGCGCTGCTTGTCCTGTTAGCAATTCGGCAAGCTTTGGTAAAGTGGCGATCGTGCCATTCCAATTACTAGGAATCACATCTTTATTCACCGCAAAACCGAGAACTAAATCAGGCGATCGCAGTTCGACTTGAGAGTTACCTGATACCGCCGCAACATTAATATTTCCATTGGGAGCCGTGAGACTACCTGTATTAACCACCGTCCCTGCGGTGATAGAAATATTTTTACCCGCGTCAACTGTGAGATTACCTTGATTGATGATTGCTGCGGGTTGGGCGATCGCAAATTGAATATTTTTCGGATCACTACTAGGAAAGCTAAGAGAATTTTTATCAACGCTAAATTTTTGATTTTGATCAAATCCTAAACTCGTTCCCGTGGTGACATTAAACGAGCCGCCAATATCTAAACGTGCATTTGCTCCAAAAACTACCCCATTAGGATTGAGTAAATAAAGATTTGCATTAGGAAAAGCAGAACGACTTTCGATTGTGCCGAGAATACTTGAAGGTGTATCGCCCGTCACACGGTTAATAATATTGTTAACTCTTGTACCATCAACCGATGAGTTACCCGTATTAAAAATTACGCCCGAATTAGGTACATTAAACTTATCAAAACTATGGTACAAATTGCCGCCATTAACAGTGCCTTGACCAACAGGGGCGATCGTATTGCCTTTCACCTCGGTCGCTGTGGAGCCATCTACAGCTATTTGCGCTTTTACTAATAATGGATTGGCGATTATAGCTGTAAGTGTAAAAATAGAAAATATGCCAAATCGCTTAGCCTTGAGCAATATACTCGCTGCGGGGGAATTACTAATGCTACGGTTGGATAAAGACATATTTTACAACTCTCTAAAGTTAAGAATTTGTGGTGATCATTGCGTTGATCAATCAATAGTTGCCAATTCAACTCATATAGTACAACAACCGAACTAGACAAGGACAATTTATGTTATTTAAAAATTGGTTGATTATAGGCTTGGGTATCGCGATTGTTGCTAGCCATCACCCAACTGCGATCGCGGAATTCACGGTCAAGCGTGATTATGAATACAAAACGCCATTACCTCAAACTGGTAGGGTCACAATCCGCTTACCAATCCAAGATTTACCTGTGGCTAGTCTTTTTGATTCATGCCCAAAAAAGTCTTATCTGCAAGAATTTGCGGAAAGCAGTAATTATTTGGTTATGGTTTGTCGAGATCAAGGTAATGATTTACAAAAGTATTGGCTCCAGAAAACCAAGAAAACGGGTAAGGTTATACGTCTAACTACCCAAGATCGACCCAATAGCCAGCCTTCACTTTGGAAGAGTGGTGATTATCAGGTTACTTTGTATGCCGATGGTATAGGACGTGGCAATGCGTATTTGGAGTCTTACAACATGAAAACTCAAAAAGGAAGAAGCGAAGCTTTGCTTTATCACTACAGCAAGTTTTATAATAATCCAAAATAAGTTATGAGAGGCTTCGGCTTCGCTCAGCCAGCGTGGACTGATGGCTGAGCGGAGTTGAAGCCATAAATCATTTTTAGTTGCTCATTTTTAGTTGCTCATTTTTAGTTGCTCATTTTTAGTTGCTTAGTACGATCGCTCTTTATATTTATGCCAACTCAAATTCAAGAATATCGATCGCCTAAAGTCACCGTCATCGGTGCGGGAAATGTTGGGGGAATGTTGGCGCTGCGGATCGCTGAAAGCAATCTTGCGGATGTCGTACTGTGCGATATCGTGCAGGGTAAACCACAGGGCTTGGCGCTGGATATGATGCAGGCAAGCCCGATCGCCAATAGCGATCGGCAAATTATTGGCACAAACGACTACGCTGATACTAAAAATTCAGATATTATTGTCATCACCGCAGGTTTACCTCGCAAAGATGGCATGAGTCGCAATGATTTACTTCGCATTAATGCCACTATCGTTAAAGATGTAGTGGTCAAGGCGATCGCCCAATCTCCTCATGCAATCTTGATCATCGTGACTAATCCTCTCGATGTGATGACCTATCTCGCATGGCAGGCAAGTGGATTGCCAACAAATCGCGTCATCGGGATGGCAGGAATACTTGACGCATCCAGATTTCAAACTTTTATCGCGATGGAGTTAGGTGTTTCTAGTAGTGATATCAGCGCGATGGTTTTAGGTGGACATGGCGATCTCATGGTTCCATTGCCGCGCTACTCAACGGTAAATGGTGTGCCAATTACCGAACTGATGACGGAGGAGGCGATCGCTAGAATTGAAGAGAGAACTCGCAATGGTGGAGCCGAAATAGTGAAATTGATGCAAACTGGTAGCGCTTATTTTGCACCATCAGCATCGACTTATATAATGGTGGAAGCGATATTGGGTGATCGGCATCGGGTAGTTCCTGCGGCTACCTATCTCACAGGTGAATACGGCTTAAAAAATATCTTTATGGGCGTACCTGTGCAGTTAGGAAAACAGGGTGTTGAGAAAGTGATCGAAATCCAACTTACCGAAGCCGAAACTACCGCGCTCCATATATCAGCCGCCGCCATTCAAGAAAATATAGATCTGCTATAAATACAATGCTATGAATACAGTTGACTACCTTCGCATCAGTTTGATCGATCGCTGTAATTTTCGCTGTACCTACTGTATGCCCGAAGGTGCGGAGGTTGATTATCTGCTTGCCCAAGAGAGTTTGACGAATACAGAAATAATTAACTTACTAAAAGAAGTATTTATTCCCCTTGGTTTTAAGAAATTTCGGCTGACGGGGGGCGAACCTTTATTGCGGCGAGATTTAGTAAGTTTGATCGAGGCGATCGCTAATTTGCAAGGTGTTGAAGATTTGTCGATGACCACTAATGGTTTTCTACTTGGCGAATTAGCTAAGCCTCTATACGAAGCAGGTTTACGGCGCATTAATATTAGTCTTGATTCCCTCGATCGCGATGTGTTTCGTCAGATTACAGGACGCAATCTCTGGGAAAAGGTATGGGCGGGAATTTTGGCAGCCCATGAGGTCGGCTTTGATCCATTGAAATTAAATGTGGTAGTTGTACCAGAGGTAAACGATCGCGAAATTTTGGACTTAGCCGCTTTAAGTATTGATCGTGATTGGCATATTCGCTTTATCGAGTTTATGCCGATTGGTAACGATAGCCTGTTTACCCATAAGGGCTGGGTCGATTCCGCAACCTTACGTCAACAGATCAGCGATCGCTATGGGTTAGATGCAAGTAATTGCAAAGGGAATGGTCCCGCCGATGTATTTCAAATACCTAATGCAAAGGGGACTTTGGGGTTTATTAGTCAAATGTCCGAATGTTTTTGCGATCGCTGCAATCGGATGCGACTCTCTGCCGATGGTTTATTGCGTCCATGCTTGTTAAATGAGGCGGGACAGATCGATCTCAAAACCGCTTTACGTCAAGGACAAGATTTTGCGGAGTTGCGCGTTGCGGTGCGTGATTTACTGCAACTTAAGGATGAAATTAATTTTAAAGAACGCGATCGGGGTACGGGCGAAAAAAATAGCTATCGCCGCACCATGTCACAGATTGGCGGTTAACCCAAATAAGATGATTAGCCCGCTTCGCGGGCTAATCATCTTATTTGGGTTAGGCACTTATTAAGAAAATACTATGAAAATATTATTAATAGAAGATGATGAAGTATTAATTGCGATTTTAACGAAAAGTTTGACGGAACATCATTACATTATCGATGTTGTTAATGACGGCGACATGGGTTGGACTTACGGCACAACCTTTGAGTACGATCTGATTCTTTTAGATGTTGTTTCGCCCAAGACGGATGGAATTCGTCTCTGTCAGCAATTTCGAGTCGAAGGTTATACAACGCCAATCATGTTACTCAGTAACCAAAATGCTAGCACGGCAAAAATCGCGGGGCTAGATGCAGGGGCGGATGACTATGTGGTGAAGCCCTTTGATATTTCTGAATTGATCGCAAGGATTCGGGCGCTATTGCGGCGAAGTAATGCTAGTTCTTCGCCGTTATTACTCTGTGGGGACTTGCTGCTTGACCCTAGCACCAGTAAAGTCTCTTATAGCAATCAACCACTGACGCTAACTAATAAGGAATACGAGTTACTAGAATTATTACTCCGCGATAGCCAGCATTTGTTAAGTTCTGACGAAATTCTCGATCGCCTCTGGTCATCCGATGAATTTCCCTCTGAGGCAACAGTGCGATCGCATATTCGACGATTGCGACATAAATTAGTTGCCGCAGGCGCTCCGCCCGATTTTATTGCCACAGTTCATGGACGTGGATATTACCTTAAAGCCGCCAATAGAGTAGCCGATATTAAAGTCTCTAAACAAATCAAGATTTCTACTTCATCTCTGCCAAATTTCTCTCCAATTGGAACTAAGGTAATGATTGTTGATAATGATTTGGATTATCTGCGATCGCTGCCTGAGATGTTGAAACCTTGGGGATTCAAAGTGACAACCTTAGCCGATCCACAGGATTTCTGGGCGGTATTAGAATCCGTAATACCCGATATATTAGTTTTAGAAATAAATATCCCACCCGTTAATGGATTGGAACTTTGTCAATCTTTAAGAAGAAATACGCAGTGGCAACGTTTACCAGTTTTGTTTCTCAGTGTCACCACCGATTTCAATACTCAGAATCTCGCTTTTGGGGTTGGTGCTGATGACTATTTATGTAAGCCGATTGTTGGCAGTGATTTAGCCAATCGGATTCATAATCGTTTACAAAGAGTTCGAGCTTACAGTAATCTCGGCTAGTGCTACACACAATTTGCACAAAAAATGAGTGAGTGTGGAAAAATAATTTGAGATAAATTCGCATGGCTCCATCCATTCAAGCATCGCTGCGAGAGCAACAATATCCCCTGATTCGAGATTTAGCTAATTGCATTGAAACAGTATGGCGAGAAAACTTAAATTTGTCTCCCTATCAAATCCCCGAAAATCTTGGCTATGTTGAAGGTGCTTTAGAAGGTGAACGCCTCGTAATTGAAAATCACTGCTACAGTACACCTCAATTTCGGAAGCTCCATTTAGAACTAGCCAAAGTCGGCAGTGGCTTAGATATTCTCCACTGTGTGATGTTTCCTAATCCTGAATATGGTATTCCTATTTTTGGAGCTGATTTAGTCGGTGGACGTAGCAGTATTAGTGCCGCGATCATTGATCTATCCCCTGTTCATCCTGAACGCGCTTTACCGCGCAGTTACTGTGATGCTTTATCGAGTTTGCCTGTGATCCAGTTTGAGCAGACTCGTGAGTTACCCGAATGGGGCGATATTTTTTCTGATTTTTGTTTGTTTGTGCGTCCTATCGGCGATCGCGAAGAGGCTGATTTCTTACAACGAGTGCGTGAGTATTTGACTTTGCACTGTCAGTTAGCCGTGGCAACCGAACCGTTAACGACTTCTCTAGAAATTGAGCAAATTCGATCTGGACAGCGATATTATTGCGAAAAACAACAACAGAACGACAAAACTCGACGGGTTTTAGAAAAGTCTTTCGGCTCCGAATGGACAGAGCGATATATGACGACCATGCTTTTTGATTTTGTATAAATTCTTTAAGACATACGCAAAAAGCGCAGGGCCAATTCATGAATTGCCCCTGTGCTTTTTGCTGTAATTTTGTATGAAGAAATGCAACCAAATACTAAGTTAAGTTAACAATTGGATTTCAAGCAGAATAAGTCAGAATACCTACTTGGTATAGGTTTGCTCTCTTCTTTATCTAAGTTACTTAACTTTACATTTGAGAACCTTCTGTTTGCACGGAATTTGCACAAACTAGCTGCTTTAATCGCATTAACCAAAGGCGACTGAACCTTGAACTGCTTAGACAGTTTAGGTTATAGCTTCCTCAAGTGAATTGGATAGTTTAATTTGTCATTAATCATTCAAAGAAACTCAGGGAATTTATTTGGATTAGATATTCATCACAAGTCAATATCTAAAACAACAGATTGGAGTTTGGAATCGTTTGAAATTTATATATTTTTTTAATTTAAAACTGGAGATAACAGTATTATGTTGGACGCATTTGCAAAGGTAGTATCCCAAGCTGATTCTAGAGGCGCATATATCAGTGCATCTCAAATTGATGCTCTTAGCGCTATGGTTGCCGATGGCAACAAGCGTTTAGATTCTGTAAACCGCATCACCAGTAACTCTTCTACAATCGTTGCTAATGCTGCTCGTGCTTTGTTTGCTGAACAGCCTGCTTTGATCGCTCCTGGTGGAAATGCATATACCAGCCGTCGTATGGCTGCTTGCCTTCGCGACATGGAAATCATCCTTCGCTACGTCACTTATGCTATCTACTCTGGCGATGCCAGCATCTTGGAAGATCGTTGCCTCAATGGTTTGCGTGAAACATACTTGGCTCTTGGTACTCCTGGTGCTTCCGTTGCTGTTGGTGTTGGCAAAATGAAAGAAGCTGCGATCGCGATCGCTAACGACGCTAATGGCGTTACTCGTGGCGACTGTGCTGCTCTAATGAGTGAAGTTGGTAGCTATTTCGATAAGGCTGCTGCTGCTGTTTCCTAGTTTGGTCTTGTCCAACCTTCAGTCACACAGTCTTTCGATAGACATTAATTGGTCTTTAAGACCGCATTTTACTTAACAAAATTATTTTGGAGAACATCTCACTATGAAAACCCCTCTAACCGAAGCCGTATCCGCCGCCGATTCTCAAGGTCGTTTCCTTAGCTCGACCGAAACCCAAGTTGCTTTTGGTCGTTTCCGTCAAGCAACTGCTGGGCTAGCTGCTGCTAAAGCATTAAGCGAGAAAGCTGATTCGTTGGCTTCTGGCGCTGCTAATGCAGTTTACAGCAAGTTCCCTTACACCACCTCGATGACTGGTCCTAACTATGCTTCTAGCCAAACTGGCAAAGACAAGTGTGTACGCGACATCGGCTACTATGTGCGTATGGTTACATACTGCTGCGTAGTTGGTGGTACAGGTCCTATGGATGATTATTTGGTTGCTGGTATCGCTGAAATCAACCGCACCTTTGATCTTTCTCCTAGCTGGTATGTTGAAGCTTTGAAGTATGTTAAAGCTAATCATGGCTTGTCTGGAGACTCTGCTGTTGAAGCTAACTCCTACATTGACTATGCAATCAATGCTCTTAGCTAATTTCTGCTAAAAAGCAAAAAGCACCCCAATGGGGTGCTTTTTGCTTTTTATAGGTAAATATACACATTCCATCTGCGTTTCAGAGTGTAGATCCCCCTCAATCCCCCTTGTAAAGGGGGAAGAAGAAAATTTAATTTATTCTCCCCCCTTTTGCAAGCTGCCGTGTACACACAAGTCTCAAAAACCCCCTTTAATTCCCCCTTGCAAAGGGGGAAGACCAGAAAATCTCGTTCCCTCCCCTTTGCAAGGGGAGGGCTAGGGAGGGGTAATTGATGAGATTTGCAAATTCCTGTAGTTGTGTGTACACGGTAACTTTTGCAAGGGGGATTGAGGGGGATCTTTAGTAACTAACGATATAGCTGCCAAGATAAAACTATGAATGAAGAATCTGGCATTCCAGATGATAATCAATTAACCATTGAACAAGCGCTGATCAATCTCCAAAGCGAAGATTTGGGATTGCGAGTTTATGCGGCTTGGTGGTTAGGTCGTTTTCGGGTAAATGTACCTGAAGCGATCGCCCTGTTAATCGTGGCTTTGACAGATGAAGCCGATCGCACTGAAGCGGGGGGATATCCATTACGGCGCAACGCCGCTAGAGCATTAGGAAAACTCGGCGATCGCCAAGCCGTGCCAGCATTAACTAAAGCATTGGAATGCGATGACCTCTATGTACGCGAGGCGGCGGCGCAATCCTTAGAAATGTTAGGGGATAATTCCTGCGTTCCCTACTTACTAGAATTAATCAAACATCCTCATCCCAACGCCACTGCCGACAAAGAACCAGAACACCCCTATGATGCATTTCTCGAAGCATTGGGAACATTACGCGCAGTAGAAGCAATTCCCTATATTTTGCCATTTTTAGAGCATCCGATTCCCAAAGTGCAATATGCGGCGGCAAGAGCGATGTATCAACTTTCAGAACCAGAAGTTGCGAATCAATACGGCGATCGCTTAATTACGGCGCTCTCAAATCAAGATTTGCAATTACGGCGTACAGTTCTGTCGGATTTAGGGGCGATCGGTTATTTAGGTGCGGCGGAAGCGATCGGTAATACGATGGCAGAAAATAGCTTGAAGCTGATATCGCTCAAAGGATTATTAGAAAAACAAATTCCCTTAGCCATACCACCAAATCTGACGGACGGCGCGATTAGGGTGATGGAATTGATGGATAATTTACTGTAAAGTAAAGGAGCGCAAAGCGCCTTTTCAACTTATTTAAACCTATGACCGATCGCCTTTCCCAACTCATTCAAGCTGTAGAAGAAGCAGATTCTTCTAAACTTTTGTACAAAGCTGTCCAAGACTTAGCGAATGCTCGGTTAGAGGGAGGCATTCCCATTTTGATTGAGGCTCTCAGCTACAACAATCCTGGGGCGGCGGTGGCGGCGGTAGATGGGCTGATCGCGATGGGAGGTGCTGCGGTTCCGCCTTTGTTGCAACTTTTAGATATGCATAATTACACGGCGCGATCGTGGGCGATCCGCGCCTTAGCGGGAATTGGCGATCCACGCGGTTTAGTCACTTTACTTGGTGTGGCTACTGCGGACTTTGCCTTTAGTGTGCGCCGCGCTGCTGTTAAGGGGCTGGGGATGATGAAATGGGCTTATTTTCCTGATGATGTCTGTGATATGGCGCAGGAAGAGGCTTTGGATGCTTTGTTGTTTGTCGCCCAACAGGATGAAGAATGGGTAGTTCGTTATGCCGCCGTCGTGGGGTTAGAGGCTTTAGCGATCACGATCGCGGATAAATATCCCACATGGCGATCGGAAATTCAGGTGCAGTTTAATTTGATGGGGTGCAATGATGAGGTATTGGCAATTCGGGCGCGGGTTTGGCTTGCTCAACAAAGGCTAGAAGCAAGATTACAGAAAATATTTCAAGAAATATCGCAAGATAAATCACAAGAAAGCCTTCAACACAATAATGGCAATAATTTGGATCGTCAGCCAGAAATAGGCGAACTTAAATCACCTCTGACACCTGATGATTGGCAGGATATTTTAAATAAACTCTATGAAATCAAGCGCCAAGAACGGCTTCGGGCGTAGAGGTTAGGGAATTTCTTCGCGTTTTTCTCTAAATCCTAATTCCATTAAAGCCTTGCGAATTTTGGCTTTAGTTGGTTGAGCGATCGGCATAGCCAGATTTAGTTCACGCGCTGTTTCTAACATTTGCCTGATCAGAATATCCAACAAATTATCATCCACATCTTCAGGAACCTGCTCAATCCGTCCCTGATAGGCAAGAGTATAAAGCTCTAAATGGTGCTTACCCATAATTTTTGCTAACTTTCTTAAAGTCTCAGGAGTAGGACAGGTTCCCTTAAAGCAAGCGCCCCTGAGTCGAGGTTGCGGCACACCAGTCAAGTCGGCAAGATGATTCATACTAATCTCTTGCTCTTCTAAATATTGAAGAACATACAGCCCTAACGGTGAGCAATCGTCGGTTTTAAGTTGTAACCTTGGTGGCATTGTCAATAGCAAGAGAATTGGTGAGAGAGCTACGCCCCAGATCAATTCTATACTGAGAAAGGAATAAGCTACAGCGCAAAGCGCTACAAAAAGGAACAAGTGTAGGGGCAATCCATGAATTGCCCCTACACTATAATCACGGTTTCAAGTCTTTTTGCGCTATTGGTATTAAGCGAAAAGGGATAATGAGAGCTTAAAGCAAAAAAAAATCATTATCCCCAAACTCATTAAGTACCTCGGCTTAATATCAACCAGAACCC
>JANMFC010000217.1:0-34056 GCA_031377675.1 Pseudanabaena sp. OTE_70b_metabat_355 | reverse complement strand
CTCTGAAAACCGATTTTGTCTTCTAATTCTTCGCGCTTTTGTTGCAATGCTTGGGGTTCACGTTTGGCGATCGCGGGTTCCCACTTGTTCCACATGATCTCGGGATTTTCTTCATGCAAGGCCATGAACAGCACATAGTCTTCGAGCCAGTCTGCTTCTTCGATACAAAACTTTTTGAACTGCTCTTGCACTAAATACAGATCATGGTGATGCTGCTGATCTTGATCGGTAAAACCTTTTTTAAATCGGGTGTAAGCAAGTTCTAATAATTTGCGCTTATATGGCATTACCAGCGCAAAATCAATCCGATCTTGATTGAATTCAGGAATATCCGCCCAATCTTCTTCTTGCAGCAAATGTTGCTTTGCGAGTAATTCGGGGCTGATTAAATAGGGATTACCAGCGATCGCGCTGAAGCACATATAGGGCGAGTTACCATAACCCGTTGGTCCTAGAGGCAATACTTGCCAAAGCTTTTGACCACTGCGCGACAAAAACTCAATAAACTGATAGGCTGTCTCGCCTAAGTCTCCAATCCCAAATTGGCTGGGTAATGAAGTGGGATGTAACAAAATTCCGCTAGCACGTTGAAAAGCCATAAACAAAAAAACAAAAGCTTTTAGATCTGGCTCTACTTTACCGCTTTACAGCGCTTTACGTTTACCAAAAAATCTTGGTTTGTTACGAGAGAAATCCTAAATCTTCCCTGCAATCTGCAATAGCGTCACTTCCCACACTAGTCGCGGCTGCACATATCGAGCGATTAACTCCCGCGCTTTATCGAGATGTTGTAAAACTGATTTTGACTTTTGCTGTTCCCAGAAATAATTTTGTAAATAATCAATTAGCCACAATTGCAAATCAACTTCTAGCTCTTTCGTGATTTGCTTAGCGATCGCCATCGCACTTTTAGCATCTTTAGGAATTTGGCGCACGGAACTTAATAACTCAGCAGGAATACTTTTGAAGCGCTCAAAAGAGTCGATCGCATTACCCGCAGAACCTTGCGCCAGCGCCACTACATCGGCGGGAATATCCGTATGCCCTTCGCGGGTGAGGACTGTTTGCATTTGCGCTTGATTGAGCCTTGTAAAAGGGATACGCTGACAGCGTGAAACTAGGGTGGGCAAGATCGATCCAGCATCGGGAACAATCAGAATAATCGTGGCATAAAGTGGCTCTTCGAGGGTTTTTAGCAAACTATTAGCGGCGGATTCTGCCATTGATTGCGCTTCTTCGAGAATCACCACCGATCGCTTACATTCAAGGGGCGATCGACTCACAAATTCGCTAATTTCTCGCACCTGCTCGATCCTGATCTGAGGCAGAGCGCGACGTTTCAAGCCTGCGGTATCCGCTTCTTTGGCTGTGAGCATTTTGCCCTTATCCAAATAGGTCGGCTCCACCCATAACAAATCAGGATGATTGCGATCGCTGAGCCGATGGCTAGATTTGCGATCGCCCAACAAAACTTGAGCAAAGGCTGAAGCGGTTTTACTGCGCCCCACTCCACTCGCACCCGCAAACAAATAGGCTGGGGCAATGCGATCGCGTTTAATGGCAGCTTTTAACAAGGCGATCGCCTGCTCCTGTCCCACAACTACATCAAAGGGCGCATCAAACTTCACATCAAACGGCGAATCGAGCATTAGTCATTCCACAGATTTTGAGATGAGCGTCTCGATTGGTTTGATCGCATACCCATACGATCAGGGCGATCGTCGGAAGCATCGAGAACTGCCAATGTTCGCCGCCTCAGCCACCATCGGATCGCCTCATCGATTACCGCCGCAGGATCGTCAGATATTTCTTTCAGTTCCGTCAATAATTCTGGAGCAATGTCCACTTTGCAATTTAAATCGCAGTTTAAATCGCAATTCAAATCGCAATTTAGATCATTTGCTTCAAGTTGTTGCTGCTCAAGTAAATCTATGCGATCACCGCGATCGCTCTCACTAAGATTGACTAGCACTGGGGCATGATTCATTTCATGGTTACTGAGATTACTCACGTCATCTTCTAATCTGTTTGGCACTTGTTTAGTTAATTGATCAGACTCAACTTCGGAAGTGTTACTGCTAGCTATCGCCATAGGTGGGATTTCATTTGCGATTTCATTTGGACTATTCGTGTCAACGATATTTTGTCTGCCCCAAATTATCTTAACTAAGTTAACGACTGTCATCACAATCAGGACGAGTCCGAACTGAAATAGTCCAATGAGCAGGATTAGTTTGTCTTTCAGCCAAAATTCATGCATGTTTTTTTGGGCGGCTTATTGAGCGGTTTTGTAGATTTTTTGCTTAGATGACTAGTCATTCCACTCGCCGCGTGGTGGTACGACTGGATTCATGGTTAGAGGTCTAGAGCGATCGGCTTCTTTGATCGCTCGGCGCTGTAACCATTGACGAATAGCGGTGTCGATCGCCTGTTCGGGATCATTTGTAACTTCGCCGAGTTCTGCAAGCAAAGCGGGATCAATGTCTACACCTTTTAGCACCTCATTAAATAATGCTTCATTAGCCGATAGGTTTATTTGGTTTTCGTTGATGTTGTCTGCTGGCATATGAGTTTCTATATTAACTGGCACTATTTAGATTTTACCCAAATTTGTTACCTTCTGAATGTGCAGGGCGATCGCAATCTTGGTTTATAGCGAAAAAGATCGCCAAGGAAAATCACTTGTACCCGTCAACAATAAATCTTTCGTGATTTTTGCCGTAATTGGAGCCATCATTATTCCATTTCGATAATGTCCTGTGGCGATCTCAATATGAGGGTGATCTGGTACAAAGCCTAAAATTGGCGCTTGGAAACCATCGGGGCGAGGGCGATCGCCTGCCCATGTTTCGAGAACTTCAGCTTGACTAAAAGTTGGACACCATGCGATCGCTTGTTCTAATAATAACGACACATTCTCTTGACGCGGTAATTCGCGATTCTCAAACTCAATCGTTGCACCGAGCCAATAGCGATCATTTCCTAACGGTACAATATTTAAATCAGAACCATCTTCATTTTCAATATGAATTACATTTTCGAGATTGAGATTGGGAATCCGCAATAATAGAGCTTGACCACCAATTGGTTGCAGCAGATCGCGATCGCGATTTTTTAACATCGGGGCAATCAGAGGATTAGTGCCAATCCCTGATGTGATCACAATGCGATCGCTGATAATATCGGTCAAACTTTGCACAGGTGTATTCCAACAAAATTCCACTCCATTTTGAGCCGATGCTTCCACTAGAGCCTTGACAAACTGAACTGGATGTAAAGCCCGATCGCACTCACTTAATAAACCCCCATTCGTTTGCCACTGGGGAAATTGCTGATGAATTTGTTCGCGATCTAGCCATTGCATCGCAAATCCTTGTCTTTGTCTAATCCCAATTAGCGATCTCGCTGTCGGTTCGGCATCAGGCGATCGATAGAGATTTAAAATTCCTTTGCGGTTATAGAGAATATCGCGATTAGTTTGGGCAGTTAATTCATCAATCAGGCGATCGTACCTGCTCAAACTTGCTAAGCGCAATTTCACTAGATGTCCCCGCGCCCTAGAACTAGAAGCTGCCATTAATACCCCCAATGCTGCACCCGTCGCTACCATTGCTGGCTCAGGATTTGCCTCCAAAACCCTCACTTGTACATCAGTTTCTCGTGAGTCTTTACTTAATTCATACGCAAGCATTGCACCAATCACACCACAACCAATCACCGTAACAGTTGTCATGTTCTTATAGACCCGTGCTTTGGCGAATAATCTTAGTAAACAGAAAATCGGGTAAAAGCTTGCGGACAAATAATAATTGCTTCGCAATCGCATCGGCTGGGTAACGCAGTTTCCATGAGTTGTCGGTACTGGCTCGGTAGATAGTTTTTGCGACAACTTCCGCAGGTGCGCCCGTTGTGCCAATTTTATTTAGCTTTGTTAATATGCGATCGCTAAAATCATCATATTCAGGAAAATCTGGATTACTACTGCGATCGGCTGAGCGATCGTAAAAATCAGTTTTGATCGGACCTGGTTCGACAATTTTGACGCGGATATTAAAGCCGAGTAATTCGTGCTGCAAAGACTCAGAAAAGCCTTCCACCGCCCACTTGGTCGCGTGATACAGGCTATAAAGTGGAAAAGCTACGCGCCCACCGATCGAGGCGACATTCACGATTACACCAGATTTGCGATCGCGAAAGTGGGGTAGCACGGCGCGGGTAGTTTCCATTAAGCCGAAGACATTGGTGTTAAATTGACGTTGAATTTGCTCGGCGGTAATTGTTTCAAATACGCCCATCAAGCCATAACCTGCATTATTTACCAACACATCGATCGCTCCAAATCTGTCGATGGTTGCGGCGATCGCATCAGAAATAGACGCGGGATCTGTAACATCAAGTTTTAAAACAATTACGCGATCGAGATTTGCCAGACTATTAGATTTATTAGTTTCTTGATTAAGTTCTTTTTCAGGCGATCGCATTGTGGCTGCGACATTCCAACCTTTTTTTTGGAAATACAAAGCCGTTGCTCGTCCAATTCCAGAGGATGCGCCAGTAATGAAGACAGTTTTAGTCATATTTATTTAAGGTTTAAGTTTACGCTAACCAAGAACTCAAGTTCTTGGCTCAAAGCTAAAGTCAGCTAAAGCAGACTTAAAGATCTCTTCCGATCAACCCGTTGAAACGGGTTTAAGCTTTCAGCCCGTAATTTATTACAGGGCTATTGCTGATTTTTTATACTTCGGCAAACAATTCGGCGATTGGGCGATCGCTCACATCAGCACTAACCACAATTTCGATTACCTTATTTTTGGCTGAAGCTTCAAACAACGCATCCACGGTCACTTCGGCAACCTTGGTGCGGGGAATACTTCCGTCAAACAGCGTGTCAGCACCTGACAACACTAGTCCACCTTCTTTGTCTCGATTGAGTAATCCTCCAGGGCGGATGATCGTATAGGTTAAGCCACTTGCTTGCAAATATCGTTCTGCTTGCTTTTTCCAGAAAAGTACCAACCAAAATAGGTTTAAGGGATGCAAAAATTTAGAGACACATAAAGAAGAGACGATCGCAAAATGTTGAATATTTTTTGTCTTGGCAGCATTTACTAAATTTTTCGTGCCAATGTAGTCTACTAAATACGGCTCCAATGCATTTAAGCTAGGTTTCGCCCCTGTAGCACATATCAACAGATCACAATCAGCGATCGCCTCAGTCAAAGCATTAGCATTTAATACATTGCCTAAAACCAACTCCACTTCAGACGGTAACACCTGTTTTGCTAATTCTAAATTACGGACTAAAGCTCTTACAGGAATATTGCGTTTAACCAACTCGGCGACAATATGCCGCCCTGTTTGCCCCGTGGCTCCTGCTACAAATGCTTTCATTTCTATATCAATGTTCTGAACTACTTACCCAGTATAAGCGGTTGCATTTCATCCTTGAATCGGCGACTAATTTGATAAGAGCTTTTCATAAGCACATTTCAATGTTAACGATTCTGGTATAATACATTACTAAAAATACTGACTTTTAAAATAACTCATTAAGAAAAGTTAAGAAACATCAATGCAATTCACTCATCGCCCTCGCCGTCTTCGACGTAATCCTTCTATTCGCAGTTTAGTTAGAGAGAATTATCTATCTGTAGATGATTTTATCTATCCGATGTTTGTCATGGAAGGAGAGAATAGCCGCGTTGAAATCCCGTCAATGCCAGAGGCTTATAGGTTTACTCTGGATCTTCTAGTGAAAGAAGTAGAAGAGATTTATGCTTTAGGAATTAAGGCGATCGCGCTTTTTCCTGCGGTTCCTGAAGAGAAAAAAGACTTAACGGGTACTGAAAGTTTTAATCCTGAAGGGTTGGCTCAACGCGCTGTTAGAGCGATTAAGGCGGCGGTTCCTGATGTGCTTATCTTCACTGATGTCGCCCTTGATCCTTTTACGACTCACGGACATGATGGCATCATTGATGATCATGGTGTAATTATCAACGATCAGACCGTAGAAGTACTTGTGAAAATGTCGGTTTCGCAAGCAGAAGCAGGAACAGATTTTGTTTCGCCCTCGGACATGATGGATGGACGCATTGGCGCAATTCGTCAAGGTTTAGATGCGGCTGGGTTTGAGAATGTGGGTATTCTCGCCTATTCTGCCAAATATGCATCGGCTTACTATGGACCTTTCCGCGATGCTTTGGGTTCTGCGCCAAAATCGGGTGATAAGAAAACCTATCAAATGGACTCTGCAAATTCTCGTGAAGCAATTAAGGAGGTCTATCTAGATATTGCTGAGGGTGCAGATATTGTGATGGTCAAGCCAGCTTTGGCTTATTTGGATATCATTGCCAAAGTTAAGGATGCTACGAATGTGCCTGTAGCCGCCTATAACGTTAGCGGTGAATATGCAATGGTCAAGGCGGCGGCGCAGTTGGGCTGGATTGATGAAAAGAAGGTCATGTTTGAAACATTGCTGAGTATGAAACGCGCTGGCGCGGATATTATTTTGTCCTATCATGCTAAGGCTGTTGCCCAGCTTCTCGCTTCAGGCTATCGACCTTAAAACTTAAGAAAGCGCCCCGAAGGAGCGCTTTCTTAAGTTCATATTAATCATGCTATTAAATTTTTGCCATTGAATATGAACGCAAAAGAACTTCTCGAAAGTTACGCTTTGGGCGATCGCGACTTTAGTAAGCGATCGCTGATCGGACTTATTTTGACTGGTGCGAACTTGTCTGGTGCGAACTTTATCGAAGCCGATCTCGAAGAGATTACCCTTGATGTCGCAAATCTAGAAGATGCCGAGCTTAATCTTGCCAATTTGATCCGCGCTAATTTGAGTGGCTCCATTTTGATCCAAGCCAATCTCAATGGCACTCTCCTTCAACAGGCTTCATTGATCGGTGCAAATGTTTCCGAAGCTTTTTTGATTGAAGCTGATTTGAGTGAGGCGGTTTTGGTCGAAACCAACTTTGCGGGAGCCTTTTTAACCAGTGCCAATCTCACCCGATCGCGGCTATGCAGAGCAAATTTAGCCAATGCTTTTTTGACGGGAGCTTGTCTGAATGGGGCTGACCTGCGCGGCGCAAACCTGACAGGTGCGGATTTGACCAGAGCAAATTTGACGGGTGCAAATCTGGCTGGAGCCGATCTTAGTCGTGCTAATTTGACTAATGCCAAGCTAAATTGGGCAAATCTTGCCAATGCTAAGTTAATCGGTGCAGATTTGACAGGAACTTACTTATCCACGCTGAAAAATATTGAGGGAACAGATTTTACGGATGCACGTAACGCTCCAAATTCTGTAGAGATTGTTAACATGGAAGAGACGATCATTGAAGAATAGAATTGAAGAAAGATTATGCGCTTGTTTCGTTCACTCAGTTTCATCAATAACTTCATCCGTAACTTGCCTAACACCCTGCCAAATATCGCTTTGGTGATTGTGATCGCTACAGCGATCGCTTTACCGATCACCGACAAAGTTCAGGCTCAATCACAAAAAGACGCTACGGAATGGATCAAACAGGGGCGGCAACTTTGGCAAAACAACAATATTTCTGGGGCGATCGCCGCGTATCAACAGGCCTCGAAATTAGAGCCAAAAAACTCGAAGATTTTAACCAGCCTTGGTTTTTTGTTAACTCAACAAAGTAATTACTCTGAAGCGATCGCCGCTTTGGAGAGGGCTACGAAATTGGATGCGAACAATGCCAAAGCTTTTAGCGCCTTGGGTTTTGTGTATGTACGAATTAAAGATTATCGCAGTGCTTTAAATTCCTATCGACAGGCGATCGCTTTGGATCGTGAAAATATTGATGCTTACAACAGTGTTGGTTTTTTATTGACTGAACAAAAAAACTATGCCGAGGCAGCCAAGATCTATCGTCAAGCGATCGCCGTTGTTCCCAAGGACTCAAAAAGCTATGTCAACTTGGGATATGTGTTGCAGTTAATGGGCGATCGCAAAGGAGCATTTCAGATCTATAGTCAAGCCGACAAAATTGCGCCCTTTGATGCAGATATCTTAGTGGCGATCGGCGGATTGTTTGCTGACCAAAACCAATTAGATGAGGCGATCGTTAAGTATAAGCGGGCGTTGGAAATCAACCCGCGTCATGCCCAAGCCAATCTTGAGATTGCCAAAGTCTATCAGAGTGAGGGGAAATATACGGAGGCGATTTCTTCCCTTCGCCGCGCCGCTACCGCCCGAAATATTACCCCTAATGTGACGAATAAAATTCAAAATGCGATCGCGGGTTTGTATATCCAGCAAGGTTCTCTGTCTGGGGCGATCGTGGCTTATCGTCAAATTTTGGAAACCGATCCTGAAGATGCCGCGACCCATTTAGCGCTTGGCAAATTATTAGCGTCACAACAAAGGGCGATCGAGGCTCGCAAGATGTTAGAAACTGCGGAAAATTTATTTAATCGGCAGGGCAATGTGGATGGCTTGGCACAGGCTCGTAAAGCTTTAGCAGAACTTAAATAAATCATTTTGGCACAAGGTTTTTGATCGCATCCTGAATACCCTGCAATAAATTGCGGGCTGAAAGCTAAAACCCGTTGAAACGGGTTAAAACTCAGAAATCAGTCAGTTTTAACTGACTTTAGCTTTCAGCCAAGAACTTTAGTTCTTGGTTCTAGCGACTTGTGTATTCACGGTAGCTCCCAAAAAGAAGGGAGAGGGTAGATTTTTGATTTCAGAAACATCAATTTTGCAAATATTTTTTGAAAAAATCGATGGTGTAGCCAATTTCCAGAACTTGATTGCTCCGTTTACTAGAGCCATGTCCCTCGTCAGGAAAAATCACTAACTGCGAAGGGATTTTTTTCTGCTCTAGGATCTTTTGGATTTGGATAGCTTCGCCAACGGGAACACGCGGATCATTGGCTCCCTGAATAATTAGTAACGGTGCTTTAATGCGATCGCTGTAGGTGACAGGCGATAGCGCAGTTAAGGCTTCACGGTCTTTGACAGGATCACCATATTCGCTAATCCGCAAAATCCGCCGATAGGGAGCCGTATTATTTAAAAACGTAATCAAATTGCTGATGCCAACGATCGATACACCTGCGTCATAACTTCCCGCAAATCTGGACATGCCCATGAGCGCCGAATATCCGCCATAACTGCCGCCGACAATGCCAATTTTTGGGGTGATACCGTTAATTTGCCAATTTTTGCGAATATATAGCGCCGCATCCTCGATATCGGTAATTACTTTCAGGCGATCGCGTCCATTGTCCGCATTCAACCAAGTTTTGCCATAGCCATCACTACCGCGCACATTCGGCTCCACAAACACAAATCCTGCATTCACAAATAACTGCGCGTAACGATTAAATCCAGCGACACTCTGCCCTTCGGGACCGCCATGAAAATTAACAACTACAGGGCAGGGCTTTTGCAGGGGCTTTTCGGGCGAATTTTGACATTGAGGTGGGGCATACATAAACATGGGAATTGATTGACCATCCCTTGTTGTGTAGTTGTCAAGCTTTACAGAAGCAAATTTGCTCGCATCAATTTCGGGCGTGCTGGGTAATACCCATTGAGTCAGTTTTTTAGTTTGCCAATCGTAAACGTAACTCGATCGCGGGGCTTTAGAAGTTTCCACACCGATTGTTGTAAAGCGTCCGTTGCGGGTAGTCGAGCCTGTGTAAATATGATCAGCATTGGCAAACTCAGGCAGAGCGATCGCTTCTAAACTGTCGGCAGCGATCGCTTTCATTCTTGTATAACCGCGATCATTGATCGAGTAAAGAATCCGTTGACGTTGATCGTCAATACTGAAGCTCGCCACATCAGATTTCATGTCTGGCGTGATCGGAGTAAATTTTTTGTCTTTATAACGGTAAAGGCGGCGAAATTCACTAAATTTTGGGGTCAATACTAAATATTCATCGGCACTCACACCATAGTTAATGTCATATTCTTGCTTTTCATCCTGCCCAATCAAAGGTATAGTCTGTCGAGTTTTGACATCGTATTCATAATATTCCCGTGATTGGCTACCCGTCGCTTTTGCAAATAAAAACTTCTGGCGATCACCTGTTTTCGGATCGACAAATACATCGGCAATCCACCAGATCCCATCACCGCCAGAGATTTGCACTTTTTGTTTAGTTTGCAAATCATAGCGATAAATCACATTGGAGTCGGGCTTGACATCATTGGCACTGAAATAGATAACACGCGAGTCATTGCCGACATATTGCAGTGATGTTCGCACCCCAGCTTGATGCTGAATAACCTGCAATGCGTCGCCATCAGTTGATTGCAAATATAATCCTGGGTTTTCTTCGCCTTGGCGATCGCGAGATAGTAATAAATATTTACCGTCGGGAGTCATCCCTGCGATCGAGGTGGCATCCTGTCCACCCGTTACCTGCACAGGAAATTTTTGCGCCCCATCAACCCGCCATACCTGCACCGTTCCCGTAATTCCCCATGTAAAAAACATCCGTTTACCATCGGGTGTAACCATCCCTAACCCAGGCGATCGCACATCCAACATTGACTCAATCGGACGAGTAACCGTAGGCGGCAATGCAGTGGGTGCATAGCGTTTAAGGATTGCAGGATCAATGCTGTCTTTACCTAAGCCCGTATATTGAGCTTGTACGGGCAAGTTGGATACAGTTAACCCAGAAGTCAACCCAGACAAAATGACAAGGGGAAATAGTAAGCTTTTTTTCATAAAATAATTAAGCCTTCCGATTAGAATAGACTGGTGCTTCGCACGGTCTTATTTTAGATGGTCTTATGGCGAATTTGTGGATTGAAGGTGGTAGTCATCGCAAAACTGGTCAAGATAAAGCTGAACAGAGTGGCAAAACTGAGCGACTAGTTCAACAATTTTGTGATTGGACAGAGCAGGATTTTGCCAGACAAGTCAATCCTCAAGCCGCTTCCCAAAAGGTGTTAGTCCTAACCGTTGACTCCCAACAGCGCCGTGAATTAAGCGATCGCCTGATCCGCGCCACTCATGGTCAATATCCCGTCACCGCCGTTACCACCCTAAGTTTTTTTCGTGATGAAGTTCGCCTATTTTGGACATTATTAGTTAAGAAATTAAAATTAAAAGCGCAATTCCCTTTGCTGTTGCGGGTAGAAAATGAACAGGAACTCGCTCTGGAATTATGGAAAGAGCGGATTTTAAGTGGCAGATTACAAATGGAAGGAATTAGTCGCGATCGCCTTGTTAGGAGACTGCTCGACTTATTTTTACTGGCAGCCTACAGTGGTCGCGATATTAGTGAAATTCCTGCGATTTTACAAGCGGGACAGGAAAACAGTAATACATCCGATGGTTCCGATTCAACTGATTCCGATTCAATCCCAACAACACCAGATTTGTTATTTCAAGAAATCGGCGCAGCTTTGCAAGAATGGCGCACATATTGCTGGGAAAGAGGTTTGCTGACTTATGGAATAATCACCGATCTATTTGCCCATCATCTTCTCCCCAATCCCCAATATCATCGTCAACTCAAGCAGCGCTTCCGTTATGTGATTGTCGATCGCGCTGATGAGATGCCAGCGATCGCCTGTGATTTATGCAAATTTCTGCTTAAGAATAGCGCTCAAGGAATCTTCACTTTTAATCCTAACGGTTCCGCAAGATTAGGATTGGGAGCCGATCCCGACTATTGGCAATCCCTAAAATCGGAATGTGAAGTTGAAAAAATAGCACCCGCGATCAATACATTAGGTTCTCAACTTGCTGAACCTATTTTAGAAATTATTAACGAACCAATTCTGCAATTTATCGAGCCATTTGCACAGGTTCATTCTATTGAATCGGTTTCTCGCGCTAAGCTGTTTCGGAATGTCGCGGAAGTAATTGTCGAAGCGATCGCGACAGGTGAAATCCAAGCCAATGAAATCGTGATTATTGCCCCAGGGTTAGATAATATTGCCAACTATGCGATCGCTGAAATTCTGCGTAAAAAAGAGATTCATGTCAATCCTCTTAATGACCAGCGTCCGCTTTCCTATTCCGCTCAAGTCCGAGCCTTATTGACTTTAATCACCTTGGTTTATCCCAATTTAGGAACTTTAGTTAGCCGCGATCGCATTGCCGAGATGTTGGTGGTACTCACTGAAGCGATCGATCCCGTCCGCGCAGGAATGTTCGCCGATTATTGTTTCGCTCCCGATCTCGAAAATCCCCATCTATTAGCCGTAGAAACCTATAATCAATGGAATCGCTTTGGTTATGAAGCGACCCAAGCTTACGAAAAATTGCGACAATGGATTGCCCAACAATCGTCCAAGGATGCGCCTTTGTTGTTCATTGATCGCGCCATTCAATCCTTCTTTAAACCGCGTAAACTCAGCTATGAACATACTGCGACATTACAAGAACTAATCGAAACCGCGCAGTACTATTGGCAATTGGGATATCGCCTCGATCGCGAAGATCCCCTAATTTTAAAAAGCTTCATCGAATTAATTCGTCAAGGCACTGTCACTGCTAATCCTTATGCACCCAACGCACCTCAAGATGGTGTTGTCCTTGCCACGATCTTCCAATATCGCATGGCAAGACTCTCGCACCGTTGGCAGTTTTGGCTTGATGCTAGTTCTGATCTATGGTTACAGGGCGGAGCGGCGGCGTTATTTGGTGCGCCACTGTTCTTGAAAGGCTGGGATGGTGGAATCTGGACAATCGAACATCAGAATGATACGAATATGCAACGGTTACAGAAGTTAATTCGGGATTTACTCGATCGCACTGGCGATCGGCTCTATTTGTGTCACAGCGAACTCAGTACCAATGGACAAATCCAAAATGGCATATTACAACCATTAATCGAAATCAGTAACACCACATCATAAGTTGAGGATAAGTTGAGGCGATCGCTGTAGTGTGATACGCTGCATTAAAAAATTGAATCTATTTTTGAGACTATTAGACTTTAGGTTAGAATACAGTCATGATAAGTAATCAATAATTTATTATGAGTTTTTCATCGTCTTCAAATGATTTCAGCGCGAATAATACAAATAATAATTACGAGCTAATGGATGTGGACGCTATTCAAAAAGCTCTGGGGCGATCGCGGGCTTCTGTCTATCGCTATGCCAATACTGACCCGAAAGGACTACTAAATTTGCCTTACGATCCCATGAGACTTAATCCTGAATTGCGGCAAAGCGATCGCGAACCATTGTTATTTCACCCCACTGAGGTATCGCGGTTTGCGCGGGATGTGTTGAGAATGAAACAAGTGACGATTCAGGTGCAGGAGCCGATGCAAAATGAGACAAATCGGTTATTACGCGAGATTTTGCAAGAATTGAAAGCGATTAATCAAGGGATTGGCAATATGAACCCGCAATAAAGTGATTCGCCCGCTTCGCGGGCGAATCACTTTATTGCGGGTTTGTAATTTCTTAATCGTTTGTACGAACAAAAGGTTAGCATTAACGTCAAGTATAACCAAGGCGATTAGCGCTAAAGTAATTAAGTTATTTAAGTGAGGAGTTTTTTAGGGTGATCGGTTCTCATCGTTTAAGTAAAAATATTTCTAAAGCTAAGTATAAGCAACCTAATAGCTCCAAGCGATCGCCGCACAACTATCTGCCCAATCATTTGCACAATCAAAAGTATGCGTCTTGGCAATTATTTGTCCAACATAGCGGTGATGTGCTATTTGCCACTTGGGTTGGGTTAATTTGCGCCGTGCCGCCTTGCTATATGCAGACCGATTTTCAACTCCCTGCGGCGGCGGCGGAATTAAAACTTGCCCAAGCCGTAGTTCCCCTTGCCCCTCGTGGGACTAATCCGCTCAATCTCGATATTACCGATGATTTATTAGAAACCGATCGCCCTAATCTACTAAAAGCGATCGACAACAGTATCGAATATATTCAGACCCCCACTGCCGAGCGGCGTTATCCTGTGGCAGGAATTAGTCGTGATTTGATGGAGCGGAGTCTGGTAAGATTTCGTCGCCTTGTACAGATGTCACGCACCGCTAAAGATCTGCAACAAGCCGTAAATCGTGAGTTTGATTTATATCAATCAGTGGGGCGCGATGGCAATGGTGCTGTGCAGTTTACTGGCTATTACGAAGCTGAGTATAAGGCTAGTCTCACTCGTACACCCGAATTTCAATATCCGCTTTATCGTTTACCTGTGAATTTTAACGAATGGCGATCGCCTCATCCGACTCGCGCTATGCTCGAAGGCAGCAAACAAATGTCAGGCTTAGAGATTGTCTGGCTAAGCGATCGCTTCCAAGCTTTTTTAGTCCATGTTCAAGGCTCGGCACGATTTGAACTACCCGATGGCAAGATCTTAACGGTTGGCTACGCAGGTAAAACTGATCAACCCTATCGTTCAGTTGGTGCAGAACTAGTCAGAGATGGCAAAATGCGTCTTGAGGACGTAACCTTGCAAACGATGATCGAGTACTTCCAAAAAAATCCCCAAGATGTCGTTACCTATTTAAACCGTAATCCTAGTTTTGTCTTCTTTCGTGAAACTAATGGTCGCCCTGCCACAGGTAGTTTGGGCTTACCTGTCAGTGCCGAGCGCTCGATCGCTACGGACAAAAAAATCTTGCCCTCTGGTGGGATTGCCTTAATTCGCACTGAGATTCCCTTTGAAAATCCGCAAACAGGTAAACTCGAACTACGACCAATTCAACGCTTTGTGCTTGATCAAGATACTGGCGGCGCAATTCGTGGCGCGGGGCGTGTCGATATTTTTATGGGAACAGGCGATCGGGCGAAGCAAAGGGCTGGTTTAATTAAAGGCGATGGCGAGTTGTATTATCTTGTATTAAAGAAATAAAAAACTTTATTCCCCAACTTTATGCCCCAAGTCAATCCTTTTACGATCAAAATGCAAATTACGCGGATGTTTGAGCAAGGGCAATCACTCTTTGCAGAAATCAAAGTCCAAGATTGGCTCAAAGAGCGTAAGCACAACCCCAAAGACTATGTAATTCGGTTTCGACAAAAAATGGCTCCTGTTGGTTCTGTATCCTCTGTGAATGTTGAGATAGAATTGCTTCGCAAAGATGGAGAACCTGTTGACGAATGGTTGTTACAAGAAATTAATCGCCAAGGGACTTAGACTATTTGGAGCAAGAACTAACCCACTGAGCTACTGTTGGAGTTATTAGCTTCGACTAAATTTTTTCGAGCTTCTTCAACTGATTCTCCTTGACTAGCGATGTCAATCTGGGGACAAAGCGAGACATAGCCATTTTCTTCTCGTTCGATGATGCAGGTTAGCTGTTTGAGTTGTTTCATGATTTTGTGTTCGTTTTTTTACGACCTTGATAATTGTTCAGAATTAGTACATTTTATCCCCATGCGTAAATAATTGGAGCTTTGCGATCGCCTATTCATCCCCAAAAACAAATATTAATTTTTGCCTTTGAAAATATTGCCGATTAGTGGGAGTTGCGCGATCGCTAGTTTGACTAGTTCCATAAAGTTCTGCTCGGAGAGGCGATCGTCTTGACGAAGTTGGAGTGCGCCAACGAGAGGGATAAAGACTATGCCAGCAACGATTACAGCAATTAAATTAAGGAGTTTGAGTGTACCTGCTAAATACCCGATTCCACCGATGACAACGACAAACAAGAATAGATAAAATAAGCCGTTTGCCCATGCGCTTTTAGCACGTAAAGGGCGGCTAGTCTGTTGCTGTTGTTGAGAATTGTCTGAGTTGCTTTGTTGTTGCTGTTGGTTATCCATTGTGCCGCCTTGTTGTTGCTGTTGTTGAATAGTGATTTGAGGTTGAACCGTAATTTGCGGCTTAAATTCGATAACGTTTTTGCCATTATTTGAATTTTGCCATTCTGTTTCTCTTAGAAATTGTCTCTCATTTTTCTCTGTTTCTCCAATATCGTCTAATAGCTTACGAACATTGACCATATTGTAAGGTTTCTTTTGACATTGAATTTCTAGTTGGCGATCGCTCAAAAATTCTTGAAGGGTCGCAAAAGGGTAGAAATGGGGATTTTGATTGCCTTTGCAGGTGTTGCAGTTGCAGGGGATGAGCTTTTGATATTTGTCGGCGAGGCGTTTGTAGGAGTTGTGGATTTCGTCAAGTTTGTAGGTGACTATTGTTAATAGGTCACGTTTGTTTTTACCAGAGACACGGATCTTGATTTCGCGTTTGCCATAGTTTTCGGTGACTTCAGCGAGGGTGCTGTTGATATTTTTGTAGTTGATGATTACACCGCTACGCCAGACGATTTGGGCTTCGATGCTTTCGTGCATAGCGACGATGAACTGACGCACGATGCCTTTGGGCATAAAGTCGTAGGTATAGCGCAGGATCAGGTTTTCAGCTTCATCCCAAGCGTATTCAGGTTGGTTTTCGGTGAGGAGTTGAGGGGCGATGTAATTACCTTTTTCTTGCGGGATTTCGTAGCAGAGTTGAAACTTTTTCATTAGTTCCAGTAAGCCGCTATGCATTCCTGTATATTCGTCAGCGCTCCAGATTTGAGCAAGGGCTTTGTTGCTAAAGCGTCCAAAGTTACGGATTACTTGGGGATTGTCGAGAACGGCGTAGGCGGCATCGGTTCCCCATTTGGGTTTGAGGATGACGATTTGATAGAGAGGAGACATTTCATCGTCTTGGAAATGGAGACAGATGCCGAGGTCATGGAGATAGTCGCTAAGTTGTAATGCGTTTTTACGTTCTTTAAAGCCGTTGTCCTCGCAGATTTGCAGATATTCATTGAGGCTGATGTAGTTACGCGGATTGTTTTCTAGGGCTTGGCGGACTTTAACCCATGTTTTGGGGAGGGTTTGACCGATGTGGGGGAGTTGGCTAAGTTGATGTTGGGCTTCGCTCAGAATTTTATCTAAATCGCGATTGGTGGCGAGATTGGTGGCAAAGACATCTTTAAAACTGCCAAATTCTCCGCGCAATTCTTTGACATTAATTTCCCGTTGACGGTCTTGTTTTTCGTTTTTGATAATCAGAATCGGGCTGTTGTCGCTGAGGAGTTCGATGACGTTGAGCCAGTAGTAAAAGTCGGTGTCTTCTTTGCGGGTATCGGCAACGAGCAGATAAAGGGAGCGCTTGGTGAGGAAATATTGATGGGTGGAGTGATAGATTTCTTGTCCGCCGAAGTCCCAGATATTGACATTGAATTGATTGCGATCGGTGCGGGGAAATGACCAATGTAAGACTTCGATGCCTTTGGTGCTGTCTTCTTCGCAGAGTTGGTAATTTGGATTAATGATTTTATTAGCAAGAGAAGTTTTGCCTGCGCCGCCTTCACCGACAATTAGGAGTTTTGCTTCGTAGAGATAGTCTACACCTTCGGTTTCTATTTGTTTGAAGTATTGACGAATGGCTTCGATACCTTCTTTTACTACTTCTAAGGGAGGCTCTGTAATCGGATTTTCATCTAAGTATAGAGAAGAAAGATTGGTTAACCTTGTAATCGAGTCAGGAATCGCGCTGAGACTGTTGAAGCTAATGTCAAGGGATTGGAGATTGGTTAACCTTGTAATCGAGTCTGGAATCTCGCTGAGATTGTTACGCCATAAAACTAATTTCTTCAAACTTTTACAATTCTTGATCGCTGCTGGCAACACGCCAATCCCCTTATCCCTCAGATCGAGTTCTTCCCACTCCTCCCGCGCCGCCTGTTCAATAAGTGCTTCTAATTCTGATGGCAACATGATTTTAAGGAAAAAGTAAAAAGGTAAAAGGAAAAAATTGGATATTTACAATGAGGTTAGAGGTTTGCTTGGCATATTGACTCAGGTATATCTCGCTGTTAGCTTATCTCATAATCCAAACAAAGCATCAAAGCATCCAACAAATCTCTAACCACCTCATCTGAGACAACACCCACATATTTTACTAAACGTTCCACAGAAACACTACGAATTTGCAAAACATTTCCTGCTGAATCTACATCAAGTCCGTTACCATCTGTTCTGAGTATAGAAATCATAAACGGGCGGTTTGCAAACTTCGGATGCCATGTCGCCACAGGTACAACGATCCGCATTTGAATGTCTGACAAAAAATTAGAACTGACAATCACGGCTGGACGTGTTTTCTGAATCTCTTGTCCCCTTGTTGGATCGAGATGAACCAACCAAATTTCGCCCCGTTTAGAAACTCTCATCTAGTCCATCCCAATCCTCGCCATCCAACACCACAAACTCCATCAACTCAGGATTATTAGCAAAATCTTCAGCCATTTCAGCCACAAAAGGCGACAACAAACGATGGCGCTCAGTCAAAGGCAGCTTCACCAACTCTCGCAAAGACAACCCATGCCCACCTGTAGCCACTCTAGCCTCAGAAATCCTAACCTCATCATTTCTCTGTTGATATAGCCTCAGACTCTCTCGTAATCCATCATGCGCCTTAGTCAAAACTTCGCGATCGCCTGACAAATCGCTTCCATTCACCAAAAACTGTTCAACATCCTGACATAAAAATTGCATCGCTTGCAGCTTTTCCTCAAGTGATAAATCATGTAATGCAGGTAGTAATTCAGTAATACTCATACTCTTAATTTATTATGCTGAGTGAGCTTCCGCGTAAATTCGCAGAGCCGCAGCCATTTTTTTCTCATAATCATCACCCTGAGACTGGAACCAAGCTAAGGTTTTGGGATCTATTTGAACAAAAGCATTCAATGGTTCTACAGGTTTCCACCAACGCGACTTACTGAAAAACTCCTCGGTTAAAGGAGGAATATCAGACGTATCAATTTCTTCCTCTGAGAGTGAATCAACTTTCGCCCAATTCGTTTTTGAGGTAGTATTCATAACTTTTTCTTTCATAAGGTAGAGCTTTGCGAAGTGAAATAATACGGATTGTACGATCGTCAAGTTCTGTAAAAACTATAACTACAACACGTCCATCAAGTATTCCGATTCCAATCCATCGGTCTTCTCCATAGTCTTGTCTTTCATCTAGAGAAACACGAAGTGGTAGCCTAAAAACTTTGGAAGCGTCTGCAAAGTCAAGTTCGTGCTTTGCAATATTTGCTTGGTTCTTTTGCTCATCCCACTCGAATTTCATATCTTGATTTTACCAGATTTTTATTCTGAGCATAATTCTACTAGATATAGCATAGGTACAATAAATTGAGATAGGTTTCAGTCGCTCAAAAGTAATCTATGGCAAAGGAATCACACCATGCGTAAACAAATTATCGAATACACATCCCCACTCGATGCCCTAATTTTTTTAGCAAAACAACTACATACCTACGAAATCAAATACCAAGTTGATTCTGCTGAATTTTTTGCCCAATATCAGCATGGCAAGACAGACGATGATGAAGATGCGATCGATTGGGCTGGCAATTACCGTCATTACATAGCTTTACACCAAGAATTAGAGAGATTGCATCTGAACAGCCCAACATAGCGATCGCTTTGCAAGATGTAACAGATTTCTTAGCGTCAGCCATATTCAATCTTCGATAAGTATATTTACCCGCGATCGCCTCAAAAAAATATATAGCCTTATACTCCTGTAAACCTTTGCAACTTTTAGCCCCATCTGTAGGTATTAATCAATATAGTAAAGATAACTAACTTACCGATCGCCTAATGCGATCGCCCCAAAAGTCCAAAAAGTACGATATGGCTCAGCCCTTAACCACTCAGGGCGGGTACAAACACGAAAAACTAGGGATTTAGCCCCAAAGGAGAGCAAAACATGGCTCTAGAGCCTTGCACGGAAGTTCCTACTCAAACATATAGTCCCAAAGCGATCGCTGATATTCCCGTACTCAAAGAACGGGGACAGAGAGAGGTATTTTGTGGCTTAACAGGTATTGTTTGGCTGCATCGCAAAATGCAGGATGCTTTTTTTCTGGTCGTGGGATCACGCACCTGCGCCCATTTGATCCAATCTGCGGCTGGCGTAATGATCTTTGCGGAGCCAAGATTTGGCACAGCCATACTCGGCGAACGGGACTTGGCGGGACTCGCGGATGCTAATGACGAATTAGACCGCGTTGTCGATCAATTGCTAGAGCGCCGCCCTGATATTGGCACATTATTTTTAGTGGGATCATGTCCCTCTGAGGTAATTAAGCTCGATCTTGCCAAAGCTGCGGAACGACTCACTCAACGATTTTTCCCGAAAGTTCGGATTCTCAATTATTCAGGCAGTGGCATCGAAACTACCTTTACCCAAGGCGAAGATGCTTGTCTAGGATCAATGGTTCCCGTCCTGCCCCAGAGTGATGAGCCGAGCTTGATGGTCGTGGGTAGCCTTGCGGATGTGGTGGAAGACCAGTTTCAAAGGCTATTTGACAAAATGGGTATTGGTCCCGTTTATTTCTTCCCGCCGCGCCGCGCTGCTGATTTGCCGCCGATCGGCAAAAACACGAAATTATTATTAGCCCAACCATTTTTAAGCGATACCGTGCGATCGCTTATTTCGCGTGGTGGGACATTATTACCATCGCCATACCCATTGGGGATCGAAGGCACAACGGCTTGGCTAAAAACCGCCGCCGATGCTTGGAATATTGACAGCGATAAATTTGAACAGGCGATCGCTCCTGCTGCTAGTCGTGGCAAGGTCGCTTTAGAGCGCTACCGTGAAGCCCTAACAGGTCGCAAAGCGTTCCTATTCCCAGACTCGCAATTAGAAATTCCCTTAGCCCGTTTCTTATCAAGGGAATGTGGCATGGAGCTAGTTGAGGTTGGCACACCCTATATTGATCGCCTATTGATGGATAGTGAAATTAATCTGTTGCCTGTGGGAACAGCACTATCCGAAGGTCAGGATGTGGAAAAGCAACTCGATCGCTGTCGTGAGGCTAAACCTGACATTACTGTCTGTGGGCTAGGATTAGCCAATCCTTTAGAGGCTGAAGGGATGGCAACAAAATGGTCAATCGAGTTGGTATTTTCACCGATTCATGGTTACGACCAAGCCGCCGATCTAGCCGAATTGTTTGCGCGTCCGCTTGAGAGAAGAAGACGGCTGACGGTTTAAATTAGATCCCCCCCCAGCCCCCCTTGTGAAGGGGGGAGAATCAAGAATTATCTTCCTCCCCCTTTTTAAGGGGGATTGAGGGGGATCTCTTCAGATAGTAATCATTAAATTAGCTAAACTACTTATGGAACTAACTCTCTGGACTTACGAAGGTCCTCCCCATGTCGGGGCGATGCGAATTGCGACAGCTATGGAAGGAGTACATTATGTACTTCATGCGCCACAGGGCGATACCTACGCTGACTTACTGTTTACGATGATCGAAAGACGCGATCGCCGTCCGCCTGTCACCTATACAACTTTTCAGGCTCGCGATCTTGGTGGTGATACCGCCGAGATGGTGAAGACTTCGGTTCGCGACGCTTACGATCGCTTTAAGCCACAGGTGATGCTAGTCGGTGAAAGCTGCACAGCCGAACTAATTCAAGATCAACCAGGCTCATTAGCCAAGAGTATGGGATTGCCAATCCCCGTCGTGAGTTTGGATTTACCTGCTTATTCCAAAAAAGAAAATTGGGGCGCAAGTGAAACCCTGTATCACTTAGTTCGCACTTTGTTACTGCCCGTAGTGCCGCCGCCCAATACCCCTAGACCAAAACGCGATCCCCAGATTCGTCCCAAAGCCAACATCATTGGACCGACGGCGTTGGGATTCCGTTGTCGTGACGATATTCGTGAAGTCGTGAAGTTGCTTGCAGAAATCGGCGTAGATGTAAATGTGATCGCCCCAATGGGATCGACACCCGATGACTTGAAGCGGATTCCTGATGCTGACTTTAATATTTGCCTCTATCCTGAAATTGCGCTGACGACTTGCACTTGGCTCACCCGTAGTTTCGGACAGCCTGTGATCAAGACCGTTCCCATTGGTGTCGGTGCGACCCGTGATTTCATTGCCGAAATTGGCAAGGTTGCCGATATTGATGTGAGTGAAGCTTTAGCGCGATCGCAATCTGACACCCTCGGCAACTGGGACGCAGCGCGTATTTCATCGGCAGCCAATCCTAATGCTTCTCGACTGCCTTGGTATTCGCGATCGGTTGACTCCACTTACCTAACTGGTAAGCGCGTATTCATCTTTGGTGATGCCACCCACGCTCTCGCCGCCGCCAGAATTGCTACGGAAGAATTAGGATTTACCCTTGTCGGGATTGGAACCTATAGCCGTGAATTTGCGCGGGAAGTTCGTGAAGTCGCGAAAAAGCATGGACTCGAAGCCGTAATTAGTGATGACTATTTGGCTGTCGAAGCCAAGGTTGCCGAAGCTGCTCCAGAACTAGTGCTTGGCACTCAGATGGAACGTCATATTGCCAAACGCTTGGGTATCCCTTGCGCGGTAATTTCTGCACCTATTCACGTTCAAGATGTGCCTGCGCGTTACTCACCCCAAATGGGTTGGGAAGGTGCGAATGTGATTTTTGATAGCTGGGTTCATCCTTTGATGATGGGTCTAGAGGAACATTTAATTGGGATGTTCAAGGAAGACTTCGAGTTTGCGGAAGGTCACATGAGCCATCTGCATTCTGCTCCCTCTCAAGAGTCACGCGCCCTTGTAGAAGCAAGAGTAGAGTCCAGATCTCCCGAACAGGCGATCGCCTCTATCAGCAATCTCACCAATACTCTCTCAGATAATTCCGATCAAGTTGTTCTCACGCCCCTAGCGGAAGCACTGGAAGGAGTCTCTTGGAGCGCTGATGGTGAAGCCGAATTAAAGAAAATCCCTTTCTTTGTACGCGGTAAAATCAAACGCAATACCGAGAAATTTGCAAGCGATCGCGGTATCACCTCGATTACTTCAGAAACTCTCTACGAAGCAAAAGCAGCGATCGGCAAGTAAAACCATCATTTCAGGTTGGCGCGAAGCGCCAACCTGAATAAAAAATTATTTATATTAAGGAGTCTATTTTGGCAGTTTTAACAGCGCATCCACCATCAATTACTAAATGTGAAGACGGCGAAGGCAGCGTCCAAGTTTATCAAGAACCAGGAATGGTAATTGAAGGAGCTTTGGTAATTGCTGTCTACGGCAAAGGTGGCATCGGCAAATCGACTACTTCTTCTAATTTATCGGCTGCTTTCTCTCATCTTGGTAAGCGCGTACTTCAAATCGGTTGTGATCCAAAGCACGATAGCACCTTCACTTTAACCAAGAAAATGGTTCCCACAGTAATCGACATTCTCGAAACTGTTGATTTCCATTCTGAAGAGCTGAAGCCTGAAGACTTCATGTTTGAAGGTTACAATGGCGTGATGTGTATTGAAGCGGGTGGACCTCCCGCAGGTACTGGTTGCGGTGGTTATGTCACAGGACAAACTGTAAAGCTTCTCAAAGAACATCATCTATTAGAAGATACCGATGTGGTTATTTTCGATGTACTTGGTGACGTAGTTTGTGGCGGTTTTGCTGCTCCTTTGCAACACGCCCATTATTGCTTGATCGTGACTGCTAACGATTTTGATTCGATCTTTGCGATGAATCGCATTGTCGCCGCCATTCAATCCAAGGCGAAAAACTATCGTGTCCGTCTCGGTGGTATCATCGCTAACCGTAGTGAAGGAACCGATCAAATTGACAAGTTCAACGATCGCGTTGGTTTAAAAACTCTCGCTCATTTCCGTACCGTTGACGCAATTCGCCGCAGTCGTTTGAAAAAATGCACTGTGTTTGAGATGGAGCCTGATCCTGAAGTTCTTGAAGTACAGCAAGAATATCTCAAGCTGGCGAAAGGGATGCTGGAAAATGCAACGCCATTGTATGCTCAGCCGCTTAAAGATCGTGAAATTTTTGACCTACTAGGTTTTGACTAATCATTAAAAAATCTAAAAATGCAGGGTCAATTCATGAGTTGACCCTGCATTTTTTATGTCAGATTTAAATGAAATCCACTGTAGTCCCAACAAGAGAGAGGCATGATAGCAATTTTTGATCAAACGATTAATCAATTGCTATATTAGATATAAGTAGATTCAATGTCTAGTTAGCAACTCACCTCATGCGGAACTTCTTGATTTAAAAGTATAAAAATAAAAAACTAAATGATTCCAGCTAAAGAACCGCCGAATGAAAGAGAAAGAGTCGCTGCACTGCTTCAGTGTAAACTTTTAGATACTGAGCCAGAGCAAGGCTTTGACGATATTACTCGATTAGCGGCTCACATTTGCCAAACCCCGATCGCCCTAGTTAGTCTGATTGATGGCGATCGGCAATGGTTTAAATCAAAAGTGGGATTGACAGCGACAGAGACTCCAAGAAAAATCGCTTTTTGCGCCCATGCTATTCTTGAGGATGGTATTTTTATTGTTCATGATGCCTTGGAAGATAACCGATTTTCTGATAATCCGTTAGTTTCTGGAGCGCCAAATATTCGTTTTTATGCAGGTATTCCCCTTAAAACTGCTGAAGGATATGCGTTGGGAACACTTTGTGTAATTGACTATGTACCAAGAGAATTAAGTAAAGAACAAATTGCCGCTTTCCATGCTCTTGCTGCTCAAACCACTTATCTAATTCAAACGAGACGAAGTTTATTAGAAGTTGATCGATTGTCAATAAATAGATCATTAGATAAAACATCAAATAACCCATTAAAGGCTATCAAAGACCGATTTTTACTAAAAATTGGTGTGGTTACTGGATTAGCCGTCTTAATGACCATAGCCGTAACGATTAGTTCCTATGCGAGTCTCCAGAAATTGCAGCAGAAAAACATAGAGCTTATTCAACAACGGGAAATTTCAACCCAAGCTAAATATGCTGTTAATGACTCAGAGATTCTATCCCTAACTCAAAACACTATAAATATTTCCTTGATCAGGTCGATTGCAACGCTTGGGATTTTAGGATTATTACTCTATGTCGTTCATGCTGAAACTTTAAAGCGGCGTAAGTTAGGAGACAATCTTGAGCAAGAGAGAGATTTTACCGTAGCAGTGCTAGATACGGTGGGGGCGCTGGTAGTGGTCACAGATGCTCAGGGTAGAATAATCCGTCTAAATCGTGAATGCGAAGAATTAACAGGTTATCGCGTTGAAGAAGTCAGAAATCTTAGCTTTGTTAATGTCTTTTTGGCTCCTGAAGATGCCCAGAAATTTCAAAATCAATTCCAAAATTCATCTTGCAACATAGCCGTTAATCTTGCTGATGATCAGGAACTCAACTCTTGCGAAACCTATTGGCGCAAGAAAATAGGCGATCGCGCTCTTGTTTCTTGGAAAACTACAACATTACTGAATGCGGAAAATGTGCTGGAATATAGCATTATTACTGGTGTGGATATTAGCGATCGCCGAAAAACTGAAGATGAATTACGATTCCAAAATTGGCGTTCAATCTTATTTTCGCAAATTACCCTCAAAATTCGGCAATCGTTGGATCTGACCGAAATCCTGAATACGACTGTGAGCGAAGTTAGGCAGTTTCTCAACGCCGATCGCGTTATTGCCTACCGTTTTGATGGTAATTGGGAAGGAACTGTAGTTGTAGAATCGGTAGTACCACCTTGGACTTCTACGATTGATGTTGAGGTTCAAGACACCTGTTTTCGAGAAGGGCTATGGGATACCTATCGTGGCGGTCGCAAGGTGGCGATCGATGATATTCCCAACTCAGGTATGCCTGATTGCTACAAGGAATTAATGGCTCAATTTGAAGTTCAGGCGAATCTAGTCGTCCCGATTATGGAAAGCGATCGCCTATGGGGACTATTAATCGTCCATCAATGCAGCGCTCCTCGAATCTGGCGTAACTTTGAGATTGATCTAGTGGCTGAAATTGGCAATCAGGTTAGTATTGCCATCAATCAATCTAATTTACTAGAACAAGAAACTCAAGGTCGAGAGCAACTCGCAAAACAAAATATTGAACTAGTGGAAGCGCGTCATGAAGCCGAAGCTGCCACCAGAATGAAAAGCTCTTTCCTTGCGACCATGAGTCATGAAATCCGTACACCGATGAATGCGGTCTTAGGAATGACAGGATTACTTGCTGATACAGAGCTTTCGGCGATGCAGAGAGATTTTGTGGAGACGGTGCGAATCAGTGGCGACAATCTCTTGACTTTGATTAATGAAATTCTTGATTTCTCTAAACTTGAAGCTCAAGAGATGGAATTAGAGGAATTAGATTTTAATCTCACCAATGCTATCGAAGAAGTGGCGGATTTATTAGCGATGCTTGCTCAGACAAAGGGGCTGGAACTAGCTGCATTAATCTATCAGGATGTACCTCTATTCTTACGCGGTGATGTGGCCCGCCTTCGCCAAGTTCTGACAAATTTAGTTAGTAATGCCATTAAGTTTACACAGAGTGGCGAAGTAATTATTAAGGTTTCTCTTCAGAGTGAAACCGAAACAACGGCGAATATTGAATTTCGCGTCACTGATACAGGTATTGGTATTCCCGTCGCTGCTCAACAAAAATTGTTCCAGCCCTTTACTCAAGTTGATGCTTCAACTACTCGCAAATATGGTGGTACTGGGCTAGGTTTAGCAATCTGTAAACAACTAGTGGATTTGATGAAAGGTCAAATCGGCATAGATAGCGAAGCGGGTAAGGGATCGCAATTCTGGTTTACAATTCCCTTTGAAAAGCAATCAGCAACTGAGATTCAAGCTGCGATCGCCAGTTCTCAAAATGATCGTGATATTAAGCTTGACGGTATTCGTGTTTTAGTGGTCGATGATAGTGAAACCAATTGTAAAATCTTGACTTATCAACTCATCGGTTGGCAGATGCGCGTTGAGAACGTTCAACATGCAACTGAAGCGATCGCCGCTTTACAAAAAGCGATTGAAGATGGCGATCGTTATGAATTAGCGATTCTCGATATGCAAATGCCCGACATTGATGGAGAAATGTTGGGTAAACAAATCAAAGCCGATCCCCTTCTCAGTTCTACTAAACTAATTATGCTGACCTCACTAAATCAGCAAGGCGGGCTGAGTCGGATCAAAGAACTCGGTTTTGAGGTTTATCTGGTCAAACCAATTAAACAATCGCGATTACTTGATGCATTGATGGAAGTAATTAGTTCCACTCGTTCCAATCTGTCCTATACTTCCTACAATAGTCAATTTCAGAACAAATTTCCAACTAAATCTCAAACTGAATCTTTAATTAAACGCCAATCTAATGCAAATTTCAAACTAAAAATCTTAGTAGCAGAAGATAGCCTGATCAATCAAAAAGTCGCCCTCCATCAATTACGCAGTATTGGCTACGAAGCTGATGTTGCGGCAAATGGACAGGAAGTTCTGGATTTGCTCGATCGCATTAACTACGATCTAATCTTGATGGACTGTCAAATGCCGATACTAGACGGTTATGAGACAACTATGGCTATTCGTCAGTTAAATTCGGCAAAACAAAAAACCACGATCATTGCCATGACGGCTAATGCATTTAAAGAAGATCGCGATCGCTGTTTTGATTGTGGAATGGATGATTATTTGAGTAAGCCAATTCGTAAAGACATTCTTGAGGCAAAGTTATCAGAATGGGAAGAACGTCTTTTTGTCCCTGAGGCAATCGTTCCAGAGCTTACGGAACGACCTGAGCATATACACCCAGATATAAATTTAGAGACAAATTTAGAACCAAACATTGAAAACGGAGCTATCTCTAAATCATTAATTGACTTGGAGTACCTTGATATGGTCACGGGTGGCGATGAAGCATTCAAGACTGACCTTTTACAAACTTTTTTTGAAGCTATGCCCGAAAACTTTGCCAATCTTCAAAAAGCAATTGAGAATAATGATGCCTATGCGATCGAACGCGGGGCGCATTTAATCAAAGGAAGCACTGGTAGCATGGGTATCTCATCAATGCAGGCGATCGCGGCTGAGTTAGAAGAAATGGGACGCAACAAAAATATAACTGGTGCGGATAAATTCTTAGCTCAAATGCAGGATATTTTAAAACAACTGCAAGAAATCCAGAAAAAGATATAAAAGTGCCGCTTCGCGGCACTTTTATATCTTTTTCTGGATTTCTTGGCAGCGCAAAGCGCAGTAGGATAGTAGAAAGTGAAATACTAAAATAAATTCATGGCTCCTCAACTGCGTGTATATGTCCCGCCCCATCCGATTATTCGTCACTGGCTCACCATTGCACGAGAAAAACATACGCCCGTGCCATTATTTCGCACCGCGATGATTGAGATGGGAAAATGGCTTACATACGAAGCCGTGCGCGAATTTTTGCCCACCCAAGAAGTTAATATTGAAACTCCATTAGCTTCGGCAACAGGACAACTGATTGACGGTTCCATTCCTTTGGCTTTTGTGCCAATTTTACGCGCTGGATTGTCGATGCTCGAGGGCTGTCAAAATCTATTACCAACAGCAAGTGTCTATCATCTTGGCTTAGTTCGCAATGAAGAAACCCTTCAGAATACCTGCTATCTCAATCGTCTGCCAGAAAGATTTGAGCCACAGACACATATTTTTATTGTAGAGCCAATGATGGCAACAGGTGGTTCGATTATGACAGCTCTAAAGATGTTGACAGAACGGGGAGCCGATCCGTCTTTGATTAGAATCATTAATGCTTTATGTGCGCCTCCCGCATTGCAATTAATCAATCAACAGTTTCCTGCGGTACAGATCTATTCAGGCTGCATTGATGAAGTTGTCAATGAGAAAGGATGGATAACTCCTGGTCTGGGAGATGCAGGCGATCGCTCTTTTGGAACTGAGTAAAAACAGAACTACAATTCATGAAATGTAGGGGCAATTCATGAATTGCCCCTACATTTTCTATTTCAAGAATTTAACCAACGCTTCGGCTTTGTCCCATGCTGCACCGCTGGCGATGATTTTTGAAGCAAGGGCGACACCTTCGCCCCAAGTACTAGCCGCACCGCCAATTCTGAGAGCTAAACCACTATTTAGCGCCACACAATCAGTTTGAGCTTGACTACCTTTACCTTGCAAAACCAATCGCAAAATCTCGGCATTTTCCTGTACATTACCACCCTTAAGACTTCCAATTGGTGCGGCGGCTAATCCTAATTCTTGAGGAGCGATCGCCTCTTCGGTGACTTGACCATTTTGCAAAAAAGAAATATCCGTAAAATCGCCTAAACCAGCTTCGTCCATCCCTTCGCGGCTATGTAAAACTACGGCTTGTTGGCGATCGAGTAGCCGTAAAGCTTCCGCTAAGGTATGGGTCAGCCCTTTATTATATACACCCAAAACCTGTGCCGTGGGATGTAAGGGATTAACCAAAGGACCAATCAAATTGAAAATAGTGCGAATTCCCAAACTCCTACGAATTGCGCCTACCGCCTTCATCGCAGGATGCCAATTGGGAGCGAACAAAAACGTAATTCCCACCGCAGGAAGTGCTTCATAAATTTTTTCGATGGGAGATGCGAGATGAATACCGATCGCTTCTAACACATCTGCGGAACCAGATTTACTCGATACGGCTCGATTGCCATGCTTAGCGACAGGTATGCCCGCCGCCGCCACCACAAAAGCCACGGAAGTGGAAATATTAAAGGTGGAAGCACCATCGCCGCCAGTGCCACAGGTATCGATAAGTGGTTTAGTGCGATCGACAATATTTCCGAACTGCTGATTAAATTTCTGCCCTTCACTTTGAGATTGTAAAACCTGAGCCATCGCCGCTAATTCGGAAGCTTCCACACCTTTAAATTGTAAAGCCGTTAAAATTGCTCCCGATAATTCAGGGGCGATCGCGCCTTCTAGCCAACCTTGCATTAAGGCTGTAGCCTGTTCATTCGCTAGGTTTTGGCGATCAATAAGCTGCTTTAATAGTTGAGACCAATTTTGTTCCATGACTTTGATTATAAAATAGTTTACGCAACCTTATAAAGTAGCCCAACTAAAAGTTTAAAAGTGCCGCTTGGCGGCACTTTTAAACTTTTAGTTGGGTTTGGCTTTAGTGCGAAGCGCTGTAATATAATTATAAATATCAAATAGATATTAGACAAATCTTAAATTTATGCCGAAAGCTACTTGGAATGGAGTTGTGCTTGCTGAAAGCGATCGCTGTGAAGTTGTTGATGGAAATCAATACTTTCCTGCGGATTCGCTGAACATGGAATATTTCCAACCTACGGCTACGCACACAACCTGTGGTTGGAAAGGAGTAGCCAGCTACTACAGTATCGAAGTTAATGGCGAAACCAATAAAGATGCCGCTTGGTACTATCCCGAACCAAAGGATGCCGCTAAGCAAATTAAAGGGCATATCGCATTTTGGCGTGGCGTAAAAGTGACCACCTAAAAACAAACCGCGCTTAGCGCGGTTTGTTTTTAGCTATTGACGGCTTTTATATGGGCTTGGCGATTGCTAGGAGAACTAACTCGATGCAGGGCGCTGCGGGGTAACACCCGCAAAACCTCCTCAGTTGTGGTTGTGCCATTATTGAGTTTGTCGATCGCCGCTACTCGAAAAGAATTAAAACCAATCTCGTTGAGATATCGATTCATTTGCGAAATTGTGCCTTCATAGATCATTTGCCGAAAAGCATCATCGATATCAATTAATTCTACGATCGCTTCACGCCCGATATAGCCTGTAAAAAAGCACCTTTCACAGCCCTTACCTTTGCGCCAACTGTTGTGTGTATCTTCGCGATCGAGTCTTAATGCTTGCAGTTCTGAAAGAGACGGATAATGGGAAACCGAACAATAGGGACAGTTTTTGCGGACGAGGCGCTGGGCGACTACACCCAGTAAGGCATCACTAATTAATCCTGTGTCTGGACCTAAATCCTTGAGTCGTGGGATCGCGCTAGCGGCATCATTGGTATGCATAGTCGAGAGAACTAGATGTCCCGTTAAAGCGGCTCTGATTACCGTTTCCGCAGTTTCGGGATCACGTATTTCCCCGACCATCACGATATCGGGATCTTGACGTAAAATTGCGCGTAGTCCTGCCGCAAAGGTCATGCCTGCGGGTTCACAAACTTGGGTTTGGGTGATATTCGGCAGAACATATTCCACAGGATCTTCCACGGTGATCACATTCACATGTTCTTGGGCGATCGCTTGCAAACTGGTGTAGAGCGTACTGGTTTTTCCTGAACCCGTTGGACCCGTCATGATGATTAAGCCTTGGGGTTGATGCAGCCAACTCTCATAAATTTTTAGAGCGCGATCGCTAAATCCTAAGCTTTCCATGTGGTTAGAAAACGGATTATCACGCGGCAATAATCGAATTACCGCCTTTTCGCCACCGACACAGGGCAGCGTACTCACCCGCATATCCAACTTACTATCCAAACTTTCATCGCTAGTGTATTCCTTGCCGATGCGTCCATCTTGAGGGCGGCGGCTATCGGCGATATCCATATCTGACATTACCTTTAGCGCCACAATAATTTTGCGACTAATCTCAAGGGGCAGAACTTTAATATCCCGCAAAATGCCATCTATGCGAAAGCGCACTCGCAAACCTGTTGGTGTTGGCTCTAGGTGAATATCACTGGCGCGATGTTGCAAAGCGATCGATATCAGCGCATTGATTCGCCTTGTTTGATCAACAGCCTGCGACAGATAAAGATCGGTAGTTTCGCCAATATTTGCTTGATCAACTTCTCCCGTAAGCGGATTAATCGATTGAGAAGAATCAATGGTGTTGGGATTGAGAATGCGTTGACGGCGAAACCATCGGATGTAGCTATCGGAGCTAATGGGAATTATGTTTACCTTAGCGGTAATACGATGACTAATTAATTCTCTTTGATCATTGCTGAGAGTGATGGGACTGCCAAGATCAAAGTAGCTTTGCCATAGCAGCAATGGAATTACAGGCGGCAAAATACTGCGATCTGGAAATTTACTAAAAAAGCGATCGGTCAAGTCGATATCAAGCTGTTCTAAATGAACGTTTCCCTTAACATCCACTAAAAATTCTAGAGCCTCTTTCCGCGAAGAAATATTTCCCTTTTGCAGACGTTTCCAAACTGATTCCCCGAATGAATTTTCGGCTACTTGGCTCATTGTCATAGGCTCAATAATAGAACTTACGCATATATTACAGCTTTTTACAACTAATTCATTTCGTTATATTTCTTGTTGAACATTTTTTTGGCTTGATCGTAAACCTCAATTGTGATCGGTGAAAGATTATTATCTTGAGCATACTTTTCAATTTTTTTGCGGGCAAAAGGACGTACAAAAAAGGGAATGTCTTTTAGCTTAACTTCAGCTTCAGGAGTCCATTTAGTCGGTTCGCTCATAAATTTTTACGGTTAATTTTTACGGTTAGTTTATGAAGAATTTTAAACCCAATTAGCTAAAAGCTGCAATGTTTCTTCACACCAATCGATCCAACCTCTTTCAAAGTTAATCCCTCGGCGGAGCGTCAAATAGGCAAAACGTAACTCTTTCGGGCAATCTTGAGGCGAACTAAAAAAGTTACGCTCGATCGCTTCATAGATTTCCAACTGTTGCTGGTGCAAGTGTTGATGGTGTTTGATTTTTTGAGCGATCGCCTCTTCAGAGATCAGATAACCTGCATAAATTTTAAGCAGAAATTCATCTTTAACCGTTGCCACATCACTAGATTGCAACAACCATGTTTTCAGGTGGGACAAGCCAAAATCATTTACGGAAAATATTTTTTTATCGGGTCGCCCCTCTTGAGCGATCGCTTCAGCAACGATCCAGTTTTGCTGCTCTAGTTTAGTTAACTCACGATAAATTTGTTGGTGCGTGGCTTGCCAAAAAAATCCCACTGTCCCGTCAAATTGTTTGGCGAGGTCGTAACCGCTTTTCGGCTCGCTAATTAGGGAAACCAAGATGGCGTAAGCAAGAGACATATTTTTTGAAATTTATTTGGATTTTGGGTTGACATATGCACTTAGTTGAGTATACATTGTTTAGCGTATTCAACTAAGTGCATATTAATGCAAAAGTGTTTATGACTATCATCGATCCAAATCAAGTTCCCAGTCGCATAGGTAGTAACTATCCCGATCGCTTTAAATCCGTAGTCGCAGGACGCGAGAAAAAACGCCTCGGTGATGCAGCAGGATTAAAAAACTTTGGCGTGAATTTAACCACACTTCCACCAAAATCGAGATCGGCGCTCCGCCATTGGCATACAAAACAGGATGAATTTATCTACATTCTTTCAGGTGAATTAACCCTGATTACCGATGAAGGCGAATCGATTTTGTCAGCAGGACAAGCGGCGGGTTTCCCTGCGGGTGAACCCAATGGGCATTGTCTTTATAATCACAGCGAGCAAGTTGCGACTTATTTAGAAATTGGCGATCGCGCTCCCAATGATGCAGGAAATTATCCTGATGACGATCTTGTTGCTATTGCTACGGAACAAGGTTGGCAATTTACCCATAAAGACGGAATTCCTTATCTCACTTAAATCATATCTATTTTACAAAACAGGAATAAAGTACTATGCCACAAGTATTTTCAGGTCGTTTCACGGCTCAAACTAATGAGCCTTTCGTTGTATTTTTAATTGGAATGCGGGCTAATAAATTTTGGTCTCTATCTAAATGGATGCCAGTAGCTCTGGCTATGCCTCCCATGCTCAAAACTCTATATGAAAATCCCGAAAAAGGATTTTTAGGCGGGGAAAACTTCTTTCGCATTTCGCCAGTAACTACACTTCTATTATCCTATTGGCGCTCTTTTGAAGATTTAGAAAATTTTGCAAGAAATCCATCTGAACCACATCTTGAAGCATGGAAAACCTTCAATAAATCCGTGGGAACTGATGGCAGTGTGGGAATATGGCACGAAACTTATTGCGTGGATGCAGGAAAATATGAAGCAGTTTATGCCAATATGCCCAAGTTTGGTTTGGCGGCTGCTACCGAGCATGTTCCTGCTATAGGCAGAAAAGAAACAGCTCGTCGTCGTTTAGGCGGTGAGAATGAACCCGCAGTTCCATCAAACCCGTAAATTTGCGCCCCTACGGAGCGCAAATTTACGGGTTTTGGTAATTTATTTTGCACAAGCACTTATGAAAACTTAGATAATCGTGTTGTCAGGAATCACTGCATTCTTGACGACAACGACAATACCATTACAAATGCAATAGCCTTGATCTTCACGATTTACATCCTGAACGCGG
>JANMFC010000265.1:0-7757 GCA_031377675.1 Pseudanabaena sp. OTE_70b_metabat_355 | reverse complement strand
GCGGGCTTCGCCCGCCCCAACAAATTTGGGTTTTAATTATTTTTCATTCCTAAACACATTCTGACGTGAAGCTAATCTGGCTTTACCCGAAGCAGCCCATTCCTGTAAAACTTGTATTTCCTGTTGAGCAGTTTGTGCTAATGGCACAATTTGACTTGCAGCCTCAAGGATATCATCGGTGGAGAAATCACGATTTTGACTAAAGCCAATATGCATTGCTTCGATGATGCCCTGTTCAATTTCGGCTCCTGAAAAATCTGGAGTTTCATAGGCGAGTCGCTCAATATCGTAAGCCCGCGTATTATGAGGGCGATATTTACCCAAATGTACAGAAAAAATTTGCGATCGCTCTTCTTGATTGGGTAAACCGACAAAAAACACCTCGTCAAACCTTCCTTTCCGCAATAGTTCAGGCGGTAGCGTGCGAATATTATTAGCTGTTGCCACCACAAATACAGGTGAAGTTTTTTCCGCCATCCATGTTAGAAATGTGCCGAATACGCGATTCGTTGTTCCCGAATCTCCCCGTCCCTCAAGCCCTGAAAAAGCCTTATCAATTTCATCGATCCATAGTACACAGGGAGAGAGTGCTTCCGCTAACTGAATCATTTGACGGGTGCGGGATTCACTTTCACCGACTAGCCCTGCAAAAAGACGACCAACATCAAGACGCAACAGGGGTAAATGCCAATGATGGGAAATTGCTTTGGCGGTGAGGGATTTGCCAGTACCTTGAATACCTGCTAGGAGTAATCCGCGTGGATGGGGCAGTCCATACTTTCGGGCGCGATCGCTAAAAGCACTCCCTCTTCGCAATAGCCATTCCTTCAGATTATCTAAACCACCAATATCACTAATTTCTGTAGTGGAAGGATAGAATTCCAAAATTTGAGTTTGGCGAATACTCTGCCGTTTTTCTTCAAGAATTAATTCCACATCTTCAGGACGCAAACAACCATTCTCAGCGATCGCCTTGGCTAATACTCGCCTAATTCTCTCTAGAGATAGCCCTTGACCAGCACGGACAAGATCGTTAATCGCAGATTTATCCATTTGCGGATTATTAAGAGAAATAATAATCTGTTCAATCTCAGTTCTCAATTCATCAGGATTAGGAAGTGGAAATTCTAAAATTGCAAAAAATTCACTGAGGCTATCGGGAATATTGATCTGCGAGGCAAGTACGATAATATTTTGCGATTCACTTTTGAGTTTACGCGCCAAATTTTTGAGTTTGCGGGCGATCGCCACATCATCAAGAAAGCGATCGAAATCTCGCAGGATAAATACAGCCCCCTTGGGAATTTTATCAACAAATTCTAGGGCTTGGAGGGGATTACGTTTGCCCTGTCCTATATCAGTCGGATTGGACTGATAGCCTTCGACAAAATCCCATACAAATATGCTACGTCCCAAAGATTTACCCACGTTGGTAATCACGACTTCGACTCGTTCTTCTTCTGCTGAGGGGATATAAATCAAGGGATAACGTGCTCGAAGTGTGAGATTTAGATCGGCTTCAAAATTCATGAATAATGTAGGATTGATTTTTAGGGCTTTTTTTAATAAACCTAATATAGCGAATATAAAACCCAAATAATCGAATTCACCCGCAAAGCGGGTGAATTCGATTATTTGAGTTCTTGGTATAATTAAGCCCACCACATAACTAAAATCTGCACCTACAATACTCTCAAACTGCTCAAAATCTGAGTCAGTCAAATCCGCAGTATGTTACGAATTTGGGCAGCTAAAGTAAATTTAAAACAATTGCTTAAGTCCCCATAAGGTGCAAAAAATAAGAAAGAAGGGTGCGCCATAGCGCACCCTTCTTTCTTTCATGATTCAAACTTCGAGGTTAGAAGCTAAATACAGCTTGTAAATTTCCGATAAATACAGTGGGGTTAGTACTGAAGTTATTAGGACTGAAAATGAAATAGGCTGATGGAACCAAAGAAATGTTCTTGGTCATCGGATAGATATAAGACAGTTCGAGATCGTACTGTGTACTACCGTTACCTTTGCCAGATTTGATTACATCATCGTTATCCGTAAACTTGAATGGCATTCCAAAGGATACTGTTGCTAGAGCGCCTTCTTTAAAGAGGTCTGGGAAAGCAGCACCTGCTTGGAATGTTTGCATGGAGACGTTATTAGAACCACCAAGTGTTTTATTCAGATTGGTAGAACCATATCCATAGCGACCGAACAATCCAAATCCTTTTGTCACTAACCAATCAAAGTTCGCAACAAACACATCCGTTTGACCATTGTTGTATCCACCAGGAGTAAATGCTGTACCAGGGAAAGACGGAGTAAATCCAGCGCCACCAATTGTTAGTCCACCGCCAGCTAGGTTAGTACGGCTGTAAAGTAAACGCAGTTTCAACGCATCACTTGGTTTAAAACCAATTTCAGCAGTCAGGGCATTGTTGCCACCGAATAAGCCACCTTTGGTTGGATTAGATGCTGATGCGCCCGAATCACCAAATTCATTACTTTCAGCGAGGTAGCCAACTTTGAAGTCGAACTTATCACCCAAAGGAGTCATAAATACAGCACCTGCTCCACGCTTGGCGTTGGTTAGCAATGTGCTGTTGATAGAGTTAAAGGTTGTGTTCCAAGGATAAAGGAAACGATTACCATCAAAGTACTTGTAGAAGTTGACGCGAGGACCAACAACCAGAATTGCTTTTTCAAATACTGGGAACTGGTAGGAAAGTTCACGAAGAACAAATGTATTTGAATCTGCGCCAGCAGTTTGATCTGTAAAAGTAGTGGCGGTAGTATTAAAGAATCCTGAAGAACCATAGGCGATAGAATAAGGAGAGTTACCGTTACCAGCAGCAAGTTGAGTGGTTAGGCGATCCTTTCCAGTAAAGGATGTATTCAATGTCAGCCAAACTAAACCGCTCATGGTTGTGTTTGGTTTACTTGAGGTCGGAGTTGTTCTCACACCAGCAGCAGAGACTTGTTCGCTAAGAACTTTATCTCCAGCACCACCAGTAACGTTGAAGAATGCCAACCCACCTAGCTTAGTAGTTGTAGAAAACTGTTGTTCTTCTAATTTGGCAGTCTTAGCGTCTAACGCATCTACACGACCACGGAGGGTAGCAAGTTCAGTAGCAAACTCTTCTTGAAGTTTTTGCAAAGTAGCAAGATCTTCTTTGCCAACCTTGTCAGCTAATCCTGCGGAGATGATTTCATTGATCTTGTCTAAACAAGCATTCAAACCTGCGGCAAACTCGTAGCGGGTAGTTGCTTGTTTGCCACGGAAAGTGCGATCGGGATAGCCAGCGATACATCCGTAACGCTCAACTAAAGATTGCAAGGCAGTAAAAGCCCAATCTGTAGCCTTGACATCACTCAATTGAGAAACAGAAGTAACATTTTGAGCTACTTCTTGTTTGGGACGATTTAATTCTGTATTGATCGCCCGAATAGTTTCAGAATCATTCAGCTTTACTTCTGTTGCAGGTAGGGATGACTGCAATGTAGAGACAGATGAAGATTGAGTTTGTACTTGAGACTTATCAAGAGTTTCGGCGTTTAAGCCAGTGGCTGTAGCTAGTAGACTTAGCCCTAATAAAACGGAAAAATTACTGACCTTTTTCATTCCTTCACACCATTAAAGAAATACGACTCGCTTATTTATGAGCAAACATATATGAGATCTTGCGATCGCAAAGTTTTGTCACTTTAGTTAATATTTAACTGATTCAACAATTAACAAAATCAAGCGATCGCGAATGTATTCCTAACTACAATTGAATTTAAGTTTCTTAATATCTCGCAAAAAACAGAAGGTTAGGCATTGCCTAACCTTCTGTCTGTAAATATCTCCTTCCGAACCAAAAATTAGCAGTGCGGCGCTTCGCGCCGCACTGCTAATTTTTGCTTGGCAAGGGAGTAAGAGAATTTTTTCTGATTAGAAATTAAACACAGCCTGTAAATTACCAACGTACACAGTAGGGTTACTACTGAAATTATTGGGGCTAAAAATAGCATACAGAGAGGGAACCAGAGAAATATTCTTGGTGAGGGGATAGGTATAGGAGAGTTCTAAATCGTACTGTGTACCGCCATCACCGTTACCAGAACCACCGTTACCAGAACTTATTAATGATTTCCCGCCAGTGAAGTTAAAAGGCATACCAAAAGAAATCATCCCTTGAGCGCCTTCTTTAAACAAATCAGGGAAAGCTGCACCAACTTGGAAAGTCTGCATGACAACATTCGCCGAACCGCCAGCCGTTAAGTTAACGTTAGTAGTGCCGTAGCCATAGCGCCCAAACAAGCCAAATCCTTTGGAAAGCAACCAGTCAAAATTGGCAACAAGCACATCGGATTGAGCATTGTTAGCACCGCTAACTGTAGCTGGCAAAGAAGGAGTAAATCCAGCACCGCCAACTGAACCGCCAACGCTTGCCAGATTGGTGCGACTGTAAAGTAAGCGAAGTTTGAAAGCTTCACTTGGTTTGTAACCAATTTCAGCCGTTAAGGCATTGTTGCCACCAAATAAGCCGCCTTTGGTGGGATTAGAAGCTGATGCACCCGAATCACCAAATTCATTACTTTCAGCGAGATATCCCACCTTGAAGTCGAACTGATTCCCCCAAGGAGTCATGAATATTGCACCAGCACCACGCTTAGCATTACTCAAGAGAGTGCTATTGATCGAGTTAAAGGTGGTATTCCAAGGGTAAAGAAAACGGTTGGTATCAAAGTATTTATAGAAATTAACACGAGGTCCAACCACTAGACGCGCATTGTCAAACACTGGGAACTGATAAGAAAGTTCACGCAACACAACCGAGTTGGTAGCAGCACCTGCGGTCTGATCGGTATACGGAACACCTGTCGTATTACCAAATCCCGAAGAGGAAAAACTATTGTATGGGGAATTCCCGTTACCAACAGCCAGTTGAGTAACTAATGAGTCTTTGCCCGTGAAGGAGGTATTGAGGTTTAGCCAAACCAACCCACTCATGGTTACATTTGGAGTGGTTGCATCTGCCAAAAGATCTCTTTTGAGATTGTTGCCCGAAGCACCAGTGAGGTTAAAGAATGCTGAGCCACTGAGTTTGGTGGTGGTAGAAAATTGCTGATTTTCTAGCTGTGAAACTTTGGTGTCTAAGGAATCTACACGACCACGTAAAGTCGCAAGTTCGGTCGAAAATTCTTCTTGCAGTTTTTGAAGAGTCGAAAGGTTGTCCTTGGTAACTTTGTCAGAAAGCCCTGATGATACAAGTTCACTGATTTTGTCTAAGCAAGCATTTAAACCTGCGGCAAACTCATAACGAGTGACGGCTTGATTACCGCGAAATGTGCGATCGGGATTTCCTGCAATACAAGCGTAGCGATCGACGAGAGACTGTAGAGCCGTGAAAGCCCAATCTGTGGGCTTAACATCGACGAGACGGGATACGGAGGTGACGTTTTGGGCTATTTCATCATTACTCTCATTACGATTTATTTCTGCGTCAATAGACCGAATAATTTCTGAGTCGCTGAGTTTTGACTCTAGGGCGACAGGGCGTGGTGACGGTAATTTGGCTTCTAGGTCAGCTAGTTTTAACTCAGCTTCAGGTTTTGATGACTGTAGGGCTGAACCTACTGCGAACTGGTTGGGAGTGCCAATCAGTTGTGAAGTGTTTGTTGAAGATAGATCGGCATATTGAACTAGATTTGAATTGACTCTTGGAGCCATGCTGAGACTGTTTACTAACTCTAAGTCAGTTTTTGTCGAAGCTGTCGGTAAGGTTGCAAATGTGGCAACGTTGGGAGATTGTGGTTGGACGGGAGATGGCTTTATCGGTTCAGCATTTGCGCTGGTAGCCGTAGCCAATACGCCCAGCCCAAATAAGACTGAGAAATTTCTAACTTTTTCCATTCCTTCACACCATTAAAGAAATACTTGTATCGAACGGATAACACTTTCTTAAATAATAACAAAGTTTGGGCATACAAGAAACCAAGCAAAATGCATTAAATAATACAGCTAATTTAGGCTTTGAGTAGCCCAGAGAAATCCTTGAAAGCGTCGCTCTGCGACGCTTTCAAGGATTTCTCTGGGCTTTAATTAGGCGCAAAGCGCTTTACAATCTATTCCCAGTCATCTTCCCACCCTTCATCAAAATTATCTTGGTTATTATTTGATTTGCTATTCGGTTTACTATTAGGCTTGAAAATATCTTTTTTTACTTTTGTTGATTGAGTAAAAGATTGATTTTTGGAGGTTTGATTGTTGACAGAATTTTTAGGTTTTGTTGGGATTTTTGTGGAAATATTTGGCAAGGCAAAACTTAGAGCGGTTTGCCAAGTATTAATCAGCACTGCCCCCAAACCACCACAAAAAACTAGTAATAGTCCTAGTGGTAGCTTTATTGATTCAAGGTTGAACAGTCTTAAATTGACTAGATTGGTATTTTGGGTTGCAAAAACAGCGATCGCCATAGATGTCAACCAGAGAAATAGGTAAAGAGATAATCGCAGCATAGTTAATGATGCTCTTGTTAATGAAGTTCGTGGGTCGAGGATGCAGAATCAGTCAGGTAAGCCCCGAATGTTTCAACAAATCGCTTTTCGATAATTGCTTGACGCATTTGCTGCGTAAATCCGATTAATTCAGTAATGTTATGGATTGATAGTAACGTAAAGCCTAGAATTTCTTGCGATCGCACTAAATGACTGATGTAGGCGCGGGAAAAATTTTGGCAAGCATAGCAGGGGCAATCGCGATCGATGGGTGTAAAGTCGCGCTTAAATTTTTGATTTTTGAGATTCCAGCGATCGCCCTTAACGAGAGCCACACTATGCCGCGCTAGGCGGGTGGGAATCACGCAGTCAAATAAATCAATACCTGCGGCAACGGCTTGCGCCATTTCCTTATATGTGCCAACGCCCATCAGATAACGGGGTTTGTTTTCTGGCAAAAGGGGCGTTATCGCCTTAACAATTTTCTCAATTAGTTCAGGCGGTTCGCCTACGCTGACACCACCGATCGCATATCCAGGTAAATCAAATTGGATCAGTTCTCGCGCTGACTGTTGCCGCAAGTCTAGATAAACTCCGCCTTGGACAATACCAAATAAGGCTTGAACATCTTGGCGATCGTGAGCCTTGATGCAACGTTCCAACCATCGCGTAGTGCGTTGGGCGGCGAGTTTAATTGCGTCATAAGTGGCGGGATAGGGGGCGCATTCATCAAACGCCATGATTACATCTGCGCCCAGTTGATTTTGGATTTCGATGGATTTTTCGGGCGTAAGGTCGATCATGTTGCCTTCGCGAGGCGATCGGAATTTAACCCCCTCTTCGCTAATGGAACGAATCTCGCTGAGGCTAAACACCTGAAATCCACCCGAATCGGTGAGGATCGGTCCATCCCAATTCATAAATTTATGCAAGCCGCCTGCTTCGGCAACAATATCTTCACCTGGCTGAAGATGCAGGTGATAGGTATTGGCTAAGACCATTTCGGCTTGGCAGTCTTTGAGTTGGGCTGGTGTGACCGTTTTGACATTTGCCAATGTGCCGACGGGCATAAACCTTGGTGTATGCACAACTCCATGCGGGGTATGAAACTGCCCAACTCTGGCATCAGTGCGATCGCATTTGCACTCTAATTTAAAAGTGAAGTTATTCAGAGATTCCAATCCTTATTGTTTAAGTTTAAGTTTAAGTTTACTTAGAAATGAAAATTGATTAACTTGTGCAATTAAAACCCAAATAAGTTGGGGCGGGCTTCGCCCGCC
>JANMFC010000209.1:0-6755 GCA_031377675.1 Pseudanabaena sp. OTE_70b_metabat_355 | reverse complement strand
CGAAGCCGTCCCAATCCTGCTACCAGCCTATGACGAACTCGATCTAATTCTCATCGGCTGTGGCGGAACAGGAGGATGGCTAGCCGTGAACTTGCCACGCATCGCCTATTTACAAAAACAGGCTGGAAAGAGAGTATCCGTTACTTTCATCGATCCAGATCGAGTAGAAGCAACGAATATTCCCCGTCAAAACTTTATTCCCAGCGACCTTGGCTTACCAAAAGCAGCCGTGCTAGCGGCAAGATATGGATGTCAATGGGGAATCGAAATCAACGCAATCTCCGCCGAATTTAGAGCAGACATGGTCCTATCGCGATGGAAACATCTGACAATTTGTATTGGAGCCGTGGACAATCCAGAAGCCAGAGCAGAAATAGCTAAAGTTTTACAAACAGATAGAACCGTATTCTGGCTAGACTGCGGCAATCATTACGAATCAGGGCAAGTTCTATTGGGTTCAGTAGATAGCGCCGAAAGAATGGAAGGAACATTTCGGGTTCCCACCTTTTGTACGGCGCTACCATCACCAGCAATCCAACATCCAGATCTGCTAATCGAGCAGAAAGCAAACCACAAAGCCCTATCCTGCGAAGAAGCCGCGATCGCCAACATGCAATCCATGTCAATCAATCACCGCATTGCTGATGAAGCATTTGATATGCTGTTGCGTCTGCTGAGCGGAACCCTGATCCGCTTTGCGACCTATGTAAATTGCAAACATGGAACGGCGTGGTCAAAATTCAACACAATTGAAGAACTAGCCAAAACTATTGGCAAACCAAACCAATACTTAATTCAATGTAAACCATAGAGAAAAACTAAGTATAACTTAATCTTAAATTCAAGCAAAAAGCGTTTATTTTTTTGCAAAGTTATAGTATGTTAAAAAACTGTTGAAATTTTTAACATTTTTTTTGTCTATCTTTAACCTATTTACAATTATAAAAATGACCTCAGCTAGCTTTTCTCGAACCGTATTATTTGCCAACTCATTAAAAACTGCTGATTTATTCACAGAAATGCTTTTCCCATATTCCATAGAGACTGGCAAGAAATTGTTCGGAAAATTCTTGAGCCAGCTTGGCAAACTTTTTCAAATTTTCAAAGGTAAGAATTTCGTCTTTTTCCCATACCTCTAAGTAAGGCAGACAAAAAACCAACAAATTAAGATCGAGCTAATCGGCATTTACCAATCAAGCTGTATCCCTTGACATAAGGGCTTCACGCCCATTTTTATGCAACTTGAATGTCGATTAGCTTACCTCAGAGTATGACGTTGAGTCATTTTATCCATGAGTTTCTTAATTAACAGAGAAAATAAACTGAACTTTAAAAACAGATTGCTTTGTACTTCGTCAAAAAAATAAGCACACAGAGATCAAATCTAAGGCGATCGCTGTATGCTTGTATGGATATTTTGTAAATGCAGGAGGCTGAACTAGTTTTTCCCCCTTCAAAATCAAAAAAGCCAGTATTGACAGTACTCGCTTTCTGATTACCCGAAGGCAGTTATTAAAAATAAAGGAAACGGACAGAGTTTGCTTGATCGGCAATTTTTGTTCAAAGCTTTCTCATATCTTACAACAAGATATGTGTTTAGCAACATATTGTGCTGCAAATTTTTAAAAATTTGTAAACAAAGTTGCAAAGAAGTATTGGACAAATAAAAAGACTCGATCTGTTTCCTGAGTGAAGACGCTACAACCCTTACATTCAGGACAATCCAGATGAAATTAAAAATGCAAGACTTGTCTTGGCAGATCGGCAAAGCGATCGCCTACGGCAAGCAAAAAGGAGGTCGAGTAGCTTGACCTCCCCAAAAGATCTTATTTGTGACAATACCGATCTTAAATTTACTACCAAAGGCTTAGATGCAAAATCACTAACCACGACAGAGCTAACCGCGCAAACCTTTGCGAGCTTTTTCCCCTATACGTGGAAATTTATCTACGCCAAAAATGTAGATCGGATGAGCAAACCCGAATGGAAAACTGAAACACGCTATCCGATCACAGGAAGGCGTTTGTACGACCAATGGTCCGACCCAGAAACCTTAATCGGCGTAAGATTTGGCAACCAAACCGAATACGCCTTACTCGACATCGACAAAGGCAGCCCCTATCACCCCAGCAACAACCACGAGAAATTTAAAACCGTCCTGCAATCCTTAGAAGACATAGGACTAGTCAGACCCCTGATCGTCCAAAGTTCCTACAGCCAAGGACTGCATATTTACTACCCCCTATGGCAAGAAGTATCTAGTTTCGGGATCGCCTGCGCGATCAAAGCCTGCCTGCAAAAAAACAACTGCGAAATCGCATCAGGAGTTATTGAAACCTTCCCCAACACGAAAAAATACGAATCAGAATATAACGGACATCGACTGCCCCTGCAAACAGGCAGCTACCTCCTCGACCACGACCTCCAGATCATCGGACGAGATCTCAGCCAATTTGTCGAAACATGGCTGACCGCGCAAGAGCATCAAGATCTAGAGCTACTAAAACAGGCGATCGCCGAAGCCAAAGCCAACTACCAACCACCCAAAGACAACCGCCGCCCAATCCAGTGGCGAGAAGACCTAGAAAAACAAATCGAAGAAGGATGGACAGACAAAGGACAAAGCAACCAACTGCTATACATCATGGGCAAATATGCCCGTGTCTTCATGGGATGTGAAGAAATCGAAGCGATCGCCGACTACATCACCAAAACCGCCAGAACCGCCGCAGGATACCTGACATTTTGCGGAGAGATCAAGAGACTCGAACAAAAAGCCAAAGACATCGCCAAATGGTGTCTGAAGCATCACTTCCCCTGGGGAAGCAAAAGCAACGAACAAACAGACGAAGAAAGTGAAAATATGGAGAATAAAAAATCACAAAAACAAGCAGCACGCCTAGAACGCATTAAAATCTGCGTAAATGAATTAAATCAAACAGGACAAATGCCCGAAACAATCCGAGGCATGGCGCAAGCGATCGCTAAAATCGCCAAAGTATCGGTGGAAACTTTATACGAGAATAAAGAGCTATGGCATCCAGAATTCACCGAAACAATCAAAGAAACGAGTAACAGTCCAACCACAGACAATCCAGCCGAATTACCCCTACCGATCGCCCCAGCCATTGAAGAAGCTGAAAGCCATACAGCAAGGGATGTTACAGAAAAAGCCCTATATAAAGCGTTAGGGCTGTCTGAAACGCACCTGCGAGGGCAAGAATTGCCCAAATTTGCCGACGTTGATTTTCAAGCCCCCACTCACTCGCCCAAGTCGGCGCAAAAAAGTAGCGATCCGATGTGGATTGAGACTCATGGCAGGCTAAGTCCGCCCAAAACTGAAATTTCTACAGGAGCGATCTCTCAAAATCCATCCCCGAAAACTGCCAATGCCGATTGTCTGCGACCCTACGAACCGCCAAAATCCGAGCCGATCTCGGCGACTGGCAGCAGGATTGGCTATCTGAAAGCTTTACTAGAAACTCCAATTTTGCGTAGGAGTAAATCTGCATCGGAAATTGCTAGATTGCAAGCCGAACTAGAGCAACTAAAGCGCGATCGGCAAAAGCAATCAGATCCCTAATTACTTAGCCGTCGTCAATAACTTTGGATTATTCCCAAAAAATTTACCTCTAGTTGGCGCAGTGAGATTTTATTTTTATAAAAAATTATGAAGTCCCTAAAAACCGTTTGAGCGCTCTCTAATATATTGGTGCGATTCGTTTTGAGGCTACGCCACCTTGTTGTATTTTTTTCAAAATATCGAGAGGAAAAGTACATTTTGGAATGCGACTACCTACGCAAATTTCTAGATCGAGCTGACGGGAATCCATTTCACGGGCGTACTGATAGAAGATCGCTGACTCGGCTTTGACATAACTTGGCATACCTGTTGTATTAGGTTGCAAAATGCAAGAGTCTTTGGCAGTCTTAATATATAGCAACGATCCGTGCAATTTTGTATCGTGTTAGACTTAAGATGTATATATAGCAACGCTTTAATCAGAACGACGATGCCATCCCGCAAATCTACAACATCACAAAAGGTATATCAGCTCAAAATTACGCTCAAACTCGCAAAACCTATGATCTGGCGAAGGGTGCAAGTCCTTAATACAACGACACTACAGCAGCTCCACCAAGTCATTCAACTAGCAATGGGATGGAAAGATCGTCATATACATCTGTTTACAACCAATGGGATTTATTACGGTCAGCCAATCCCTGAAGATAATTTTACTCGACGCAATGAGAAGACTGCCAAGATCGATCGGCTTATCACCTCGGAGAAGTTTAAGTTCCACTACTATTACGATATGGGCGATGATTGGGAACACGAAATCTTAGTGGAAAAGATATTACCGCGAGAATCTGACAAGCATTACCCCTATTGTTTGACAGGAAGGCGAGCCTGTCCACCAGAAAACTGTGGGGGGATATGGGGGTATTCCGAATTTATCGCAGCAATCCAAGACCGAGATCATCCCGAACACGAGGAAATGCTGAAGTGGGTTGGTGGACGCTTTGACCCAAATGAGTTTGACATCAATGCGGTCAATCAACTATTGCCTGTTATTAAGTAAATGTTAACTAGCATTTCTTATAGGAATCCTATTGGAAATATCACCTTAATCTACTGAAACCCTTACCAGTCAAATTTTTCAGGCTTATCCTTGTTCTTTTTTGCTGAGCAAAGGATATTAAAAGTCGCTTTCGCTTGAATCTAGCGATCCGATACCAATCAAGAGAAATGAAACTAGTAGTCGATAAATTCAAGTCAACAGGAAAATGGGTTGATACTTATGAAACACCCGTTACTTTGAAGCAACTGGACGATTTTAAATATTCGTTTTGCCCAGAAAAATGTCTAGAACTGTTTGAAAAACTGTCGGGAAGGTCTCTTCCAAAGAACAATCCTAACTATGCATTGGTAATTAGACTTGAGGATGAAGTCATAGAAAATAGGCACTTCATCCGCTACATGATTGCTTGAAGATAAAAAACACGACTATCACTCGATAGTCATGTTTTTTAAATCATCGGCGATCCTAATAGGGATTGCTACAGGTAAAAACCTGCAAGATCGGTCTTAAACGCGAAATCTATCGTTTGTTTTTTCGCCCAAAAAACTAAAAATCATATTTTGGAAATCTAATCCCTGTAAAGCTTTAAAGGTCATCTTGCAGATTTTTACCTGTATCCTGTAGCAACCATTTCTTATTTTGCAGAACGTTTAGGAGGGTTTCATAAGGGTATAGTATCCTAACAAAGAGAGAACAGCAGTTAGCTAACAACTTCGAGAATGAAGCTAATCTTTTATGATCGTGACTCAAGGACATCAACAACTTTTCACTCTACTTGCCCCTCTGCGAGAATATTTTCAGCAGGAATATCAAACTCGTCTCAATCACTTGATTTTATTTGGTTCTCAAGCTAGAGGAGAAGCGTTACCCACGTCAGATATCGATATCTTGATTGTTTTGCAAGATCCTGTTAATTCCAGCACGGAGCTACGCCGCACCAGTCATTTCATCGCCCAATTTTGTCTAGAGCATAATTTACTGGTTTCGCGTCTCTTCCTCCCACGATCTCGGCTTGAAACTGAAAATTCTCCTCTGTTACGCAATATTCGCCAAGATGGAATTGTGCTATGACTCCAGAACAAAAAGTTCTACTGGACAAAATTCTTCAGCAAGCCCAATCGCTCTTAGCGATCGCTATGCAAAACTTGACGGTTGATTAAATCAAGATTTTGGCTAATAATCACTATTTGGGCTTTCAGGAAATCAAGGACGATAGATTTAGGGTTCCGAACTGGATTTTTGGACAGTCTCAGAGGTTTGACCAAAGAGGATTTTCTTACTCTCCTCAGTGACAGTGGGCTGAGTGGTCATAGATTTCCCCTTTTCATAGGCTCGTACCACAGCAGGTCTTGCTTGTACTCGCGCAAACCATTGCTTGAGATGCGGGAATTGCTCTAGGTTTTGCTGCTGCCTTTCGTAGGGAACAATCCAAGGATAGCAAGCCATATCAGCAATAGAGTAATCGCCTGCGATATATTCGCGTCCAGCCAACTGCCGATCGAGTACCCCATAGAGTCGATTGGTTTCCCGAACGTAGCGATCGATAGCATAGGGAATTTTTTCGGGAGCATATTGAGTAAAGTGATGGTTTTGACCTGCCATCGGACCGAGTCCCCCCATTTGCCAGAATAGCCACTCAGTAACTATTGTCCGCACCCGTAAATCTGACGAGAGAAATTGCCCAGTTTTCTCTGCTAGGTAAAGCAGAATTGCTCCCGATTCAAATACAGCAATGGGAGTAGCACCATCGACGGGATGGGGATCGACGATTGCAGGCATCCGATTATTCGGTGCGATTTTCAGAAAGTCTGGTTTAAATTGTTCGCCTGCCCCAATATTTACTGGCACAATTTGATAATCCAGTCCAGATTCTTCTAGAAAAATGGTGATCTTGTGCCCGTTGGGTGTAGACCAATAGTAAAGGTCAATCATCGCTTTCACTTCTTGGGAATTTTGATGTGAATTTACAGTTTACTTGATTGCTGGAAGACAAGGGCTACAACGCGATAGTCATTGTCTTTAACTTATCGACGATCCTCATACACTCTTTGGTTTTCAGGCAATACCCAGAGCGCACATAAGCCTTTAGTAACGTACTTGCCATTCATCACAATTAAAGCTTCTTTTAAATTTTGTTGATTTTGCTGACAAGCTTTGAGATTGTCCTTATTC
>JANMFC010000173.1:0-2070 GCA_031377675.1 Pseudanabaena sp. OTE_70b_metabat_355 | reverse complement strand
ATCTCGCAATAATATTGAACCATCAAGGATAAGCGGCATAAGTTGCCTAGCGATCGCTAAGGGATCTTTGCCCATTAGCGCCCCTAACTGCAAAAAATTAAAGCCGCGCAAAACTCGCCCTAGTCGCTGCACAGTTTCCATCGACATCCGTTTCGCTGCCGATGTTTGGCTGACTAGATAGGGGCATTGGTAGGGCGAGTAAATCGTGGGACCAAGTTTATACCATGCTTGCAGTCGTAAATCGACTACCTCTAAAATTCGATCAATCGTCAGCGCACAATAGCTATCTCGCAACAAATGTTGGTAGTAATGTTGAGCAAATTCACCACTGGGCAAGCAGAGAAAGAGTTTGACCACCTCTTGAATAATTCGTGCGATCAACTTCCCTGCCAACAGTTTAGTCAAATGATTTTCATCAACTAGCCAAAGGATTGCGAAGTATTCGATACATAACATTTCGCTGACCACCTTATATTTGGCAAGGTCGGGTGAAGCCTCATCAAACATTAACCGTAGCTGCGATCGCAATTTTTCATCTAATGTTGGGACTTCACGACTTAGCATCCGCAAATGTCTTTCCAATCTCTCAAAGCTATCGAGGGAATGGGAGGCATACACTAACTTCCCACCCCTGACATAAAATGACCAACGAATGCGATCGCGGATCACATAAACACAACCATCCTTGCAAGATTCTAAGCTTTTCAAGATATCTTTGGGAGATTGTTTCTGCTCCTGAGCCATATCAACAGCCATATCAGTATTAGCAAACGTCATTATTAATTAGTACCAATTGCAAAGCTTATCGGCAATCAAATTAGTCTCGGAATTCTCTCGCTTAAAACTCACATTCTGACCAAATTGCATATATCAATTTGCGTCATACCATCTTAATTAATTATTAAATCACAGTTAAAACAAAATTTATACAACTAAAAATTTATTCTCAGAATAGTCTGAATTTATGTGGGTCTATGATCATTTAAAATTCAATAAGAATTTAGTTGCGAGTTTCATAGGCTTTAGTGCTATGTCAATATTTCTATCAAAACTGTTGCCAATTTTTGTATATCCCCTTGGTTTATCAACTTTATTGATAACGATCGCTTTAGTAAGCCTGTTATGGAAATCGAAGCGATCGCGCAATCTCTCCAACCCAAATAAACTCAAAAGCAAACGATTTCCCATAATTTTGCTCAGCCTAGCACTAGCAATTTTGTTGTTAAGCAGTAATCTAATTTTCTCGAATTGGCTATTGCGATCGCTAGAGTGGCAATATTTACCAACTGGCGAATTACCCCAAGCGGAAGCGATCGTGGTTTTAGGCGGTGGTACAAAACCCCGCATCGCGCCGCGTCCTTGGTATGAAGTTAGTGAAGCAGGCGATCGCATTTTGTACGGCTCATGGCTCTATAAACAGGGCAAAGCCCCATTATTATTAGTCAGTGGTGGTCGCGCCGATTGGTATGGGGAGGGTGGTAATCCTGAGTCAGAAGATATGGCGGCGATCGCGGAAGCGATGGGTGTGCCAAGGAGCGCCATTTTACAAGAGCCTGATTCCTTGAATACTCGTGAAAATGCGGTTAATACTAAGCAGATTCTTTCGCAAAAAGGAATCAATAAAATACTGCTTGTAACTTCAGCTTTGCATATGCCGCGATCGATGGCTATTTTCCGCAAGTTAGGATTTGAAGCGATCGCGGCTCCAACCGACTTTTTGGTTGTGCAGAGTCAAAATAATAAGGGTTGGGGAATATTACTGGATTTACTTCCCAATGCGGATGCTTTAAAAGATACGACTAACGCAATCAAAGAATATATCGGACTGATTGTTTATCAAATGTCAGGATGGGCGTAATTTTAATTTACTTACGACTTAATCAGAAATCGATACCCCTCACCCCTAGCCCCTCTCCCAAAAACTACGGTGTACACACAAGTCGCTCTGTCTTCGTTTCAGGGTATCTAAGCCCCCTAAATCCCCCAATTCTGGGGGACTTTGAAAGAATTTTATTTTCTTGTTCCCCCAGAATTGGGGGCTAGGGGGCGATTAATTGTTGACTTGACTAG
>JANMFC010000172.1:0-4523 GCA_031377675.1 Pseudanabaena sp. OTE_70b_metabat_355 | reverse complement strand
CCACTTTGGCGGTTTTGTCTTCTTCCTTTTGGGCAATAGAGGTTCAATGATCTCCCATTCTTTATCACTTAAATCGCTTGTGTATCCCATGTCTCAACCCTCTTTTCTTTTATTATAAGATACCAAATGGGTTCTATAGGTTACTTGATTCTCTTCTTCAGTCATTATTTTGTCTCCTAAAGTCTTGACAATATTCTTTTGCTTTGCGAATAAGTAGCTACGCATAAGAAAACTTAAAAAGCAATGATTAAGATCCCCGACTTTTTCTAAGCAAGCAAAAACAATTTGCAAATTCACAAAAAAAGTCGGGGATCTGGGCATTTACAGGTTTCTTTTGCTGACCTACTTATCTCGATTTTGAGTGCTTTTGTCACAAGTCACTTATTGGGAAATTGTAATACGATTAGAAGCTGTTTCTAAGGCTTGAATCAAATCCTTAACCTTAAGCGGCTTACTCACATAATCATTCATACCCGCTTGCAAACAAATATCTCGATCGCCTTGTAAAGCATTAGCCGTCAGCGCAATAATCCAAGGCTTAGGGGAAAATTCAGCAGCAATTGTTTGGGTTGCTGTGATTCCATCCATTTCAGGCATCTGGACATCCATGAGAACCACATCATAGATTTGTGCTTGGAGCGCTGCTAAAGCTTCTGACCCATTATTCACAATATCGACTTCATAACCTAAACGATTTAAATAACGGATAGCAACTTTTTGATTGACGATATTATCTTCTGCTAACAAAATTTTGAGAGGAAATTTCAGCGCAAAATTAATATCGAAAAGGGAATTATTATTGGGCTTTGATGGTGTGATCACTGGTTGTGCGGCAACTGTCGAAATAGTAAAAGAGAAGGTAGAACCGACTCCAACTTCACTCTCTACAGACAGTTCACCGCCCATTAGTTCCGTGAGCCGATGCGCGATCGCTAGTCCCAGTCCCGTACCGCCATAATTGCGCGTTGTGGAAGAATCAACTTGGCTAAAGGGTTTAAATAAGCGATCGTAGCGATCTTTAGGAATACCAATGCCCGTATCTTTAATGGCAAATAATAACTTGTAGGAATTTTCTGGCTCAGAAATTTGTTGCGCTGATACCTGCAAATTCACTGTACCTTTAGGGGTGAATTTAACGGCATTACTAAATAAATTGACTAAGATCTGACGTAAGCGGGTGATGTCGCCAATAATACATTCAGGTACATCTGTGTTTATGGAGTACCCTAACTTAATTCCTTTGACGGAAGCAAGTGAAGTTAAAAGAGAAAGGGCTTCTTCTATGCAATGTCGTAAATTAAAAGGATGGAATTCTAGATCAAATTTCCCAGATTCAATTTTTGAGAAGTCCAGAATATCATTAATAATCGTGAGTAAACCTTCCCCACTTGATCTAATGATTTCCGTAAATTCTTGCTGCTCTGGATCAAGACTTGTATCTAATAGCAAACTGGTAAAGCCAATCACCGCATTCATTGGTGTGCGAATCTCATGACTCATTGTCGCTAAAAATTCACTCTTAGCTCGATTGGCGGATTGAGCCGATTCCATCATCTGCAATATTTCTATTTTCGACTGTTGTCTTTCCAGATGCATGGCAAGAGATGATCCAAAAATAGTTAATAGATTTATTTCTGATTGATCTCGCAAGCGATCGCAAAAATAATCATGAAAACTTAAAAATCCCCAAGAATAGCCATTAATCATAATTGGCATGAGGAGGATGGATTGGAGTCCCTTCGATGTCAAAACAGATTTTTCGGTTTCATTGATCCTAGATAGTGATTGATTAATAATTTCACCTTGGATGAGTCGTTCTATCCATTCGTAATTAGTCATCTGTTGCATAAATTGCTTCTGCTCTGATTCAGTGGGCTTTTTGATCCCTTCGCCAAACCAAGCAGAATTTAATTTAATATTCAATTTATCCAAAGAATCGCAAGTAAAAAATTTAATGCTAGAAAACTCTGAGACTTGTCCCAGTAGCCCCAAAATATTTACATAGTTCTGAGCATTCAAGTTTTCCGAAATTAACTGGTGCTGCACATCAACCAGCATCGATAAATAGTTTTCACGTTTCTCTAGGGCGGCGATCGCCAGCTTGCGATCGGTAATGTCATTGATCGAGCCAACCATTCGAGTTGCCTTACCTTGTTCATTCCACAAAGCTCTAGCTTGAGCAATTACCCATTTATAACTGCCATCTTGGCAACGCACTCGATATTCCGTTCGATAACGCGGAATATTTCCTGCTAAATACTCTAAGCGTTCATTTAAAACACGATCAAGATCATCGGGGTGGACTAAACTAGTCCAATCAATTTCTTGTTCCGATTCAGCATCAGGCGGGTATCCCAAAATATCTCGCCAGCGATCTGAACGAAAAGTTATTCCTGTTTCCAGATTCATGTCCCAAATACCATCATCGGCGGCTTGAATGGCAAGTTGCCAACGCTCCTCACTTTTTAAAAGCGCTTGGCTACGTTCCACGATGCGATTTTCCAGATGGAGGTTAGCCTGCTGGATTTCGTGAAATTTCTCGCGTAAGGCGATCGCCATCACCTGAAAGTTATAGCCAAGGGTATCGATTTCGGCAAAACTTTTTGAATTCCACGCAAAATTGGACTCAACGGAAAGATTTTGTTGCAAATCGGTGGTGAGTCGCATCAGCTTCGCGATCGGGTTAACCACGCGGCGACTCAACCAATTTGCCACCATTGTCGCCAACAAAACAATCCCCAGCACGATTATGAGAATATAGGTATAAAAATTTTCTAGAACATCAATATAAGGAACAGGCGACAACCGCACCACCAATGTCCAAGATTTTGGATCATTGATCGGTAGTTGCTGTAAATAATAAGATTTACGCCATCGAGTCATGGTAGCAAGCCCTTTGGTTGTCGGATTCCAATGGATCTGCTCTGGTCTAAAGCTGCGAATTTCACCATCTTTTTTTAAATCAAAAATACTGCCCAACAACGATTTCGGGGAACTGTTAGCAATTATTTTTTGATCACGATCAACCAATAAAGTCTCAACCTGCCAATTTGTCGCATCTCTGGCTAGAATATCCCTCACTTTGTCAATATTTAGTTTCGCGATCGCCGCCCCATTAAAGCGATTGTTTTTAATGATCGGCACGAGCATATCAATATGGGGTGCGCCCGACTTTATATCAGAAGTATGCACATCATTAAATTCCACATCCAAACTAGCGCGGACACGCTGAAAGGTCTCTGTATTCCCGATACGGCTACTTAGGTCAGTTCGCTCGGTGTCAGAAACATTCGGAAAAGCCGATAAAACATTACCTTGAGCATCTGTAGTATAAACCTTTAAAAATGAGGGCGATATCTTACCTAGAGCCGTGGTAGTCAGTTGCAACTGTTCCCAATTCTTGTCATCAGATGCGATCGCCGCTAACTCCTTCAAAGTTTGTAAATTAACGTCTTGCCACACTTTGAGATCGCTAACTATATCGACCGTACTAGAACGCAACTGGTCATGGATTTGATTTTCCATATATTGCAACGCTTGATTTCCCATCAAGACTGCAATTGCCAAAATTGGCAAAAACACAAATGCTAAGAGCAGATGAAATAATATTTCTTGAATAGTCTGACGCGATCGCTCAGCCCTTGGCGATCGCAACCAAGTGCCTATGGGTAAATAATCAATACATAAATGGGCGATCAGCGCATTTAATACACCATTAATCGTCTGCTTGAGGACAATTAAAATAACTGAGTTAATTCCAACTTTGAGCAAAAAGTAATAGGAAAGAAAACATAGGGGTGCGCCTAGACAAACCCAATAGGAAACCCCTAAGACCACCATATTTCCTGATCGCATATTCTGCGATCGCATCTGCTTGAGTCCAATCCCAATCCAGATCGTTTCTAAAATCAATAAAATCGCGGCATAAGGCTGACCCCATAGGAAATATGTATGAATGCTAGCGATCGCCGAAACTGCAACGCCCATTCTCAGTCCATAAAAATAGGTGGCAATCAGACTAAAAATGCTACCAAATAAAAAGTCCACCCCAAAAAACAACGGTAATCGACAATAATTTCCTAAATAGCTTAAGCTTGCAAATAGTAAAAATGTCGCCAAAAAACGCCAAGAAAACCCCTTTCTTAAATCTTCTCTATCTTCTTTTTTTAAAACAAACTGTAGATTTTCTTTAAGAAACTTTACAATCGATAATGGGGATTTCATTTAGATTTGCTTTGCTTTTTATTAATCATTGATGTTACATGAAACCCTCACCCCCCAGCACTCTCTTCCGCAGGAGCTACTAAAGATCCCCCTCAATCCCCCTTAAAAAGGGGGAAGAAGAAAATTTAATTTATTTTCCCCCCTTTTTAAGCTACCGAGTACACACAAGTCGCTCTGTCTTCGTTTCAGGGTATCTAAGCCCCCTAAATCCCCCAATTCTGGGGGACTTTGAAAGAATTTTATTTTCTTGTTCCCCCAGAATTGGGGGCTAGGGGGCGATTAATTGTTGACTTGACTAG
>JANMFC010000143.1:0-2025 GCA_031377675.1 Pseudanabaena sp. OTE_70b_metabat_355 | reverse complement strand
GCGCGGGCTTTGCCCGCGCCAACAAATTTGGGTTTTAATTGCACAAGTTAATAAATTTTCATTCCTTAAGGGGGAGCGCTTTAATCGCTGCCGCCTGCTCTAGCAAAGACTCGGCAAAAGCGATCGCCTGTCCCCCCATACCATCACCCCCCATAGCATCACTATTCACATTATCCCCACTTTTTCCTTTTTCCTTTTTTCCTTTTCCTTGATTTTTTCCTTGATCAATGGTTTTTCCTGACGTAATTTGAGCTAATTCTTTTTTCCGTTCTTCTAGTTCCAATAAGCGGATTTGCACTTGAGTCCGATCGCCAATTACTTGTTTGCTAACATGAAAATGGCGATCAGCGATCGCCGCAATCAAAGGCTGGTGAGTGACACAAAGGACTTGAGAACTACGGCTGATTTGCCAAAGTTGCGTGGCGATCGCTTGGGCAACTCGTCCTGAGACACCTGCATCGATTTCATCAAATACCATCGTGCCAACATTTGCATAACTAAACTGGATAGAACTAGGTTGAGCAACTTCTTGGGTTTTTTGATGCACAAAACAAGTTTTTAAAGCCAGTAAAAATCGACTCATTTCGCCACCCGAAGCAGTCTCAGCTAGAGGTTGTAAAGGTTCACCCAGATTAGGGCTAAACTCAAAAACAATCCGATCGCCTCCTAACGCATTTGGCTCGATCGCATAAATTCCCACTTGAAAGCGCACTTTTTCCATTGCTAACATTTTCAGGGCTTTAATCTGCACTTGTTCAAGGGCGATCGCGGCTTGGCGGCGCAATTCGGTTAGTTTTTTACAAGCCTTGAGCAAAGACTGTAAATCATGTTCCGCCTTATGTTCGAGGTCTTCAATCGAGATACTTTGATCGGTTAGTTCGGCAAGTTCATTTTGGAGCTTTTCCGTATAGGCGATCGCTTCGGGAAGAGTACCGTATTTGCGACAGATCTGCTTGATTTGATTGATGCGTTGTTCAATTACTTCCAACTGCTCAGGATCGGACTCAAGGCGATTGGTATAGTTATTAATCTGTCGTCCTGCTTCTTCCACTTGAGCAAGAGCGCTAGCGACTAATTCCAGAATTCCTTCGACTTCACGATCTAACTCGACCATTTCGGTGAGAATTACTTCCGCTTGTCCGAGTAAATCCGCACAAGCATTGCCGCTATCATTTTGATACAGCGCCTCGTATACAGCGTAGCCCTGCTTCTGCAACTCCACACTATGGGCTAAGCGATTGCGATCGCTTTCGAGATTTTCTAATTCATCGGGATCGCCTAAATTTGCCGCTTCCAGTTCTTTTAATTGATAGCGCAACATATCCAAATGTTGTAATCGATTACGCTCATTTTGTTGGCGATCAAATAGAGCTTTGCGCGATCGCTCCTTTATGTCATACAGTTTTGCGACTTTTTGACGTTGTAGTGATATTCCTTGATTGAGAACTTGATCACCAAAATTATCCAGCCATTCTCTTTGTTGAGCTGCTTGACTTAATAAAATCGTCTGCCCCTGCGCCGTAATTTCCACAAGGCGATCGCGTAATTCTTGAATCTGTTGTTTATTTACGACCACGCCATTGATGCGGGTACGATTACTCCGCGCCGTAATTTCGCGACTGCAAATTAGAGTTTCTGGATCAAGGTTATCGATTTCTTGGATCTCTAGCCATTGAGCGATCGCTTCATTAATCGAAAAAGTCGCCTCAATCATGGCGCGATCAGTGCCAGTCCGCAACATCCGCGCTGACACCTTGCCACCAAGAGCCGCATCGAGGGCATCTAATACAATTGATTTACCCGCGCCAGTTTCGCCTGTGAGGATATTTAGCCCAGCATATAGCTCAATCTCTAGGCGATCAATTAGGGCAAAATTTTCGATTTTGAGACTTACCAACATTTTTTTCTTGTAACCAAAAAAATAGAAAGAGTCAGGGCAAATTTTCCATCGATTAAAGCTAATCAGGATTTTTCCAAACCCTTTTAATCATGCTAAGTAAGTTTACTTTAATATAAAACCCTAAA
>JANMFC010000133.1:0-9138 GCA_031377675.1 Pseudanabaena sp. OTE_70b_metabat_355 | reverse complement strand
GTGCTAACGCTATTGGGCTTTTATATTTAATTGCGCCTAGCTACTACTTATTCGGTTGATTGCAAAATTTTAGGATTGAAAGTTTAAACATGGGCAGTACCTTCGGACAATTATTTCGCGTTACAACATTTGGGGAATCTCACGGCGGCGGTGTGGGCGCGATCGTCGATGGCTGTCCACCACAACTGGAGCTTAATGAAGCTGATATTCAAACTGACCTCGATCGCCGTAAACCAGGACAAAGCAAAATCGTCACCCCTCGCCGCGAAGACGATCGCGCCCAAATTTTATCAGGAGTTTTTGAAGGTAAGACTTTAGGCACACCGATCATGATTATGGTGCAGAACAAAGATGCGCGCAGTCAAGACTACTCGGAAATGGCGGAAAAATTTCGTCCTTCCCATGCGGATGCCACCTATCAAGCCAAATATGGGATACGCAATTGGCAAGGCGGGGGGCGATCTTCAGCACGGGAGACGATCGGACGAGTTGCGGCAGGGGCGATCGCCAAAAAGATTCTCAAAGAAGCCGCAGGTGTGGAAATCATCGCCTATGTGAGACAGGTTAAGGATTTAGTCGCGCCTGATATCGATCCGAATACAGTCACGATGGAACAGGTTGAAAGCAACATTTTGCGCTGTCCCGATCCTGTGATGGCGGAAAAAATGATCGACTTCATCGACAAAATCCGTCGTGATGGCAACTCTGTCGGCGGTATTATCGAATGTGTAGCCCGAAATGTACCTGTCGGTTTAGGCGATCCTGTATTTGATAAGCTAGAAGCTGATCTTGCCAAAGCGGTGATGTCTTTACCCGCTAGTAAAGGTTTTGAGATTGGCTCAGGATTCGATGGCATTCACTTAACTGGTCGTGAACATAACGATGAGTTCTATATGGATGGCGATCGCCTGCGTACTCGCACCAATAATTCTGGCGGTATTCAGGGTGGTATTTCCAATGGCGAGAATATTATTTTGCGGGTGGCTTTTAAGCCGACAGCGACAATTTTGCTAGAGCAGAAGACGGTATCGGTAACAGGTGAAGATACTCTGCTCACAGGTCGTGGTCGTCATGATCCCTGTGTGTTACCTCGCGCTGTGCCGATGGTAGAAGCGATGGTGGCGTTGGTACTATGCGATCGCTATCTTAGCCAAAAAACCGTTGCGCTTTAATTGAAAAATTGAACAGGTGATTACGCTAAACTAGAACATGGCTTTAACGCCTAGTTTTTTGATAACAGTTCATAGTTGGTAAGGCACAGCGCTAAATGGCACTTTTTACATTGCGATCGCTCAAAAAAGATTTTGGCATCAAAGAAATTCTCAAAGATGCGAGTTTTAGCCTTGATGAAGGCGACAAAGTGGGGCTGATCGGCACAAACGGGTCGGGCAAGTCTACCTTGCTAAAAATGATTGCGGGGCTAGAGCATAGCGATGGTGGTGACCTTTGGATTAATTCCAGCGCTAAGATTATTTACTTGCCACAACAGCCAGCCCTGAACGAAGAAAATACGGTACTGGAGCAGGTATTTGCCGATAGTGGCGAACAAATGGCGCTGGTCAAAGAATATGAAGAAATTTCTGATAAATTATCACATGGACATGGCGATCAAGATCGGTTGCTAGAGCGATTATCCACCGTCTCTGAACGAATGGACGCTACGGGCGCTTGGGATTTAGAAACTACTGCGAAAATTGTCTTAACAAAATTAGGAATCGAAGATTTAGAAGCCAAGATTGCCACCCTGTCAGGTGGATATCGCAAACGAATTGCGATCGCTTCAGCTTTACTTTCTGCTCCCGATGTTTTATTGATGGACGAGCCTACGAACCATCTTGATGCCCTTTCCGTGGAATGGTTGCAGAGCTATCTCAATCGTTATCGTGGCGCATTGCTACTGATTACCCACGATCGCTATTTTTTGGATCGAGTTACCAATCGGATTATTGAAATTGATCGCGGTGATTTGTATAACTATTCAGGCAACTACTCCTATTATTTAGAGAAAAAAGCTGAAGCCGAAGAATCCTCATTAAGTACCCAACGCAAACACGCGGGACTGTTACGCCGTGAACTGGAATGGCTGAAGAAGGGACCAAAAGCACGAAGTACGAAGCAAAAAGCACGGATTGATCGCGCCCACGATCTCCAAGCAACGGAATTTAAACAGGCTAATGCCAAGGTTGATATCACGACTACAGGGCGACGCATTGGCAAAAAGGTAGTGGAACTAGATTGCATTTCCAAATCCTTTGGCGATCGCACTTTAATTAAAGATTTTTCCTATAACTTCACACCCGAAGATCGCATCGGTATTATCGGCAGCAATGGCGCGGGTAAATCAACGCTGATGAACATGATCATTGGGCAGTTGCAACCCGACTCAGGATCTGTAGAGATTGGCACAACCATTCATTTTGGTTACTTTGATCAACATTCTGACGATCTCGCCGATCATGGCAATCAGCGCGTGATTGATTATCTCAAAGATGTGTCCGAACTCGTCAAAACTAATGATGGTAGTGTAATTACGGCTTCCCAAATGTTGGAGCGATTCCTCTTCCCTGGAAATACGCAATATGCACCGATTAATAAACTCTCTGGTGGTGAAAAGCGGCGTTTATTTCTCCTCAAAGTGCTAATGGAAGCTCCAAACGTCTTGATTTTGGATGAACCGACTAACGATCTTGATGTGCAGACCCTTGCAGTTTTGGAGGAATATCTCGAAGACTTTAACGGCTGTGTGATTGTGGTTTCCCACGATCGCTATTTTCTTGATCGCACTGTCGAGATGGTATTCTCCTTTGAACCTGAAGGAGAAGTTCGTTTATATCCTGGAAATTACTCTATTTATTTGGAATACAAAAAAGACGAGGCGGAAATGGCTAGCAGTGAAGCCAAGGAACAGGGCAATAAAGCCGTAAAAGAGCAGAAAGCGGCGATCGTGCCGACAATTGCCAATGAAACTCAAAAGGCAAAAGCAGAACCGAAAGCAGAGACTAAGAAGAATACAAAAGTTTCCTTCAAAGAGAAGCGTGAGTATGAAGAGCTAGAAGTAAAAATCCCGCAATTGGAAGCTGAGAAATCTCAAGTCGAGAAGACGCTCTACCACAATCCACCCACTGGTCATACAGAGTTGAAAAAATTGTCCGATCGCCTTGCCCAACTAAATCAGGCGATCGAACAATCAACCGAGCGTTGGTTGGAGTTAGCTGAGCGTATTTAAATGACAAATAATGAAGCAATTCGCTTGCTATAGCAGTTTTCAGTTAAATGTGACACAGAAAATGTAGGGGCAATTCATGAATTGCCCCTACATTTTTTAAAATTTCTTGTACAGCAGTCATTTTATAATCGCTATACATCTAGAACTTAGCATTATCTTTAGCAGAAATGTATCCTATATTTTAAGGATTCGGTTATAATTATCATACGAAACTAGTTTAAAGAGATGATTTTTAAATGCAATTAAAGGAAAAGTATGTTACGGATGAGCAAGGGAACCGAATTGGTGTGTTTTTGGGTATAGAAGAGTATCAAAAATTATTAGAACAATTAGAAGAGCTAGAATCGATTCAGGCATATGATGATGCTATTTTATTAAACGAAGAAGAGATTCCTTTTGAAGTAGTGGTTTCTGAGATTGAAAATAGTCGCAAATGAACTATAACATTACGGTTAAAAAAACTGTTTCTAAGACATTAGCTAATCTCCAAAATGAAGATTATGAAAGAATTAGAGATGTTATTAGAGGACTTGCTGAAAATCCAAGACCTTCGGGATGTTTGAAGTTAACAGGGCGTGATGCTTGGCGTATTCGGATAGGAAACTATCGAGTTATTTATGAAATAAGTGATACAGAAAAGAAAGTCATAGTTTTTGATCTTGGACATCGAAAAGATATTTATCGATAATAGCAAGCGCCTTACCGAACTAAGTCTGGCGATTAAAACATCAATTGAGCAAAGGCTTTGAAGGCTTTGTTAACTCTCTCGATTTGTTTCGGTGCTTCCATTTGCGCGAAAAGTTCTAGTGCTTTTGTTTTATATTCTTCTGCTTGGTCATGTTCTCTCATTGCCTGATATGTTAGCCCAAGTTGAAGGTAAGATTCAGCCAGAAAGAAGTTAGTTCCAATTTCTTCACACAAAGTAATTGATTGTCTAAGTAAATCAAGGGTTTCATGGAATTTACCAGCCATGAATTTTAATTTTGCTAGAGTGCTTAGAAGAATATTTTTTAGATATGGAGAAGAGAAAGATGCTGTTTGAGATAGCTCTTGATTCACATCGTAAGCAGATTTATAGAATTCTTGTGCTAAGTTAATTTTTTCTTCGTACAAATTCAGCCTTACAAGATAACACTTAGCAATCACTTCGCTGGATTTGTCACCATATTCTCTAAATATTTCTATAGCTTTATCCAAAATATTGGCTATCTCAGTAGTTTCACTCTTTTGAAAATCACCATGAAATTCTATCTGTGAAAACTTACAGTAAGCAAGATATGCCATAGAGTATGCAACATGAGACTGATCACATGTTTTTTTCGCTATATCTAGAGCTAGACAATGTTTTGTAAGAGCTATTTCATAGTTGCAAAGATTACAGTAAGAGACTCCGAGAAGATTTAGAAGGTGTACTTGACTGTCGTTATACTCTAGTTGTTTTCCAGCTTCAACAGCGTAATTTTCGTATTCGATTACTAATTTAAAGTTTCCAATATCCACATAGCAAGCGCAAAGCCATCTAATTCTTATAATTTCTCTTAGCAGAATATTTCCCTGAAATATTCTGCTGTCCAAAGATAGAAACTTAATAGCTTCTGAATATTTACTAAGAAAATATAAATTGATTCCTCTAGCTCTTGCATTTTCTAATTTTTCCAGATCCGAAAAGGTAAGGCTTGACCTTAATCGTTCTTCATAATTATTCAAAATACTTGCATATCCGAAACTACGTAAACGCCAAGCATCTTTCCATATCGAAAATATTTTTTCCCAGTTTTCGATAGTGTAAAAATGCTCTAAAGATTCAATTACTCTTACAGCTTCATTGTAAGATTTAATTTCTTTAATGTTACAACCAGCAGATGATAACCAAAAATCACCAACTTCATGATTTGTTGTTTCCCATTCTAACTTGTCTTTTAGTAGATATGATTTAGTGACTTCCCGAATAGCAGGATGTAAATAGTATTCGCCTTTAACTTCAATCAGTGAAGTTTTACTCAAATAATCTACAACTCCAACTCGTTTAGACTCAGGTAAATCCCATAATAAACAAATCAACCCATCAAAAGGAACAGTTTTTACATCCTGATAGCGATAGCAACCCATCCGACAGAGCAACTTATAAGCATCAGGTTGATGATCTCGCAACCAATCCATTTCCACCGAAATCAAAGTTTCTAGTTCCGAATCCGCCAGCAAAACATCCTTGTATCGATTCCAATAGACTCCAATATTGCCATCAAAACGGTTTTTAATCGCACCATACAGAATATCCATTACCTTCGCATTACCATTATAGGCATTACGCATCTGCACTAGCGCCTCAGAATCTGTCCCATTCTCGCAATCATGGAAATATTGTCGCCATGCTGTAATGTCTAGCCCCTCTAGTGAATACTCATGTACTTTCGCTCGTGGTGTAATCAGAGATCTCCGACTAGTGATCAGTGTAAACGAACAAACATCGCGATCTCCCAACACACCTAGCAAAGCCTCGTAGTTATTCAACTTTTCCACAAATCGAAAATTATTATCTAGCGCTGGTTCAAGGTTATCAATTAAAAATGCAACAGATGGCTGATTTCTATCTAAAAGCCTCTTTTTTAGGCAATCCAAATTTAGAGCAAAGCTGTTAGATATTTCCTGATTAAGTTCTTTTAGAATAACTGGCAATCTTTCTGAAGCAGGAACATTTTCATCGACTGATAGAGCAAGGTTTATTTCTATCACTTTGTGAAAGTGCATTTTTAAAAATTCTTTAGCCAATGTCGATTTGCCTACACCAGCACCAGCTTTGATCAAGACAATTTTAGCCTGTCTGCTGAGATTTGCGAGATTAGTCAGATCGCGATCGCGTCCAATAAACTCAAGGGTTGTTAATTCTGAGATTAGTTCGGGAGTAGGGATATTTTGAGGATTAGTTGGGGGTTGGGGGCGATCGCTCAAATCACCATCTACCCAGTCTGGATAAATACTGGAATGCACCTCAAAATCCAAGCAGTATTTGCGAAATAAAAGCACAAGATGCTGACGTTGCTCTTTGTTCCCCTTTGCATCCGTACCAAAATGCTTGCAAATCTCGATAATTTTGCGGGTAGCCGTTGAGCGATCCTTACCTAAAGCCTTGGCAATCTCCCCATCAGACTTAGCCTCAACTAACCACAATTGCAACAACGCCCACCGTTGAGCATTAGCAGGACTTTTCAGTTCTTCAAATTTATCTAAAAACTGCTGTTTTTCCATCTTGCCCCGTCACTAAGCCCTTATAGCTGACACTGCCTATGATACTATGAATACATGGGAAAGTTAAGCAAACTCATACAGAAATTTTTAGCCAGTCCGCCAGAAGTCAGATTTGAGGAAGTCCGCACCCTGCTTGAAGGTTTAGGATTTCACGAAGCGCGGTCAAAAGGCAGCCATCATATTTTTCGAGACGAATCGGGGAGACAGTTAACTATCCCAAAAACAGGCGGTCAAAAAGTCAAGCGCCCATATATTCAAAAAATCGTAGAACTGCTCAATTTAGAGGACTGGAAAGATGACAATAACTAAACTCAATAAATCAACTTCTCAACGTCAGTCTTTAGACTATTATCTCAAACTCACCTATCCCATTACCTTCTATCCCGATCCTGATGGTGGCTATGTTGCCGAAATCAAAGACTTAAACGGCTGTCTCACTCAAGGCGAAACTATCGAAGAAGCCGTTACCAATATCAAGGAAGCCCGTGAGCTATGGATAGAAACTGCCTATGAATACGGTGATGAAATTCCCTTACCTAGTTCCGAATCTGAATATAGCGGTAAACTCATGCTGCGGATGCCCAAAGGTTTACATCATCGCCTAGCCACCCTAGCCAAAAGCGAAGGCGTAAGCCTCAATCAATATCTTCTCTTCCTACTCAGTTCTGCCACAGGTAAATCTGCATTGCACTAGAAAAATTTATGTGCATTTTTGTCTGTGCATTTTTGCACAAAGTCCTTGCACAGTGCATTTTTGCATATCTTAGCTCAAATTGAATTTGCTGCTTTAAGCTGAACTTGTTCACAACAAAAACAGCAAATCCAAGGTTTATCCCATGATTAAGAATCTAATGTCATTAGTACTGCTCACAACTATTACTGGAGTTGGAGTGATGAATTTTGCAGCCAGTAAAGACGAAGTTCAAGCAGGAGTTGCTGGCACTTACTCTGGATTAAAACTACCATGGACTGCTGGTCAGATGAAAAAGGTTGAAGGTGCAGCCGCTAGTCACGGTACAGGTCGTCATGCTATTGACTTTGGTTTGACGAATGAAAATGTCCTTGCCATGAAATCTGGTGTTGTAAAAAAGTCATTTTTTGATGCAAGTGGAGGTGGCAATACAGTTAGGATTTATCATGATGATGGTTTTTGCGGTAACTATCTTCATTTATCTCAATCTTTAGTATCTGTTGGTCAACGAGTCAACCAAGGGCAATTGATCGCAGTTTCTGGCAATACTGGCAATACTGCCGACGGTAAACCTCTCCCAGCACATTTACATGTAAGTGTTACTCAAGGGGAGTCTTGCGATGGAGTTAGTACGAACGAGATTGAGATGCGTTTTGTTGAGAAGTCTGAACGTGAACTTGTCTATTCAGATTTAGTGACTTCCCAAAATACTACATCCTCTGGATCTACTATTTCATTTGTCAATGGCTCTAGCATCCCTTCAATTTCTATATCCGCCATCAATTACACGATTGGCGCTGCTAATCTGGCAGGTAAGCCAGTTTATGTTCAAATGTGGAGAAATGCAGCTTATGGTTATGCTGCTAAAGAATGGAATTTCAGTAAGCCAGCTTCAAGTAGCAGCGTAGTTTTCTCCGATCTTGATGGCGCGGGTAATACTTTTTCTGCCGTAGATTACTATCTCGTTGCCTCCCTTAATCCTATCCCTTCTGGGACAGCAGCTAGACAAAGGACTTCTTGTTATGCTGCTACTGGCTCTCAACAACTTTGCGACAAGGTAAGACGCTAATCCGCATTTTAGCTACTGCTACAGATTATTCTCGATCTTGAAATCCAGAAAGTCGCTAAACCAAACAAAAATAAAAAGCCGTATCAGAAATTTTGTTGTTACGGCTTTTTTTACTTAAAAGCAATACAACATTTTTATGAAAAGAAATAACTATGGGTATCGACGTTTTCCTACCAAAAAAACTAACTTTCAACATTTCTACAAAAGAATATTTGCTTTTACAATCAGTTGCTCTTGTTCACTATTAGTGGTAGGAAAAGCAATTTGTGACGAACCTACTCAATCTTCAAATCCAGCACCATTAGTTCCTTCTTCTGATACACAAAACGTTGGATCGCTCACAGTCAATCCTACTACTCTGCTGCAAACTGGTTCTAACAACATCGCTAACGTAAACTCAAATATTGGAGCGCTAAATTACCCAAATTGTAATGGTACTTGCGCCTTTGCGATTATGCGTACTACACCAGCCAATAACATTAATGGAATAACGAGCAATCAAATTGAAGGAGTTCTCGGTCTAATCCATACCTTTAACTCACCCGATCAAACAAATGCCGATACAAACCGCCAATTAGTAAATATTCAAAAGCAACGCAGTGAAAGCGAAATTGTGACTAATTACATCAAAGCAATTTCCGAGGCATGTCAGGCTAAAGACTCAATTAGAGCCGAATTAACAGCAAAGGCATTAGGTCGAATTTGGAATATCGATTATAAAACCTTACTTAACCCTAGCTGCGGCTAGTACCGTCATGTTGAAAATCGCCAATTCAAGGATGAAATGCAACGCCTAGAGATCTTTGCATAAAGGGACTCATAAGGATATTCTGATATTAATCACAACCATCAGGAAATCCTCATGAGCTTTAAACATCTTACCACCACAGAAAGAAGTGAACTGTA
>JANMFC010000130.1:0-9069 GCA_031377675.1 Pseudanabaena sp. OTE_70b_metabat_355 | reverse complement strand
TACAGTTCGCTTCGTTCTGTGCTGGTAAGATGTTTAAAGCTCATGAGGATTTTCTGATGGTTGTGATTAATATCAGAATATCCTTATGAGTCCCTTTATGCAAAGATCTCTAGGCGTTGCATTTCATCCTTGAATTGGCGTTTTCATTCCCCATTCATGCGTCAGTTTACGGAATATGCCGTAAGTTAAACTTTATTTCCTGCATAAGGAGACATAAACAATGCCACTTCCACTATTTTCTCAAGTGCAATTAACCCAAGATATTCCTCAATTTAGCCTAAAAAAAGGAAGTGTCGGTACAACTGTTGAACATTATTCTATGCCTGAAGGGAAAGAAGATGGATACAGCATAGAAGGACTGATCCATCAAGATACAGTAGAGGTAACTGAATCGCAAATTGCCATAATTACACGCGAATTGATTTTGGTGAAGAATTAGTCAAAGAAGGTATACCTTGCTAACTGTTATTTGGCTTTTTTGCCATGATCCCTTGGTTGAGAGATATCGGCAGACTTTGGTTCAATAATTGCCGAAGTCCGATCGCTACTAATTCCGTTATGGGGTAGCGCTTGCCCCGCGATCGCTGCTTCAATATTTGCCGCCATAATTTGACGTGGGATCGCGCCTGTAGTATCACCGATCGCCTGATTATTGGCATCTAAGAAAATAAAACGGGGAATACCATCAACACGATATTTCGTCACCTCTGGCAACCATTTCGTATTGTCCACATTCAGCATTACAAAATTCATGCGATCGCTATATTCCTGTTCGAGAGACAAATTATCCGCCGCCATTGACTGACAAACCTTACACCAATCAGCATAAAACTCAATCGTCGTTGGTTTTGTGTTTGCCAAAGCCACATCAATGGGACTCGCCGCCGCCGCCACTGCGTCTAATGAAGTACTACTCCGTTGCACCTGAAATCCTAAAAATAGGGCGGTGGTGAGGATAATCGCGGCGATCGCTACTAATAGGTTGCGTAGTTTATTCGCTGTAGGGGAGATCGCATTAGAATTTTCTAAACTCATAATAATTTATTTACCAAAAGTGCTATTTCCATTATGCCGAGCTAGGTTTGCTTTATGCTATAGCTCAAAATTGAAATTACGCAAGCACCATGAGTAATTCCCCCAATAATTCCCAAAATTCTTTTGATGCTTCCCAATATGACCTCACCGCCACTAAATTAACCCCAAAATTAACTTTTAACGAAAAACTAGCCTATGGCGCGGGAGATCTGGGTACATCAATTACTACCAATATTCTCTCATTCTTTCTCTTATTCTTTTTTACCAATGTCGCAGGACTCGATCCCGCCCTTGCAGGACTAGTTCTCTTGATTGGTAAGATTTGGGATGCAATCAACGATCCCGTTGTGGGTGTATTGAGCGATCGCACCAAATCAAAAATAGGGCGGCGATTACCTTGGATGATCTATGCTGCGATTCCCTTTGGACTATCATTTTTGGCGCAATGGCTAGTTCCTAGCACCGACAAGATGGTTCTGTTTTGGTACTATGTGATTGTTGGCATTGTCTTTAATACCTTCTTCACCGCTGTTAATCTGCCATATACCGCCCTCACACCTGAGATCACCCAAGATTATAACGAACGGACTAGCCTCAATACTTTCCGTTTTACCTTCTCCATTGGCGGCAGCATTCTCTCTTTGATTATTGCTCAAGTAATCTTTGATTTTTTCAAAGATCCTGCGCGGCAAGTCGGTACTTGCAATACAGGCGGAATGCAATATCTTGTCCTCGGTGCTGTATGTGCGATTATCTCTAGTCTCTCCATTTATTGGTGTGTATTTGGCATTAAAAAAAGAGCGATCGCTAGCGATCGGCATCGACTGCATAACGAGTCCCTTGAAGCCGATAACCATCAAACAGATAATACGGAACCTAGCTTTTTTGAGCAATTAAAAATAGTTTTTAACAATCGTCCATTTCTATTTGTGATTGGCATCTATTTCTGTTCATGGCTAGCCTTACAAATCACAGCTTCGATTATTCCCTACTTTGTGATTAATTGGATGAAGTTGGGAGAGAAAGATTTTACGACCGTGATGATTGGTGTCCAAGGTACGGCTCTGGCGATGTTGCCAGTATGGAGCGAAATCAGCAAAAGATTTGGGAAAAAAGCTGCCTACTTCATGGGTTCAGGAATCTGGATTATTGCTCAAGCAGGGCTATTTTTCTTGCAAGAAGGTCAGGTGATGCTGCTTTATATTCTAGCAATCATGGCTGGTTGTGGCATTTCCACCGCCTATTTAATTCCTTGGTCAATGATTCCCGATGTTACCGATCTCGATGAATTAGAAACAGGACATCGGCGTGAAGGGATTTTCTATGCCTTCATGGTTCTCTTACAAAAGTTTGGTTTAGCGGCTGGGTTATTTCTGCTGGGTCAAGGTTTAGCATGGGCAAAATTTCAAGAGAGTGTACCTTGTCAGCCTGCCCCGATACAGCCAGATTCCGCTTTGTTTGCGATTCGGTTTGCGATCGGACCTTTGCCCACGATCGCGCTGGTTATTGGTTTAGGTTTAGCCTATTTCTATCCGATTACCCGTGAAGCTCACACCGAAATATTAATGCGCCTAGCCGAAAAAAGAAGGCAATAAAATCATTCTTCACTTGGTTAACGCGCTATAAAAAGCCGATCTGATAATATAAGGCTTGCACAGCAAGCCTTATATTCATTAATTTATTGATTTAACTATGTCATTACCGCCAATTATCGAACAAATGCTCTTACCTGAATTTTATGAGTATCCTGTCACCGAGCCAATTCAACTTTTGCAAACCCATATTTCCTTTGTACTACTAACAGGAGACTATGCGTATAAGGTCAAAAAGCCAATGAATTTTGGCTTCTTGGATTTTTCTACGTTAGAAAAACGTAAATACTTCTGTGAAGAAGAACTGCGACTTAATCGCCGACTTGCCAGTGATCTGTATCTCTCGGTTTTGCCAATTATCGAAACTGATGGCAAATATCATTTTGACAAAACAGGTACGGGAACACCTGTGGAATATGCGATCGCTATGCCCGAATTCTCACAGGAGGATTTGCTGATTGAGATGTTTGGTTCGGGGCGATTGACCGAAGATCATGTCAAGCAGATTGGCGAACAGTTGGCGGTATTCCATCAAAAGGCGCTGACTAATGAGCATATCAATAGTTTCGGAACCATGGAAGCAGTTCGGGCTGTAGCCAACGATAACTATGCTTCTACTGAAAAGTATGTGGGGCTTGCTCAAACTGAGGAGCAGCTTATCCAAACTCGCGCTTATACCGACAAGTTCTTTGCTGAGAATGCGGCTCTATTTAGCGATCGCATCGCCAATGGGAAAGTCCGTGAATGTCATGGTGATGTGCATTTAAAAAATATTTGTCTGTATCAAGATCAAATTCAGATTTTTGATTGCATCGAATTCAATGAGCCATTCCGTAATAGCGATGTACTGTACGATGCTGCATTTCTATTAATGGATTTACAATTTCGCGGTCGCAGCGATCTCGCAAATATCTTTCTGAATACTTATTTGGAACGGACTGGGGATTATGAAGGGCTGTTGCTGTTGCCATTGCATTCCAGTATGCGAGCCTATATTCGCGCTAAGGTAACTTCTTTCTTGCTGGATGATCCGAATATTCCTGCGGATGTAAAAGCGATCGCGCAAACGGAAGCATCGGCATATTACAAACTTGCGTGGGAATATACCCAACCGAAACAGGGCAAATTGATCATCATGTCGGGGGTATCTGGTTCTGGCAAAAGCACAACTGCCAAAGCGATCGCCTCTGAACAGGATGCAATTTATTTGCGATCGGACGCAATTCGTAAACAGATTGCGGGAATTGATCTGATGGATCGCGGCGGTGATGCAATCTATACACCAGAGATGACAGCGAAAACCTATACCCGCTTGGCTGAGTTGGGGACTTTGTTAGCTAGCAAAGGTTTGACGGTGATTCTTGATGCTAAATACGATCGCATTAGTCTGAGAAGTCAAGCGATCGGGTTGGCACAAAATCAAAATATTCCTGTAGAAATTGTTTACTGCGATGCGCCTTTAGATGTTTTGCAACAACGTCTACGCGATCGGGCTGCGGCTAACAATGACATCGCTGATGCCACAGTTGATCTTTTGGCAAGTCAACAAGCGGCTTTTGAAGATTTCACTGCGGATGAGTTAGATTTGCTGAAAAAGACCTAACTCCCAAAAAGAAGTCTAAGTTGTTAAACCGCCCCTGAATACCCTGCAATAAATTGCGGGCTGAAAGCTAAAACCCGTTAAAACGGGTTGGACTTTAGAAATTAGTCAGTTTTAACTGACTTTAGCTTTTAGCCAAGAACTTTAGTTCTTGGTTTTCGCGACTTTTGTGTACAAGGGAAGTGCAATCTTAATAGAAATTTCTATGACAATTTCTATTAAGATCGAAACATCTGTAACAAAAATAAATGCACTGTTGAAACGTATAGTACGTTTCAACAGTGCATCATATAAACCCTATACGCTCTCAAAATACAAATGAAGACTTGGCTCCAACCCGCTCAGCGACTAGAAAAACTCCCTCAATATGTTTTTGCCCGTTTAGATGAGTTGAAGCTGCGAGCGAAAGAGCGAGGTCTAGATTTGATCGATCTCGGTATGGGTAATCCTGATGGTCCCACGCCGCAACCAGTGATCGATTCGGCGATCGCCGCTTTACAAGATCCTAAAAATCATGGCTATCCCCCCTTTGAAGGTACGGCAAGTTTTCGGCGGGCGATCACCGATTGGTACAATCGCCGCTATAACGTGCAACTCGATCCTGAAGGTGAAGCTTTACCTCTGATTGGCTCCAAGGAAGGCTTGGGACATTTAGCGATCGCCTATATCGACCCTGGGGATGTGGTGCTAGTGCCTAGCCCAGCTTATCCCGCGCACTTTCGAGGTCCGTTACTGGCGGGTGGCGAAATCTATGAAATGATCCTGACCGCCGAAAATAATTGGTTGATCGACTTTTCGGCAATTCCTGAAGAGATTGCTCAACGCGCCAAGTTAATGTATTTCAACTATCCTGCCAATCCCACTGGCGCGATCGCCCCGCGTGAGTTTTTTGAAGAAGCGGTAGCCTTTGCGAAAAAATACGAGATTTTACTGGTTCATGATCTCTGCTATGCCGAACTCGCTTTTGATGGCTATGTACCCACCAGTCTGCTGGAAATCGAAGGCGGCAAAGATGTCGGTGTAGAATTTCACACGCTTTCCAAAACCTACAATATGGCAGGTTGGCGAGTGGGATTTGTGGTGGGCAATCGTCATGTGATCCAAGGCTTACGCACCCTCAAAACTAATCTTGATTACGGCATCTTTTCGGCGATTCAAGTGGCGGCGGAGACAGCGCTGCAACTGCCTGATCAATATTTAGAGGCAGTCTGCGATCGCTACAAAGAACGTCGCGATTTCTTGATTGCAGGGCTGGGCGAACTAGGTTGGGAGATCCCAAAAACCTTTGCCACGATGTATCTGTGGATTCCTGTACCTGTGGGCATGACTTCCGCAGATTTTGCGCTGAAGGTTTTAGAGACTACGGGTGTAGTGTTTACCCCTGGTAGCGCTTTTGGCAAAGGTGGTGAGGGCTATGTGAGAATTAGTTTGATCGCTGATTGCGATCGCCTTGGTGAAGCGCTTAATCGATTGAAGCAAGCAGGAATACGTTACAAATAAGCAAAAGTGCAGCGCTTCGCGCCGCACTTTTGAGCTTGATATAGTCTATTTACCAGAAATTTTTTAAAAGGCTGGCATAGCCAGCCTTTTAAAAAATTTCTGGGTTCTGAAACAAGTGCAAAGCGCTATAAGTTAATTGGAAAGGAAAAAGTAATTAAAAAGTGATTAATTTGTTACCTCTCGCCTTTGAATTTACGTCGCCAGGTCCGATCGCTTTTGAGCTTGGACCACTTTCGATCCGTTGGTATGGATTGCTAATCGCTTCGGCGATTATTTTGGGAACGGTGTTGGCGCAAAAACTTGCTGAAAAACGCAATGTCGATCCTGAAATGGTCGGCGATCTGGCGATTTGGTTAGTAGTGGGTGCGATTCCTTGCGCTCGTTTTTACTATGTCCTATTTGAATGGCAACGTTTTCAAAATCAGGAATGGTACAAGGTATTTGCCATCTGGGAAGGCGGTATCGCTATTCATGGCGCAATTATTGGTGGGGCGATCGCCGCGACAATATTTTGTAAGCGTCAGAAAATTTCCACTTGGTTAATGGCGGATATTTTCATGCCTGCCGTAATCTTAGGACAGGCGATCGGGCGTTGGGGCAACTTCTTTAATTCGGAAGCTTTTGGCGCTCCCACTGACCTACCTTGGAAATTGTTTATTCCCACCAATCGCCGCCCACCCGAATTTGTCGGTGAATCCTATTTTCATCCGACTTTTTTATACGAATCTTTGTGGAATATTGGCGTATTCGCGATTTTAATCCTTGCCTTCCTACGTTTTCCCAAACTGAGAACTGGCACGATCACGATGATCTATGCGATCGCCTATAGTCTTGGTAGATTCTGGATTGAAGGTTTGCGAACCGATAGCCTGATGGTGGGGGGGCTGCGGACTGCTCAGATGGTCAGCTTAGGGGCGATCGCCGCAGGTATTTTTGGCTTAATTTGGCTCTATGGATTGCGCCGCCGTCTGCCAGATACGACTCCAAAAGAACTAAGTACGGAAAATTCATAAAACTCCTCAAAGGCAAACCGCTTTAAATCTAATGACCAAATCGGTTCATAATCATCCGCGTGAAATGGTGGAAACTGCGTTTTTGGCAAGTACCACCGCCATGTTGTTTCTCATCAATTCCTATTTCCCCCTTGGTCCCCTACTGCGGATGCTATTCCCCCTACCGACAGCCCTCGCCTATCTGCGCTGGAATGGTCGAGCCGCTTGGATGGCAGCGATCGTCACATCATTATTGCTCGCAATTTTAATGGGACCAACCCGCAGCATTCAATACATGATCCCGCACGGGTTAGTCGGTGTAACTTTGGGCTATCTCTGGAAACGCAATTTTCCTTGGTCAGGTTCGCTCGGCATCGGCACGATGATTACTTCATTTGGCAGTGCCTTTCAATTCGCCTTTGTCTCACTTTTATTGGGCGAAAATCTCTGGAATTATTCGATAGTGCAGATTACAGGATTTCTTAACTGGGTGATGCAGCTATTCGGCTCCCTCGAACAGCCCGACTTTGCCACAATCCAAACCTTTGCGATCGCGGCGATCATTTTCAGTAACTTTGCCTATCAACTACTTGTGCATCTAGTTGCATGGGTTATCCTTGATCGGCTTGGCAACTCAATCCCCAGTCCACCAAAATGGATAGAATCTTTATTAAATTAACGATGAATTGCTCACTCTATCAACTTCTCGACACATATAAGACAAGCTTAATTATTTGACACAATCTCGAATAAGAAATTATACTTATTAGTTAACCGCCAGAATGACTAAAAATTCTGAAACATTGGCTCAATCCAAACTCGCAATCATGACCAATCCTGTCAACGCAACTCCGATCCCATTGACGAATAAATCAATTAACCTGTCTGAGCGAGAACTCCAAGTGATTGAATTAGTGGCTGCGGGTTTAACCAATCACGACATCGCGACTAAACTGGAGATCAGTAAACGCACTGTCGATAACCATATCAGTAACATCTTGACCAAAACCAAGACTGACAATCGTGTCTCTTTAGTGCGCTGGGCTTTGCAGTGGGGCAAAGTATGTATCGACGAGGTAAATTGTTGCATCCTCGATACTCAGCCAGTTGTCAGTGTTTTAGATGTGAACAAATTAAACCAAGATTTACAACAGGAATTAGAAAGTGCTTAACGGGGAAACGCATCCTAAAAATCCTCTTAATCGGTTCAAAATTACTTATGATCCTGATATTGCTTTAGCGATGTATCGAGAACTTGCTTCACATATTGAGCAAATCGAAGATGTAAGTGCTGAATTATTTGCCCAAGAGAGTCAAGAATTTAGTTATTTGGGTAGTCAAATTGGTGGGATGTGGCTTACTTACCCATCGACTTTAACTACTCAAGATCAAGCTTTAATCAAAAATATCTTAAATCACTATGGGGCTTGGACATCTGAACCCAAATAATAGAAAACGGCGCTGTGCGCCGCTTTCTATATTAGAAATTTATGAAAAAACGTATATTTACTGATTTTGATGGTCCAATCATGGATGTATCAGAACGCTACTACCAAGTTTATTTGTATTGCCTAGCCAAAATCCGTCAGCCCCAACAGCCTACTACAACCTTATCCAAGTCTGAGTTTTGGGAATTGAAGCGATCGCAAATACCCGAAAAAGAAATTGCCAACCTATCAGGTTTCAGTGACGAGAAACAAGCGATCGCCTTTGCTCACCTACGCCGCGCCACCGTACATACCCATCTATATTTTGAGTACGATCGCCTGATCGAAAGTGCCATAACCGCTCTAGAAAAAGCTCAAAATGCAGATATCGATCTTGCGGTGATGACGATGCGCCGCCGCCGCGAACTGGAACCTGTGCTTGATCAATATAATTTAAGACGTTTTTTTAAAAGCGATCGCATTTTTTGTCTAGATGATGATTATGTCAAAACCGTTGATATTCAAGACAAGCCGAAATTAATGCAACTAGCTCAAGCAACTTTGCCAGAGGTTGACCAACAATGGATGATCGGTGACACCGAAGCCGATATTATCGCCGCTAAAAGTCATCATGTCCCTGCGATCGCCGTCCTCAGTGGTATTCGTAATCAATCCCAACTAGAAAAACACCAGCCTCAGCAAATAGTTGCCAATTTAGTTAGTGCGATCGATCACATCACAAACCTATAAATAAAAAAGCAGCGCGGGCAACTTTCATCATTTTATTGTACGATACGATCGTCACGTCAGTGCCTTCTCTACGCACAGCTGCGACGCCTATTGGCACGGTATATTCACCTTCTGGAACTTCTCCCTCCCAAGCATAAGCAATTTCGGATTCCATAAAGCACACTGGATTATTA
>JANMFC010000112.1:0-4695 GCA_031377675.1 Pseudanabaena sp. OTE_70b_metabat_355 | reverse complement strand
CATCTAAAATCGCTAACATGCGATCGCGCTCTTCCAGATCAATCCATAGATTCAAATCTGTCGGATTGGAACCGATCGCTTCTTCTCGACTATATACTGAGATTTCCGTCCATTTGTCGTTAACGACAAGATGTTTTCTGGTTGATATTGAGACCAAAGCCATGACATCGTGGCTAGAACGAATAGCTTTCGCAAATTTTTCTTCCGATTCGCGCAGGGCGGCTTCTGTTAGCTCATGTTCAAGAATTTCCTGTTGCAGGGCTTGAGTGCGTTCATCGACTTTTTGCATTAACAGATGGGAATATTCTTCCAGTCTGGTATGAGACTTTTTCATCTGGCGGCTCATCTGATTAAAGGAATTGGCTAAAATAATTAGCTCCTTGACGACACAAGAATATTCCACTTTTTGATCGAGATTACCATTCGCGATCGCCTCACTTGCTTTACTTAATTGGGTAATTGGGCGACTAATGGCACGGGCGGCGATAATGCCAAAAATCGTGGTCAAGCCGAGAGCGACTAGACAAAGCATGATTGTCGAAATACTATTTTCTTTGATCTCCGCCATAAAGTCGGAGGCAGGCACGACAACAACAATCTGCCAATCCAATCCATTTAACTCAGAACTATTTTTTAACTTCCCAACTTGGACAAAATGCGGTTCCCCCTCAAACAAGATGACTGATTGGCGAATATCATTCTGGACAGGCTGGGATTTAAGCCAATCGGCGACTTTGCGCGTTAACTTATCTTGACTTTGAGTCGCTAAAATTCGTTCAGATTTATGATTAGGGTCAAAAATAGAAATTTCTAAATTAGAAACTGCAACTAATTTTCCCGATCGCTCAATAATAAATGTCTGTCCTCTTTGACTAACTTTGGTTTCTTCGAGAAAACGATTGATATCCCCTAAAAGCATGGAAATGCCGAAAACCCCTTGCAATTCCCCGTCGGGTTTGAAGACGGGTTTGATCGCCGTAATCGCAGGTTCGTTGGTAATCGAGTCTGTGTAAACTTCACTCCAAATACTTTGCTGCGTTTCCACGATCGTCTGATACCAAGGGCGATCGCGCAGATTAAATTTGCTTTTTGGCATTAATGCTGGTTGCGGTTGCCCCCGTTCATCGGTCATGTAGGTGGCTGTAGCATTTTCCACCGCAAATCGATCCTTAATTCTTCTCGCCCCAAAATACTCGCCCGAAACCGTGGCAACATAGAGATTACTAATATGGGGAAAGTCTTGGATTTGTTTCCAAAACTGGGTTTGAATTTTCTGTTCATCGCTAGCCTTAATCTCGTCTAAGTCAAGATTGTTCGCATTCAGCCGATTGAGGGTATAGGGAAGTTCCAAATAAGACTGCAAGCGTCCTTGCACCTGTTCCGTGACTTTGCGATGTAACTGGTTAGAAAGCTGCGCGATCGCCCGATGACCATTACTAAAAGTGAGCCAACTAATCAACCCGACAATGCCAAAGGTACTTAGTAAAAACGGCATCGTGATTACTAAACTTAATGGTATTTTCACCCCTTTCTGGATACCACTATTGCCACAGTTTTGATGATGGATGACACCTGCGGCAGTAGTAACAATGTTTGGAATTGAGTTTGATGGCGGCGTTGTAGTCACGGGCATTTACGCAAAGTGGCGATCGCTAAAACTTTAGGGCTAGCAATATTATAGTCAAGATAGTCAAGTTTTGTTGCGAATGACAGCGCGGAGCGCCGCCATTCACTTCTTTGGTTTTGCAAGAATTCTTTACACTTTATAAATTAGCGATCGCATTGAAACCGTAGCAAAATCTGTTTGAATAGAAAATAGTGCTTTATCTACCTACAGCCCATTGAGTCTTTGTGTAATATAAGAAATTCTTCAAAAGGCTGGCTATGCCAGCCTTTTGAAGAATTTCTTGGGTTTCAGGAAAGCGCAAAGCGCTGTAACACTTTAAAAACACTTTAAATCTTTAGCAATATTCACACTCAGTTTGTCCTATGGTTGCCTCCACAACAGTTCGCATTAGTTCTCGCAAAAGTCAGCTAGCACTGGTACAGACGCATTGGATACAAGCGGAACTCAGCAAAGCACATCCCGATCACCAGTTTGATGTCGTCACCATGAGTACACAGGGCGACAAGATTCTTGATGTTCCCCTAGCTAAAATTGGCGATAAAGGTTTATTTACCAAAGAATTAGAAGTCTCCATGCTTTCTAATCAGTCCGACCTTGCGGTGCATAGTCTCAAGGATCTGCCCACCCATTTACCCGCAGGACTGATTCTTGGCGCAATAACTGAGCGTGAAGATCCTGCCGATGCTCTAGTTGTCCATGAAAAGCTCAAAGACAAAACCCTCGCCACCCTCCCATCAGGCACTGTTGTCGGTACATCATCCCTGCGCCGTCTTGCCCAATTACGCCATTATTACCCCCACCTTAGCTTTAAAGATGTGCGTGGCAATCTGAATACCCGCCTCCAAAAATTAGATGCAGGTGAATATGATGCTTTGATTCTTGCCGCCGCAGGTTTGCGCCGTCTGGGTATGGGCGATCGCGTACATGAGGTCATTGATGGCGAAATTTCCCTTCACGCCGTTGGTCAAGGCGCATTAGGTATCGAATGTCGCGCTGAAGATCCAGAAATCCTTGCTTTGTTTGCGCCGATCATCCACTACCCCACCACTCAGCGCTGCCTTGCCGAAAGAGCATTTTTACGCGAACTCGAAGGCGGTTGCCAAGTTCCCATTGGTGTAAACACAGCGATTACAGCCGATAAATTAACCTTAAAAGGGATTGTCGCCACTCTCGATGGTAAAACTATGATTAAAGGTGAAGTCACTGGTGATTTGACTAATCCTGAAGCGATCGGGCTAGAGTTAGCACATCAACTCAAAGACAAGGGCGCTCAAGACATCCTCAACAAGATCATTGCCGAATTTCGTTCGTAAGCACCGCGAGAGTACATCCTCCTGACTAAAAGTGCCGCGAAGCGGCACTTTTAGTTCAAAACAGTATTAAATATAAAACCCACATAAGCGGGCGAAGCAGCTTATGTGATTTCTTGGTTTTATTAAGCCGAGGTACTTATAAAAGACATGACTTCAATCGAAACCATAATTTTTAATATTGATCAATGTAAATCTGAGTTAGATACTTTGCGTGAGAGTTTAGATAATTTCACCATCAAAGAAGCATTACGAATTGAATTTCTATATGAAAGTAATCGTATCGAAGGTAACACTCTGACATTACGAGAAACTCATCTCGTAATTAATGAAGGAATGACGATTAGTGGCAAAAGTATGCGTGAGCATTTGGAGGCAATTAATCATCAAGAAGCAATTTTATTTATCGAAGATATTGTCTATAAAAAAGTGGATTTGTCTGAATACATTCTCAAACAAATTCACGGTATTGTTTTGTATGGAATTGATCGCGAAAATGCGGGTGTTTATCGAAAGCTACCCGTAGCGATCTCAGGGAGCAGCCATATACCACCACAGCCTTATTTATTGCAAGATTTGATGGATGATTATTTTCGATTTTATGCCCAGTGTCACACCAAGTTGCATCCAGTAACTCTAGCGGCAGAAATGCATCAAAGATTAGTAACTATTCATCCTTTTATTGATGGCAATGGACGGACTTCACGCTTGATCATGAATTTAATTTTATTGCAACATGGTTTTCCATTAGCAATTATTGGTGGAGATTATGAAAATAGGATGGCTTATTATGACGCTTTAGAAAAAGCACAAACAAATAATCAAGATAATCAAGATTTTATTTTATTAATTGCCGAGAAAGTTCTATTTGCCTTGCAAAGATATATCGATATTTTAAAACCTAGTCCCCAGAGAAAAGTATAAAAATGCGGCTTCGCGGCATTTTTATACTTTTCTCTGAGTTTCATGCCAGCGCAAAGCGCTGTATTGCATAGCAAATAAGAAGATAAAGCAGGGATTATTCACTAAATAGCGTTGCCATAATCGTATCGGTTCTTGACTGAAGCGATATAACCATTCCAGCCCGATCGCCATCATCCATCTTGGTGCTTGCGAAACTTGTCCACTATGAAAATCGAAGGCTGCACCGACTCCAATCATCACGGCGGATAAATGTGATTGGGCTTGGCTCATCCAAAATTCTTGTTTAGGGCAGCCCAGTGCCACAAATACGAGCTTCGCCCCAGAGTCAGCAATTATCTGCACATCCTCAGCTAACTGCGTTGCAAACTTTGGTGAATCAAGCTCCAAATAGGGTGGGGCGTGTTTACCCGCGATCGCTAAATTGGGAAATTGTATTTTCAAATTCTGCTCCAATTTATCAAGGGTGTAAGCATTCGCGCCAAATAGATAAATAGAAATATTTTCTTGCATAGCACGATCGCAAAGAGCCAACATTAAATCAGGTCCATATACCCTCTGTTGCTGTTTTGCACCGAGCGATCGCATTGCCCACACGAGCGGCATCCCGTCTGGGGTGACTATTTCGGCATTTGCCAGCACTTGAGCATAAGCGCGATCCCAATAAGCTGTCATCACCACATGCACATTCGCCGCGACAACATAACAGGATTGAGACTGCTGCGCTAACTTGACAAGGCGATCGCAGCTATCCACATAACTAGTCTCGTCAATGTCTACATTAATTACTTTCATAAAGCACCTCGGCTTACAGCGCTTTGCGCTGACATAAAACCC
>JANMFC010000111.1:0-2748 GCA_031377675.1 Pseudanabaena sp. OTE_70b_metabat_355 | reverse complement strand
GAGGTCAAAAATAAATTGTCGAAATCAAGAAGATAGTACATCCAATATCAGGTAATAATCGTGATTACGCCTTGTTTTTTGGGTAATTAATTGCTTTTGTTTTTCGTGTTTGCCTCTCTTAGCCTTTTTTAGAGATGCCCTTGAGAGCATACACAAGTTTATTGGACTCTAGGGAGCGATCTATAAAAAATGTCACTTGGCTTTGTTTTGTCATGCTGCAAGACAAGATTCCTCAAACCAAATTGCGGCATAGACTTGCTCTGGTTTGCAGTTATAGTCTTCAGCGATCGCCTCAACTTCATCACCACCGTTATAACGGCTGACTATCACATCAGTAGGAATGCCTGTATCTGCGATTGTTGGTCTACCAAATGATATACGCGGATCTATATACAACGATCTCCCCACTTCTTCTCTATTTGGTGAATAGACTATAGGAAATAGTCTTGTGGCTATGCCTTTTTCATCCCACTCAATGCGAGTTAGCAAGTCTTTCAAGATACTTTTCATTGCAAGTTGTCCCGATCTCGAGACATTAATAAAAGTCTCAATCGTATCTAAAAACAAATCCATTCCATCTGTCTCAAATCTTGCGGAAGCAAGGGGATGGGGGATACCTAAAGTTTCTTCAATATAATCTAGGGCTGTACGCACTCTATCTAGTTTGATTTTGTGATCTTCTCGGATCACTCGTAAAACGTGAGCTTCGACTAGATTTGTAAAAGATAGTTGTTTTTTGATGAGATTGGCTGAGGGGAACTGGGAGCAATCAAGGTTTGGGCGTTGGATGAGGGGTTTGGCAAATTGCTGTCCGTCTTTGGTTTTGTAGGTACGCCCATTTAGCCATACGCGCAATGTACCCAAGGGGATACGCAGATAACGGGCTGCGTCAATCTCTGGGTAGATGGGCATATTGTGAATAGGGGTATCAGCGAATCCCATTAGCTAATGTTTACCTGTACTTACACTTCTTAATACTATTATGAGATTTACATCTTTGCCATAAAGTTATTTGACTACCACTACCCATCACAAGCCATGACTGACAACTCACGACTAGGAATGAATTTACCCAATACCAAACGGTCAATGATTTAGGCGATCGCAGATGAAGCAAGGCTTTTATATGTGGCGATGATCAGAGCTACTGAGTATTTAGAGCTTTCGCTCGATCGCTGATAAATGGCGATTCTAAGTTTGAGCGATTTTGTATCAGCGCTTTGCGAAGGCTGTACAGTTATAACTCAAACAACCTATTTTCGTTATAACCCTCGACACTATACTGAATAACCATTTCGAGCTTTTTAGATGATTGCATATTTAACCTTTTTACTGTTTTTGGCAGCCCGCGCAAACTTGGTCTCATAATCCTCTACATCTATTGCAAAGTAGACAACCGCGATCGCGATAAGCGTTCTAACCAAGGAGCAAGAAATTGATCGTTAACTTGCTGTTCTTGAAGATCTTCAGTCTCAAACGGGTGGGGCGCTAAACCGCGTAGCGCCGCCGTGGTTACACAAAACATTGATTTTTGGAAAGAAAGACAAATTTTAACCAGTAAATCTTCTTCGCCGCGATCACTATTTTCATAGAAACGATGCAAATAATCAGGTAAATGATGCCGCATATCCTGCATTAATAATGTCGGTGGAATCCCTGAACCGCCTACTGGCAAAGGGTCAGCATAGAGGACACCGTAATTAAATTCACTAATATTTGAGGAAATTTGTTCTGCTTGGGCGTTATAGGAAACCGTGCCACGAAAGGGAAAAGAACGGAAAAATACTGCTTCAACATAGGGGACGGCGGTATCCATCAGAAATTTTAAGTTGGCGGACTCAGGCACAATCTCGTAAGTATCACCACTAATAGTCACCTTGTAAATATATGGGTCACTGGCGGCGGCGACCAAACCATCTTGAACGTGTTTGACCACATCAGGAATACTTTTGATCTCGCCACGATCATAGCGATCGCTCAAGTCTAGAAATAACGGTGACATGAATGACCAGAAATAGCCAAGAGCGCTGTAATAGGTCATTAGCCGCACTTGTTCTACTAGAAAATCTGGAAATAAACGATGGATCAGCGCCATCACGGGATTGTTCTTGAGTTTCGCGGCGATCGCTTTTTTAGCGCGGGTTTGAAATTCGGGTGAGTCCAAATAGGGATCGAGTCCACCGCCGCCATGCCAAAACATCGCCTTCATGCAATATTCGGCAAACTCAAGGTTAATGCGATCGTGCCACCAATGCCGACCTAGTTTCCCGATGGAAATATCACCATTAAAAAACTTAAAAAACGGGAAAATTTCTAAGAACTGATACTCCGAAACATAGGTGAGATTTCGATAATATGCACCGAGAACAACTCCATAACTTTTGAGAATGCCAACCACCTCAAGCACGTTGTCAGGAGAATCGGGAAGTAAAGCGCCGCCTTGTCCTAATCGATGCTTGACCGCAGCTAGAGATGATTCGAGCATTTTGTCTGGAGTTGATAGCGTCATAGTCGCAGTTTTATTTATATGAAATATTTATATAAAATCAAAAATTAATTTTGTACATCGTCTTAATATTTTACGCTGAATCGTTACGGCTACTAGAATCTTCAGCATCTGCTTAAACAGGGGAACGAAGTAATCCCTTGTTGCTACAATCGACAGCCTACAATACTTATAAAAGAATATAAAACCCAAATGAGTGAAATCGCCCGCTTCGCGGGCGATTTCACTCATTTGGGTTTTAT
>JANMFC010000106.1:0-10759 GCA_031377675.1 Pseudanabaena sp. OTE_70b_metabat_355 | reverse complement strand
AACTGCAATATTCATATCGTAAATGCGTTTCTTATTAAGGAACTGGACTAGAAATTATGATCTTATTGAATGAGCTTATCAGGCGATCGCTACCACTGTCGTTGGTACTTATTACTCCTTAACGTTCTGTAATAAGTTGTTAGCCCCTACGCCCGCTTTGCGGGCGTAGGGGCTAACAACACTGGCGCAGCCAAACAAATTCAGATCCAAATTTAAAAGTGGCGCTTCGCGCCACTTTTAAATTTATATGCTAATTTTCTGGTTTAAGATCACGTTCCATCAGTCCCTCAACCGCTTGCTGTAAGGTGATTTCATCCTTAAGTAAACGATAAACATAACGGGATACAGGGACACTGATTTTTTCTCGATCGCTAATTCCGATTAACACATTCGCCGTATTTACCCCTTCGGCAGTGCCTTGCACACTCGTGATCGCTGCTTCTAAGCTTTTACCCTGTGCGATCGCATAGCCAACTTGATAATTACGACTGAGATTACTATTGCAAGTGGCTAGTAAATCACCTAAGCCAGATAAGCCCCAAAAAGTTTCAGGTTGCGCCCCAAAATATACCCCAACCCGAATAATTTCAATTAGCGATCGCGCAATTAAAGCCGATTTAGCATTTGTCCCCAAATTTAAGCCATCGCAAGCACCAACGGCGATCGCGATCACATTTTTTAATGTCCCGCCCAACTCCACACCAATCGGATCGGAATTTGTATAGACCCTGAAATTTCTAGAGGCAAAAATAGTTTGAATGAATTGCGCGGCGCGATCGTCTGTACTGGCAACCACCGTAGCCGCAGGTTTGCCATCGACAATTTCTTTCGAGAGATTTGGTCCCGATAAAACCACAAGGGGATGGGCTGGAAGCAGCGATCGCCAAATTTGGGATGGGGTTTGTCCTGTGATTGGTTCGAGTCCCTTGGTAGCGCTTACCAAAACCACATCGGGTTGTAAATTTATCTTTTGTAATTGTTCAGCGATCGGTCTCACCCCGCGCATGGAGACTGCCGAAATAATTGCATCACTGTCGCGTACTACGTCCGCCAAGGGGTCTGAGCTTTGACGCGACCAAATTTGGACATGGTGTTGATTGGTTTGGACTAAGCTAGCCAGTGCGGTTCCCCATGCACCCGCGCCAATTATCGTTACATTTTTATTCCCATTTGTTCTGTCAGATTTCATATTTTCAATATTCGAGCGTTAAATTCAGTAGCCAAATAGGATTTTGGGTTTCTCCGACGGGCTGCTAGCAGCCAGATTCCATCTCGTGACGGTGATATAATAACCTGCACAAGCCTCTCAAGTTCTAAAACCTTGCTAGTTGGACATTGATGATCTTTAATTATCAATATCACCTCAAGATTTTTAATTGATGAGGGTTACTTTCGCTCATTTCTTGAGGAAGGCTGGCAAAAATGATCGAAATGAAAGTGGCGGGGATTGCTATTGATGCGGTGAGCCGCAATCCCATCGTCCTATTACGAGACACCTTAGAACTCAGAGCATTGCCGATTTGGATCGGTGAAACTGAGGCAAAAGCAATTATTAGCGCTTTAGATGGCAGACCATTAGAGCGACCGATGACCCATGATCTGATGCTTAATTTCTTGGATACATGGGGCATCACTGTTGAGCGCATCGTTGTGCATGGACTCAAAAACAGTACTTTTTATGCGGTAATTACGGTTTCGCAGGGAGATATTAAAAAGGAGATTGATGCGCGTCCTAGTGATGCGATCGCGATCGCTGTCCGTGCTAAATGCCCCATCTGGGTGATGGAGGAGGTAATCTTGGAAGCATCGATCCCCGTTGATCAAGATGCGGATGAAGCCGAAAGACGGGAATTTCGTGAGTTTTTATCGAAGCTCACACCTGATCAACTAGTTAAAAAAAGTGGGCTTGAGCGCAATTAAATGCTAGAAAGCTTGCAAAGCAAGCTTTCTAGCATTTAATAAAGTGCTTTGCGCTAAATTACGGCGTGTCACTGCTGGACATAAATTCCACAAATCCACGCAAACCTGAATCATTAGGTTCATTGTTGTTGGCTTGATTGTTGTTGGCTTGGTTAAGCCCAAACTGCTTTTCGGTCACTTCACCCTCTTTGCCTAGCAACTTGACAGCCTGATTGTTATAGCTCAGTGCCACCGAAGATGCATTACCCGCCCGAATCGAAACTAGGCGATCGCCTGACCAAGTTAACCTTTTACCCTCACTGAGTACACCTTCAAACTCGGTTTTTCCATCAACCGTAATCCGTACCCAAGACTCTCCCCGCATCATAATTCCGACATTAACAGGCTTGTTGCCGACAAACTGAAAATCACCATTAGCAGCGATCGTTGAATTATTCTTGGCTGAACCAGCAGCATTAGTTTGCAAGTTAGCATTACTAGCCCAAGCCTTAAGTGAATTATTGAGGCTAGAATTTACCTCCCCAAAGGCAGTTTCAGCCTGTGACTTATTGAGCGGATTTGGGTAAATTGTCTCAGAAACTATAGTTGGAGTTGGGGAAGGAGTCACCGCAAGATTTGGCGGCGGGATCACCAATGTTGCTGATGCATTGGGAATTGGCTGCCTTAACGTTGCTAGTCCTCCCATTTTTGGGAGCAACATATCAACGGGCGGCAAGATTTTAGTGGGCTTAGAAGTTAGCTGCGCCGCCGCCCCGAAGTTAGTTTGATTGTCGTTAATTTTATTGGAATCAGGCGAATTGAGAAATGTTGCCAACAGGCTAACCGCACCAGCGATTACACCGACATAAAGTGCATATAAATGTAGAGGACGCAATTCGGCGGCTGGACTACCCGCCCATTTATGTTCGGGTAAAATGACATCTAAAGGGAATTCATCGGAAAGATCACCAACTCCCAAAGCTGTTCCATACTTACGGATAAAGCCTCGGACATATACGGGTTCTGGGAGAGAGTCAATTTTGCCGTCTTCGATCGCCCGCAAATAACGTTCAGAAATCAATGTAGTCGCAGTTAAGTGGGGAATTGACAGATTTTTATCTTGTCTAATCCGCTTAAATTGCGCTCCGATTTCTGCTAATTTCTCTGCTTGCTTCGAGGTTGTAATGTTCACAATACTCACAGACGTTTAGTTAAGAGAATGGACTGACTGCATCTGAGTCTTTAGTCAAGCCTGAATAAATCAGAAGTTTTAGGCTTTGCATTCTTGGAAATTTGCCTTGTCGCTTTGGCGAACTTGAATGCATCGCGACTAAAGTGTACACAGATAACTATAACATTGTGTAAAGTTTTAAAAGCAAATTAAGATCATGTTGAACATAATTGCTTAACTTTTGGTTCCGTTGAACCCAATGTTTTGATCTCATCATCATTTAACAGTCGATATGCGCCGATTTTGAGTGTTTCAATGGAAATTGAGGCGATCGCTATTCGATGTAAAGATAAAACGGGATACCCCAACAGTTCGGCTACTTTGCGAATCTGGCGATTACGTCCTTCGGACAAAATAATTTGTAATTGGGTTCTTTGATTATTTCTGTTAACTTTGAGGATATTGACTGTCGCTGGGTGAGTTTGTTTACCCTCAAGTATCACTCCCGTTTGCCATTGTCTGATAGTTTGCGGATCGGGAACACCCCTAACCCACACTTCATAGGTTTTGGGAACATGGTGGCGGGGATGCATCAAATAGTTGGCAAAATCACCATCATTAGTCAAGATTAACGCGCCGCTACTGTTGTAATCCAGCCGTCCCACGGGATAAACATGACGATATTCGGTTGGCAAAATATCTAGAACTGTCCTGCGACCTTGGGGATCATCGCAGGTACAAACAATTCCTATCGGCTTATTTAGCAATAAATATACAAATTCTGGTGCAGTCGTTTGCAATGGCTTGCCATCAACTTCAATGAGATCGAGATCGTGATCGGCTTTCACTCCTAATTCAGTAACTTTGTTCCCATTCACCGCAACTCGCCCCGCCAAGATCATCTGTTCTGCTTCTCGGCGCGAGGCTATTCCATGTCTAGAGAGAATTTTTTGGAGGCGATCGGGCATAGATGGTTATTAGGTAGTCGTCGATTATATGATTGATGATAAGAGGCGTGTCGCGCTTTCTATCAATATCTTGGTAATTTAGGTATATTATCTGAACTACCTAAATCGAAAATTCAGATATAGCAACGAAGTATGAAAACAGTCCGTGATGCTTGTCAGCTTCAATCCAATGCGCTATCAATTACACTTAGCGATCAAATCGAGCAGCTTGATGAATTAATTCAGGCTGAGGGTGATGGCAGTGCTTTTTTTGAGAAGACTTTTATTACTCAGGGAATGCGCGATTTGATTGATGAGGGTTTAACTCGTTTAGCTGGCAAATCATCGCAGGCGATCTTTCATCTCAAACAGGCAATGGGAGGGGGGAAGACCCATTTGCTTGTCGGTTTTGGCTTGTTGGCAAGACATCAAGAATTGAGAGAAATATATTGTGCGGGGATGTCCTACACATCAGCATTCTCAAATGCTGATATTGCAGCCTTTAATGGTCGTAACAATCCTGTGCATTTTTTCTGGGGCGAGATTGCTAACCAACTTGGTAAAGGGGAACAATTTAGAGCTTTTTGGGCAAGTGGGGCAAAGGCTCCCGATGAGAGAGATTGGTTAAAGCTATTTGAAAGCGATCGCCCAATTCTGATTTTGCTAGATGAAATGCCGCCTTATTTCCATGACCTTGATACGCAAAAGGTGGGCAATGGGACAGTTGCCGATATAGCTACTCGTGCTTTTGCGAACTTGTTGACGGCGGCGGGGAAAAAGAAAAATGTCTGCGTGGTTGTTTCTGACCTAGCGGCAGCCTACGAACGCGGAACGAATTTGATTAACCGCGCTCTGAGTGATGCAAGATCTGAATTAGGTCGTCAGGAACGTAGCATTACACCTGTCGATCTCGCGGCAAATGAGATCTATGACATTCTGCGGAAACGACTATTTAAATCACTACCAGATCAAGCCGAAATTGCGGATATTGCTGAAGCCTTTGGGCGCAAGTTGGAGGAGGCTGCTAAATCGAAAACTGCTAATCGTGGAGCCGAGGCGATCGCTGATGAAATTGCCGCGACTTATCCCTTTCATCCGCGCCTCAAAAATGTCATTGCCTTGTTTAAGGAAAACGACCAATTCAAGCAAACTCGCGGGTTAATTGAGCTAGTATCTCGCCTTTTAAGATCGGTTTGGGAGCGATCGCACAATGATGTGTTCTTGATTGGTCCACAGCATTTCGATCTATCGATTCCAGAGGTGCGGGACAAGCTGACCGAAATTTCGGGAATGCGTGATGTAATTGCTAAGGATCTTTGGGATGCTCAGAAATCGGCTCACGCTCAGGTGATTGATTTGCAAACTGGTAAAGAGTCAGCAACGCAGGTTGGCTCCTTGCTCTTAACCGCCAGTCTATCGACCGCCGTAAATGCGGTAAAAGGGTTAACCCGTGAAGAAATGGTCGAATGTCTGGTTTCACCTTTGCGCGAGCCATCGGACTTTTTGACGGCTTTTGATGAATTAAAAAAGGTTGCTTGGTATGTACATCACACCCCAGAAGGTCGTCACTATTTCGATCGCCAAGAAAATCTCACCAAGTTACTCCAAAGTCTTGCCCATGATGCGCCGCCTAACAAAGTAGACGATCTAATTCGTAATCGTCTTAAAGAAATGTTTAAGCCGACTCGCAAGACTTGCTATGAGGATGTTTTGCCATTACCAAAACTGGAAGAAGTAGCAGATCGGGTGCGGCGCGGTCGGGTGTTACTAATTGTTAATCCCGACTCAAAAATTCCGCCAGAGGAAGTACAGAAGTTTTTTGAAGCCCTAAGTCAGAAAAATAATCTCTGTGTATTGACAGGCGATAAAACGGCGATGGGTAGTGTCGAGAAAGCTGCACGTCAATTGTTTGCATCGCAACAGGCGGATGGACGGATTCCCAAGGGACACCCACAGCGTGAAGATCTAGAGCGCAAACAGCAAAGTTATGAACAGGACTTTAACTCGACAATTCTGAATCTTTTTGACAAGGTGTTGTTTCCGATTCAGCGATCGCGCAAACCAGCGCAATTGGCGGTTAAGCCATTGGACATGACCCGTGATGCGACTAAATCTTTTAATGGAGAAGAGCAGATCGAGAAAACTTTGGTTTCTAATCCCATGAAACTTTTTCTGGATGTGGAAGGGGATTTTGATGCAATTCGTGACAAGGCACAGGATTTGCTATGGCTTGACAATCAGGATGAGGCAAGGTGGGCAGATGTGCAAGATCGCTATGCTGAGCAAGCAGGAATGTCGTGGTTGCCGCCCAAGGGTTTAGATAATCTTAAGGCGATCGCCTGTAATCGTGGACTATGGGAAGACCTTAGCAATGGCTACATCACCAAAAAGCCCAAGAAGAAAACTACATCGGTACAGGTAATTGCGGAAACCGATCCAAACGATCAGGGGTTAGTGCGATTGCGAATTAATCCTCAAAATGCGGGACCAGCACCACGTATTTATTATGCTGAAGATGGCGTTGTTACAGAGTCAAGTCCGCTATTAACCGATCAGTTAATTTCTACAAATGCTTTGCGGGTGAGTTTTCTGGTACAAGACCCATCAGGGCTGTACGACACAGGCGCACCGATCGCATGGACAAATAAATTAGTTTTGCGAAATGAGTTAACTGAGCGAGATGGTCAGCGCTATGTGGAGCTATTTGTCGCACCGCGTGGCGAGATACGCTATACCCTCGATGGCAGTGAGCCAAGGGAAGGGACTGTATACAATGGCGCGATCGAGATCGGTGATGGCGATGTGTTGATGCGAGTGTTTGCTGAAGCTGACACTCTGGAAACAAAGAAAGATTTTCGATATGCAGCTAAGGGCGATCGCGGTGTAAAAGTCGATCCTGTGAAGCCTAGCCGACTCATTTCTCGCACTGGACGCAAGCTTGATTCTCGTGCAAAAACCTTTGAGGGACTAAAACAAGCTAAAGAAAAGTCTGTCACTTTTGAAGGAGTAGCGATCGCCGTTGGTCAAGGTAACCAGATGATCGGCGTTAATGTTGGAGAAATTGCCGTGGATGCTGATTTTATTGAGGTATTACTTAATAAAATCTTGGAAAAATTCCCTCCCGATACTCTTGTCACGATGACCTTTCGCAAGGGAAATTTTTCTTCAGGGCATGACCTCACCGATTTTGCTAGTAAGCTTGGCATTCAGTTACAGGTAAGTGATGTGGAGCAATGAGCGAGAAGTTTGATAAAAAACTCGACAAAAAAGCAGCCCCAAAAACAGAAACCATTGATTTTGGGGCATCCACTGCTTTTGGTGTGCATTTGTTTCAAGTGGAGATTCCTGCTTCGCGTCTAAGCACAGTCACAATTACCGAGGACTATGGTTATCGCGGCTTAGAGGGTGGTAATCCTAGTTGTGAAGATCGCGTGATTTTGCAACGGGCTGTTTGGTCAGCGATCGCTGATACAGCTCGTCGCGAATTTAACGATCGCCTCAAGACTGCCAAGTTATTAACTGGTCGTTGGCATACAGGTACAAATCTGGTAGATCGGCTCTTGGGTAAGGAGTTATGTGTGCTTGCTTGGGCAGCCGAAACAGCCAATGAAGACCAAATTCCTGTAATTTGCAGTAAATGGGCGGCTTTGCGTCCAGAGGAAAGATGGTGGTTATTTACGATGACGGTGGCGGAGTCGGGCTTATCGGAAGATACGCAACGCGGTTGGCGACGTGCTTTATTTCATGCTTTGTCTGATGGTGAGAAGGTAACTAGTGGCGATCGCAAACGTCGCCGTCCTGTGGAGACAGATTTATTTAGTCTGCCTTTATTTATGGATAAGGAAGAATCTCATAGTGAAACCGCTAAACTGTAAAAATGTTCTAAGCTAATTTCTGGCGAATAGGAGTAACAAGGTCATGACTGCACAACTATTAGTACCCAGCTTATCGCCTAATCAGGAATTGCCAAATCCAGATCAGCCCCATGTAATGCAATTTACGGTTGAGCAATTTCAACTGATGTATGAGCGCGGTGTGTTTGTAGATAGCGATCGCTATGAATTGATTAATGGAGAAATTATTGCGATGTCACCAATTGGGTTAAAACACGCCGTTTATGTAGGGCGATTTTCTAAAAAACTTGAGTCTAAGCTAAGCCAGCAAGTCATTATCTGGGTACAGAACCCTATCGATCTTGGCAACAAATCGCAACCACAGCCAGATATTGTGGTTTTAAAATATCGAGATGATTTTTATGAGGAGGCTTTGCCAACGCCTGCGGATATTTTGTTAATTATTGAGGTTGCTGATAGCTCCCTTGACTATGATCGCGATGTGAAGTCAAAGCTCTATGGTGTCGCAGGGATTCCGCAGATGTGGTTATTTGATGTCAATACAAAAACGATTATGGGTTTTTCGCAACCCTCAGAGTTAGGCTATAAGCAAACTTGTCTTTATACTCAAGGCGATCGCCTTTCAATACTTGCCTTTGATGATGTGGTGTTTGAATGGCTAGAATTATTTTAGTTGCGATCTAGTAAGTAGATGTTGAGTCAATTGTTGACTAACTAGCAACTAACAGTTCAACAGGGTCATAACGTAAAACCATGAGATTTTCTAATTGAACAGCCAGCATTGCATAGGCTTGTCCGTATAGGTCGGCAAACTCAACCTCATAGGCTTCACCATTACCTAATATCTCGATCACAGTACCTACTTGTCCCTGTCTCAATAAAATCGGCTTGCCTGTTAAAAACTGCTTTGATCGAATATCGGTTTTGAGGGCAACCATTTCATGTTCATGTAATTTTGTTTTTTGCATGAATGAACCTCTTTAATTACGGATAGGATATGTGCTGGTTAGTCTTGGATATGTTTCACCATGACGCACGATCCAAGCACTCAAGATTAAGGATTTGCCAAGATCTGTTTCTAATTCAAATATGATAACGTAGCGATCGCCGTATTTGTCAGAATCCGTAAGTTGTGCGTCGTTAGCATTAGCCGCTACCTCAGACAGTGCGGCAACTAGAGTTTCTTTGTTATCAATAGTTATTCCCAATTTAGACTTAAATAACTTGGCTTTGTGTTTACCACTGGCATGATCCGAGTCTAAGGAATATGTTTCTAGTTTGTGAATAATTTGCTGCAAATTAACTTTGTCACCATAAGGGAGTTTCATACAAGATTTGAGGATATTTTGTTGTCAAGAATAAGGCTAAACGCGCTAGCATTACAGCTTATACTGATTTGCCTGTTTGGAGATTTGCTTTGAGTAGTGATGTTGTCCCGTTTTCGCTAAAAGATACGCCTGCGCTGATTGAGAGGTTGTTGCCTGTGCAGAAGCTGTCGGCGGAGGCATATAAGGAGCAGATGGCGGGGGCTGGTAAGACTTTGACGGCTTTGGGGAGTTATTGGAAAGGTCGTAAGCCTTTGATTTTGAATAAGGCTTGTATTTTGGGTTGTTTGTTGCCTGCGACGGCTGACAGTAAGCGGGATTTAGAGATTTTTGAGATGTTGATGGCGATGGATTCAAAATCGCTAAAAAAGAGATTAGAAAATAAAAATGATAAATTAAGTCGCTTTATTCTCAATGAAGAACAGACTGTTGGCTATCATGCACCTTATCTAGAATGGGTAAAGGCAGCATCTCGTCCAGAGGAATGTGATGCTGCTTTGTTTAGTCATATTTGGGATGAGGTAAACGCGCATTTGGGAACTAAGGCGAGTTCTTTCCCTGAGTTGGTGGAACAGTTGGGAATAATGCGGTTTGGGCATCGTCCGAGGTTGGCGGATACTTTTTGCGGTTCGGGTCAGATACCATTTGAGGCGGCGCGGTTGGGTTGTGATGTCTATGCTTCAGATCTGAATCCTGTGGCTTGTATGCTGACTTGGGGGGCGTTTAATATTGTCGGTGGTTCGGCAGAGAGTCGGGAGAAGTTGGCTATTGATCAAAAAGAATTGGTGGAGAAGGTTCAGGCGGAGATAGATCGCTTGGGGGTAGAGACGGATGGGAATGAATGGCGAGCAAAAGCCTATCTTTATTGTTTAGAAGCTCGTTGCCCACAAACAGGCTGGCTAGTTCCTTTATTACCTTCAAGGTTAATTAGTTACGGAAAACAAGCAATAGCCGTACTTGTTCCCGATCTTCAAAACAAGCGTTATAACATTGAGATTCAGTCAGGTGTAGCATTAGAAGACATAGAAAATGCAAGTAAAGGAACCGTGCAAACTGAAGGAAGAGGAAGAGAAAGTTATTTGCTTCATACTGTAAATGGAACTGAATATCGTACAAAGATTTCAACATTAAGAGAGGATTACAAGTTAGAAGATGGTAGTAATAGCAATAATCTTCGCTTATGGGAAAAGAACGAATTTAGACCACAACCTAACGATATCTATCAAGAGCGTCTCTATTGTGTTCAATGGATGAAACCTAAGTCTAAAGCAAAAGGACATACTTTTGAATTTCGTTCTGTAACTGAGGATGATTTAAAAAGAGAACGGATTGTTGAAGAATTTATTTCTGAAAATATCTCAGATTGGCAAGAAAAAGGTTGGATTCCAGATATGCGAATAGAGTCTGGCTATAACACCGATCAACTACCCCTGTAAAGGTGGCTTTTTTACTATTGTGCAGAAAGGAGACGAAAGGTAGATAGGTGGGGATGTTTAGGGTCGTATGTCTTCTTCTTTTGCGGCTTTTTCGCACCTCGTGGGGACTTAAGAAATCGTTTTAAAT
>JANMFC010000104.1:0-2693 GCA_031377675.1 Pseudanabaena sp. OTE_70b_metabat_355 | reverse complement strand
AACTTCATTGATGTTGTGAAGAAGTCTGCTGAAGACGAAGAGTATGAAGAATCAACCACTTACGACGACGACTTCTAGTTGAACAGCTATAGAGAGTAACGATAGATATCTATCCAAGCTCTCTATAGCTGTTTGTTTTTTTAGGCGCTGTCGCTTAAGGCTCATGCCCAACTAAGAAAAAGAGAAAGTAACGATGATTTACACTCACAAAGGCTACCAATGTTTGCTATCGCCCAGATCCACCAATCACGGAGCTGAATGGGTAGCCAAAGCCAAGAAATATGCAGTCAGCATCGAGCAGAAAGCATTCGCGCAATGGCTGGGAACCGAATTGATTACAAGTCTTCACATTGAACAGGCGAAACAACACTTTGCTGAGATTGTGGAACTATTCTTGGAAGAACATGCGAATATCTTCCCACTATATCCCCGCCCAGAATTACCAGATGCAACCATCGAAGCAATTCTAGATGAGCGAGTCTACCTCACAGTCAACAATAGCGGGAGACACCATACCGCCAAGTTTCGAGTATTTGCCCAAGAACACCTGCGCGTATTCCCAGCCCGCATCCCGATTCCCGTTGGCATCAAATCTAACGTGAAACCCAGATACAGGCAACTTGCTGCTTAATCTACAATCTCTACAAAAAGTAAAATCTTCACTATGAAGGTTTTACTTTTTTTGCAAATCTATCTATTGAATCAGAATGTAACCTGTCATTTTTGAAGACGATATAGATTGCTATACTTTGATAAGACTAAACTAAGAATAGCCAACATAAATAGCTACAATCATAAAGCCCAAATTCTTAAACCTATGTCAGCAAAAGATCTGTTCCATGAATCCGTCAAGAAAGCACTGCAAAAAGAACAATGGGTAATAACAGACGACCCTTTGAAATTCAAATTTGGAGATGTGAACTTTCAAGTAGATTTAGGTGCAGAAAAAATTGTCGCCGCAGAGAGGCTAGGAGAAAAAATAGCAGTTGAGATCAAAAGCTTCTTAAACCCATCAGCAATTACTGATTTTTATGCAGCGATGGGACAATTCTTAAGTTATCGGCTGGCGATCGAAGCAAACGAACCAAGTAGAACGCTGTATTTAGCAGTACCATTAGACGTATATCAGACATTTTTTCAACTAGAGTTTACCCAAACTGCTGTACAGCGCTATCAAATTCTGCTAGTTGTATATAATCCAGTAAACGAGGAGATTGTGAAATGGATAAAATAGGCAAATACCGCGAGTATATCCAAAAATTATTGACTCAGTATGTGAGTGGAGATATATCCAATAAAGAGGTAGAAGTCCAGTTAATCTTTGATGTAGAAAGAGATCATTATCAATGGTTGGATATCGGTTGGCAAGAACTGAACCGAGTATATCGATGTGTAATGCATTTTGATATCAAAGATGGCAAGATATGGCTACAACAGAATTTAACAGACCAAAACCCTGCGGAAGAATTGATAGCGATGGGAGTATCAAGGCAAGATATCGTGTTGGGATTGCAACCACCCTATAAGCGTCCATACACAGACTATGGAGTTGCCTAAAACGGCATGGTAAGTGCTATCAATCCACTATCCATGGCACTTACGGCTAGATAAATCGACTAAAAATAAAATATGGCTAGCGCCCGTGCTGATGGAGAAAAACATAATTCCATTAGCAAAAAAGCCATGACCAATTCCGCAATTGACCTAGACAAAGACAGACTAAAGCTGTGCATTGAAATATTACCCGAAGCCGACTCAACCGAGAGAACGGTGATAATTTCCATTTGTCGCGAACAAGGAATGCCATTGATTCGGACGATTAACTTGAACGAACTAGCGCCAATTCCCTTGCCATTAGCCGAAGTTATCCAAGCCTATGCCACCAGCCAGTTGGCAAACCAAGAACCAACCGCAACAGTTGAAGCCGAAAACCTAGAACCGATCGCTATCACCAAGAGATCCTTCTTATCCTCAAAACCAGAACAAATGGCCTTACTATAAGCGAAACAATAATGAACTATAACATTAAGATTGAAGGACAAACGATTCCCGTACCACCTGAAATTGGCAGTAGCGACGAACAGATTAGAGCAACCCTCAGCCTATATTTTGAAGGAATCAAGAACTCGAAAATCGAAAGAACCGTGCAAGCCAACGGCGACATCCTCGTGGATGTCTGCAAACTCGCAGGGACAAAAGGTGTGCGATGAATGAGACAGCGATCGCTAGTCTGATGAAAGCACCTGAAGAAATCAATCCCTTGCTAGAAATACTTTGGGAGATCGAACAATACCAACAGCAAGGGTCGCAGTTAATCGAACTCAGCGAAATCGGACTAGAAGACTTTAGCGAAGCCAGCACAAAATCGCAAAAACATAGCCAGTCCATCCAAAGGACAATCGACAGCTTAAAAAGAGCTAGCCCAATCGCCGCACCGATGACAATCCGAGGATTCTGAGATGGACAAAACCAAATTCGAGTGGTTCGCCGCACGCACCGCCGATAAAGCCGTCGAGTACCTCGAAGCCATCCAGCAAAGAGCCACAATTCTACAACTGTATCAACATTACTATCCAGACGAATATCAACAATCAAAAGCTAGTACTCAAGCTACTAGACTTGAAACCTACAGTGAGAAAGAACTAGAATTCCTAACCTTAATAGACCAGCAATTTTTCCCATTGCCATTATTG
>JANMFC010000096.1:0-9566 GCA_031377675.1 Pseudanabaena sp. OTE_70b_metabat_355 | reverse complement strand
GTTTAAAAGTGCCGCGAAGCGGCACTTTTAAACCTTTTATTTTATAAAAATATAAATCTAGTGATTCAGAGCCGCGATCGCTGCCTGAACACCAGCACCAGAAGTGAAATTGGTATAACCAAGCGCCGAGATCGATGCTTCAAGAGCTGCAATAGCGGTAAGAATATCGCGATCGCCGACAAAACCTAAATGACCGATACGGAAGATCTTGCCATTGAGGTGATCTTGACCACCCGCCATGACAATATCAAACTTCTTCTTAATCGTAGCGCGAATCTTTTCTGCATCCAAACCTTCAGGAGGAACTACCGATGTAATCGAAGCACTAGCCGCATCATCGGGAGCCAATAAACCCAAATTAAGAGCCTTCATCGCCGCACGAGTTGCTTCGCGATGACGAAGGTGACGGGCGAAAATATTTTCTAAACCTTCACGCTGCATCATTTCTAAGGAAGCTTGTAACGCCATCACCATATTTACGGAAGTCGTAAACGGGGTAGAGTTTTTAGCGGCATCTTTGCGAGCTTTGCCCAAATCCAGATAGAATCTGGGCAAGTTCGCAACTTTGTATGATTCCCAAGCCTTGGGACTGACCGAAACAAAACCTAATCCAGGGGGAATCATATAGCCCTTTTGAGAACCAGAACCAACGACATCTAAACCGAGTTCGTCAATGGGAACATTCATCGCACCTAAACTGGTAACAGCATCAACGATGATTAGCGCCTTTTCGTGGGCTTTAACGTGGCGATTAATTGTCACTAGGTCATTGAGAACGCCCGTAGAAGTTTCGCTATGGGTGATGATTACGGCTTTGATTTCCTTATTGGTATCAGCTTCTAACTTGACCCGAAACTCTTCAGGATCGAGAGCTTTGCCCCATTCAGCTTTAATGACTTCGGCATTGATACCATAGGCTTGACAAACTTCGACCCAGCGTTCGCCAAATTTACCGTTATCGCCTACAAGCACGCGATCGCCTTTACTCAAGAAATTAATGATGCCTGCCTCCATCGCGCCCGTACCGCTTACGGTGAGAATTAATACATCATTTGTGGTTTGGTGTAACCACTTGAGCTTGGCGGTCACATCTGCCATGACCTTACTGAAATCACCGCTACGGTGTCCGATGGGCGCTTTTGCCAGTGCCAACAGCGCCTGTTCAGGCACAGGTGTTGGACCTGGGATCATCAACATCAACTTGTCTTCCATGAGTCGAAATTTTAAATACTTAATAAAATATTAGATTTATTATTCTATAACAATTACAGTGCTTTGCGCCGTAATGTTATAATGACCTCAATTTTAAGGGTGTCGCCATGATCCAAACACCAATTCGCCCGACTATCTCTAGCGAAAACCTACCCGATCAAGATCAACATCTCATTTGTTCTGGCATTAGTTGGGAACAATTTCAGCTAATCCGAACTGGTTTCACCAATTCCAAGGGAGTGCGATTTTTTTATTATGAAGAAACCATTGAAATAATTATGCCAAGTCGCGCCCACGAAACCGTCAGTCGATTTATCTGTGTTCTATTAAGTATCTTTTGTATAGAACACAACATCGAATTTGAACCTACAGGTTCGATGACTCAACAGCGAGAAGGGGAAGTATCGATTGAACCAGATGAATCCTATTGTTTTGGAACATCAAAACCGATACCTGATTTAGCGATCGAAGTTATTTTTACCAGTGGCAGTCCCAAAAAATTACAACGCTATCAAGCTTTAGGCATTCCTGAAGTATGGTTTTGGCAAGATGGCATATTTAGTCTTTTCCATTTACGCGAAGATAATTATGAAGCGATCGCTCAGAGTGAGATTCCCGAACTGAAAGATTTAGATATTGATTTACTGACTCGGTGTGTATTAATTGCCCAAACTTCCCGATTAGAAGCTGCGAATACTTTTCGGAATGCGCTTAAAAAATAATTCTAAAAACAAATCTTAAAAAAGTAGATAGACCGTCATTACAGGTTTAGGAATGTTATCTTTTATAGCGATTAATAAAAGTCTGTTCGGGTATATTACCCTGCAATAATCTTGTCACTACACTTATCTGTTGCTTTGTCGGACAAGTTGTGTGATATTTATCTTATACAAGTATTTATCCTGTGATCTGCAAGATAATCACATTTAGGGCTTTCGTCTCCAATCAAACATCCAAACTATGCAAGAACCACTTGAAAGGTTAAGAACACTAAAAGATGAACTAGAAAATACTAGTTTTCTGGATTGGGATGAAGTAGCTATTTGGGGAATGAATGCTCTACCAACAATTACTAGAAATTGGTCAGAGAATTTAGATGAATTCAAAAGTCTTTTGGAGAAACCTATTTACCCTGCGGGAGGAACATTTTTTGTGCGTCGTCGTCCAGATCTAAAAAATGACCCTCAATACATATTTTCTCCAGAGCTTTACCCAGAAGATATGAAAAAGTGGATGGAGTCTGAGAGACGGCATGAACAGCAAAATGAAATTCAAGCAGCAGGTTATCGTCAAAACTGTAAAAACTCACATAGAAAAATTCTTGCTTTTCTAGACGGCATAATTCATGAAGCAGAAAACTCTGTTGCTATGCCAGCGCGTGCGAATAAACTTCGCAAGATCCAGATATTTCTAGCCTCTTCGGAGGAGTTAAGGGAAGATAGAGACAAATTCGAGATTTACTTCCGCCAGTTGAATGATGAACTCACTGACAAGGGTCTCTATTTAGTTATCAACCGTTGGGAGAATTTTCTGGGTGCTATGTCTGAAACCCGCTTGCAAGACGAGTATAACAAGGCGGTCAGAAGTTGCGATATTTTTGTAAGCCTTTTTTTCACAAAGACTGGCAAGTTCACGGAGGAAGAATTCGACACTGCACATGATCAATTCAAACAGACTGGCAGACCATACATCTACACCTTTATCAAGGATGCCCAAATCAATACTGGCAGATTGAATAATAAGGATTTTCAATCGCTATTGGCGTTTAAAGATCGACTAAAAGACTTGGGTCATTTCCACACCCAATACACCAGCACTGAAGATCTAAAGCTCCAATTTCGTGGGCAACTTGACAAGTTTTTGAGAAATTGCTGCGCGAGTGAAGCCTAACCATTCAAATGCAGCAGACGGTTATAATCTTCTGTTAATGAATTCGATACGACTTACCCCCGATGATTTGAGCTGTTATGCTCAATCGCCGAGTCCGTTGAAGCGAATGATTTCTAGCCAAGATTGAGCAAGCAAAAATCTTCGACTTCGATGTTTAGTTCTGATAAATTATCGGCGATCTCATCTATTCGGGACATTTTCTAATCAGTTATAATGCCTAAACTAAGCAGCGATCAGGGAAAATTTACAATCATGGCACTACGTCAACCCCTTTATAGCAAAGAAGAATTTGCCCAAAGAGGCGATCTAATTTACCAAACGCAAATACGCCCACAGATTGAATTAGGTAATCAGGGCAAAATTGTAGCAATTGATCTTGAAACTGGAGACTTTGAAATTGATCTGCGTGAAATAGCTGCCTGCAATAGACTCGAAGTCCGTCACCCAGATGCTCAAATTTGGATTGTTCGTGTTGGTTCTCGCCATGTTCGCCGATTTGGTGGACGTACCAAGAGAGCAGTATGATCAGAGGATTTGTTAATACCGATTTTGAGGCGATTATTTCGCTTTCAATATCTGACTCCAAAGGCAAAATTTACACACAAGACGCGATTGTCGATACAGGTTTTAACGGTTGGCTTTCATTACCTCCAGACCTGATTGATCAGCTAAATCTGAAATGGAAAAGACGAGGACGCGCTATTCTTGGTGATGGTAGTGAATGCGTTTTTAATGTCTATGAAGCCGTTGTAATTTGGGATGGTGATTATCTAACTATCCCCATCGATGAAGCTGATTCAGAACCTCTTGTTGGAATGTCATTAATGGAGGGCTACCAACTCACAGTTCAAGTATGTGAAGAAGGCAGCGTAGAAATCTGTAAAGTAAGCGCTGTCTAACACTGTGTTGGAGCCGACTACTAAAAAGTGATCTTCAAAAAGTGAAGATTGACTGCGGCGACTCAACCAAGCAAATATCTCCGACTTCGATGTTCAGTTCCGAGAAGTTATCGGCGATCGGCGATCTTATAGGGGTGCATCTCAGTTTTGCAATGAGTATAAATACTTAGGATAAAAAAGGGGTAAAAAGATGGATAATTTCAAGGAGTAAAAGATAAAGGTGAAAGTATGACTGAATCGGAAAAGAATGAAATTCATGCCCATGTACAAGCTATAGCAGCCATATTATACAAGGATACGGAGAGTCGAGAGCCAGAGAGATTGACAAGTCTAGAAGGAATTGAAATCGCAGTGCGGGAGCAAATGTAGCACTGTGTCAGTAAAGATATCGGAATTTTTTTATCGAAGCCAGTACAGGGACAAAAGCTGGTCGAACAAGGGAAATAAAAAGTTGCTTAGAAATTAGGAATTAGAGCTTATAGCCAGATGAGTCCACAGTTAGAAAAATGTTGTTTACTATTGAGTGCAAATGGTTCATACGCAAGGGCGGAGGAAGATATTGAAGTATTGACAGGGGTAAAGGTATGCCACAGTAAGCAACAAAGGTTAGTGCATCAGGTGGATATGCCCGAACCAATGGCAACAGAGTGGATCGAATCAATGGCGATTGATGGCGGTAAAATTAGAATTCGTACACCCAAAGGTGAACCGAGTGTGTGGCGAGACTATAAAGCTGTAAATCTTGATACTGACCCAAAAGTACAAACTTCAAAATCGTGAAAGAAGAGGACTTTCAGAAAACAGTAGATTTTATAAATCACAGACCTCGAAAATCACTTGACTATCCCACTCCATACGAAGTATTCTTTGTTTTATCAGAACCCGTTGCATTTCATCCTTGAGTTGGCGTTATATTAAATTGTGCCTAGCTACTTACAATCTTAGGATTTAGGTAAAAAAACTAAAAATATAAAAATATGTCTAATAATTGGATTGAAACTCTCAAATATGATCAAAAAGGTTTAATTCCTGCGATCGCTCAAGATTATGAAGATGGCACAATTTTGATGATGGCATGGATGAATCGCCAAGCGCTAGAGTTGACAATCGAGACAGGGGAAGTACATTACTGGAGCCGATCGCGTCAGGAGCTATGGCATAAGGGCGCGACTTCGGGACATATTCAAAAGCTGAAGAAAATATACTACGACTGCGATCAGGATGTGATCTTAGTGAAAATTGAGCAGGTCGGCGGTATTGCTTGTCATACAGGTGTGAGAAGTTGTTTCTTCACTGAAGTTCCTTTGAGTTAAAGCCTCGCTAATCCTTATCAGCCAATATCTTCCTAAGAAATGAGGTTGCGGCTGTATGGTCTCGCTGGTCATCCTTGTCGGGTGAGGTTTTATTCACGGGGCGAGAGTTCGTCTAGCGAGAACATGAATGTGCTGAATGTGAACATGGACGGACTGAAAAGCTGCGATCATTTAGTAATATTATGAATGTAATTAAAGACTAAAATCTATGAACCAAAATATCCCTGTGGTTATCCTTTGTGGTGGCAAAGGTACTCGACTTAAAGAAGAAACTGAGTTTCGTCCCAAGCCTATGGTGTTAGTGGGCGATCGCCCAATGATTTGGCACATTATGAAGACCTATGCCCATTATGGCTTCAAGGATTTCATGCTTTGTTTGGGTTATAAGGGTGACATGATAAGAGATTACTTTTTTAACTACGACTGGAATCACAGCGATGTGATGCTGGAGTTAGGTGTCAAGAAAGTTACCAAGTTGCAAAATTCTCATGACGAAGAAGATTGGCGAATTTGGTTGGTTGATACGGGGCAGGAAACGATGACGGGAGGAAGGCTAAAGCGGCTGGCGACTTATCTCGATAAAAATGGTAGTGAAATGTTTTTGGGGACTTACGGTGATGGTGTTGCCGATGTCAACATTGCTGATTTGTTAGCGTTTCATCAAAGTCACGGCAAACTTGCCACGATGACAGCAGTACGTCCACCATCGCGTTTCGGTGAACTAATTATTGAAGGTAATTTAGTTACTAACTTTAAGGAAAAACCTCAGGTTAGTGAAGGCTGGATCAATGGTGGTTATTTCGTTCTCCATCGCAAGGTTTTAGATCTGATTGAAAATGATGACACCATTTTTGAAGCGGAGCCATTGAAAGCACTTTCTGAACAAGGAGAACTAGCGGTATACAACCATTCAGGCTTCTGGCAATGCATGGATACCTATCGTGAATTAGAGTTGCTCAACCAAATGCACGATCGCCAAAACGCACCTTGGGAAGTGTGGAAATGAGTAATTTCTGGCAGTCAAAAAAGGTTTTAGTCACGGGACATACGGGCTTTAAGGGATCTTGGCTGTGTCAGTGGCTATTGCAATTGGGATCTGAGGTGCGCGGGATTAGTCTTGCCCCAAATACAAATCCATCATTGTTTGAGCAGTTAGATTTAGCCAGTCATCTCGATCATCAAATTGGGGACATTCGAGATCGCCAGTTGATCCAAAAACTCGTTACCGATTGGCAACCCGAAATTGTGTTTCACATGGCGGCTCAGCCCCTCGTGAGGCGGTCTTATGTCGAGCCAGTGGAGACATGGGATACCAATGTGATGGGTACAATCAACGTTTTAGAAGCGCTCAAGCACTTGACTAACCCCTGTGTCGCAGTATGCATCACCACTGATAAATGTTATGAAAACCGCGAATGGCTGTATGGCTATCGAGAAAATGACCCCCTTGGTGGTTATGATCCCTATAGTTCGAGCAAGGCGGGTGCAGAAATTGCGATCGCATCTTGGCGTAATTCTTTTTTTAATCAAAGCCATATTAGTGTCGCTAGTGCGAGAGCAGGTAATGTGATCGGTGGCGGTGATTGGGCGGAGGATCGGATTGTGCCTGACGCAATGCGATCGCTTAGTCTTGGGGAAGCAATTCCTGTGCGTAATCCGCGTGCGACCAGACCTTGGCAGCATGTTCTCGAACCATTGGGCGGCTATATGCTCTTGGCTCAAAAAATCTATGAGAGCAAAGAGCTGGATACAGCCAAACTTTGTTCAGCATTTAATTTTGGTCCGAGACTTGACTCTAATCGTCCTGTTAAGGATTTAATCGAGACAATTTTGCAACATTGGTCGGGCAGTTGGAGCGATCGCTCTAATCCTGATGCTGTCCATGAGGCAAACTTGCTAAATTTGGTTACAGATAAGGCGTTTCATTTACTGGGCTGGCAACCAAAGTGGGATTTTGAGCGCACGATCAAGGAGACTGTTTCTTGGTATCGAGAAGCAAATCAAATTGCGCCAGAAAATGCTAAACAATTTCAAGCGCAATTTCAAGCATTGACGATTAAACAAATCGAAGGCTATCAATCGGATTAGGTTACAAACTCTAAGAGATCCCCCTCAATCCCCCTTAAAAAGGGGGAAGAAGATAATTCAGTTTGTTCTCCTCCCTTTTCAAGCTGCCGTGTACACACAAGTCTAAATACCCCCTTTAATTCCCCCTTGAAAAGGGGGGAAACTAGAAATCTTGTTCCCTCCCCTTTTCAAGGGGAGGGCTAGGGAGGGGTAATTGATGAGATTTGCAAATTTCTGTAGTTGTGTGTACACCGTAGCCTTTTCAAGGGGGCTGGGGGGGGATCTAGACAATTCGTAAATAGTTTCCAAAGATTTTGAACGTATTTTTTTAGTTAGGAGACAAAAATGACACAAGCGATCGCTAAAGAACAAATCAGCGCTGCTGACCAAGAGCAAGAATTAAGAAATAAAGTTTTTGCGACTGTCTTGGAATATCACCAATTCAAATTCGGTCAAAAGCAATTCATCCCTGGCAAGACCTATGTTCCTGTATCAGGCAAAGTATTCGATCAAGAAGAACTCGTTAAACTGGTGGATTCTTCCTTAGATTTTTGGCTGACCACAGGACGCTATGCTGCTGAATTTGAAGAGCGCTTTGCCGAATGGATGGGTGTCAAACATTGCCTACTCGTTAACTCAGGTTCTTCCGCAAATCTAGTCGCACTGTCAACCCTCACCTCTCCCAAACTTGGCGACAAACAACTGAAGCCAGGGGATGAAGTCATTACTGTTGCCGCAGGTTTTCCGACTACGGTTAATCCCATTTTTCAAAATCAGTTAGTGCCAGTATTTCTCGATATCAAATTGCCTAGCTATGATATTGATATTGATCAACTAGAGGCAGCTTTAAGCGATCGCACCCGCGCCATCATGATCGCCCACACGATCGGCAACCCCTTCAACCTCGAAGCAGTCATGACTTTTGCCGAAAAGCACGATCTCTGGGTAATCGAAGACAATTGTGATTCCGTCGGTAGCGAGTATCAAGGACGCAAAACAGGCAGTTTCGGGCATATCTCCACCGTCAGCTTTTACCCTGCTCATCACATGACTATGGGCGAAGGCGGCGCAGTCCTTACCAGTGATTCTCGCCTCAAAAAAATTGCCGAATCTTTCCGTGACTGGGGTCGAGATTGCTGGTGTCCCCCTGGCATAGACAATACCTGCAATAAGCGCTACGCATGGCAGTTGGGTGATTTACCCTTTGGCTATGACCACAAATATACCTATTCTCACATCGGCTTTAACTTGAAAATGACCGATATGCAAGCAGCAGTTGGATGCGCTCAGCTAGACAAGTTGCCAGAATTTGTGGCAAAACGCCGCCAGAATTTTGCCTATCTGCACAATGGCTTACAAGACTTGCAAGATGTCTTACTTCTGCCCGAAGCAGCCCCTAATTCGGAACCAAGTTGGTTCGGATTCCTGTTGTCTGTCAAGGAAAATGCACCATTTACCCGTAATGAATTGGTACAGCATTTAGAAGAAAAACGCATCGGTTCGCGCTTGTTGTTCGGTGGCAACATGGTCAGACAACCCGCCTATAAGGACTCTATCTATCGTGTGATCGGGGACCTCAAGAATACCGATTATGTGATGGAAAATACTTTCTGGATTGGGCTGTATCCAGGGCTAACCGCAGAGATGTTAGATTATGTGATATCAGTGATCCATCAGTTTTGTCAGAGGTAATGATAAATGAAGGAATTATACGAACAAGACTACAGCCAATGGGCTGAGACTATGGCGGATTTACTTTCATCGGGAAGCTTTACTGAGTTGGATATTGAGAATTTAGTAGAAGAGGTGCGTGATTTGTCTAAGCGGGAACGCGATCGCCTATTGAGTAGCTTGCGTCTAATCTTGCACCATTTACTAAAATGGGATTATCAAAGTCATAAGCGATCGCGCAGTTGGCAAAATACCATCGGTCGAGAACGGGATAACATTGGACTTTATCTAGAAGATAGTCCCAGTCTCGTTCGATATTTAGACAATGAATCTCTCGAAAAAATTTATCGGGTTGCTCGCTCGGATGCCACGAGGGAAACTGGTTTAGATTTTCCTGAAAAATGCCCCTTCGACATCGAAACCGTTCTTAATCGGCACATTGATTTTGAGCAATGATTCTTGGATAAGTCCCTTGGCTGAATAGAACCCAAATAAGCGGAATCGCCTGCTTTGC
>JANMFC010000075.1:0-35033 GCA_031377675.1 Pseudanabaena sp. OTE_70b_metabat_355 | reverse complement strand
GTTTAAAATTATCGCAAAGCGATAATTTTAAACTTTGCTCTGGGTTTTAAGTTAGCGCACAGCGCTGTAACTAGTACATTAAAGGTGTAATTTGAAAGTCCTCGTGGTTGGCAGTGGCGGTAGAGAACACGCCCTAGCTTGGAAACTGTTGCAATCTCCCCATATTGATCGAGTTTTTTGCATCCCCGGAAATGGCGGCACGGCAACCATGCCCAATTGCCAAAATGTTTCCCTAAGTGTCGATGACTTTGAGGGAATGTTGCGATTTGCCCAAGTTCAAGGGGTTGGTTTTACTATAGTTGGACCAGAATTGCCACTAGCCCTTGGCATCGTCGATTATTTCCAAGCGGCAGAGTCACCTATTTTTGGTCCCACCAAAGAAGGCGCACAGATCGAAGCCAGTAAGTCTTGGGCAAAAAAGCTGATGCATGAGGCAAATATTCCCACGGCGGCTAGTGCTGACTTCCAAGATCTCGAATCCGCTCAAGCCTATGTGCAAGCCCAAGGCGCACCAATTGTGATTAAAGCCGATGGCTTGGCTAGCGGTAAAGGTGTAACCGTCGCCATGACTATTCCCGAAGCCCTAGAAGCGCTGGAACGGATATTTGCAGGACAATTTGGTTCCGCAGGCGAGACGGTAGTGATTGAAGAATTTATGACGGGTCAGGAAGTATCGGTGCTGGCTCTCACCGATGGCAAAACCATCCGCGCCCTTGTCCCTGCTCAAGATCACAAGCGTCTCGGTGATGGTGATACAGGACCAAACACAGGCGGCATGGGAGCCTACGCCCCCGCCCCGATCGCTACACCTGAGTTAATGGCAAAAGTCCAGACTCAAGTTTTAGAACCTGCGATCGCCGCCCTTCGGGATCGGGGCATTGATTATCGTGGCTGTCTTTATGCTGGTTTAATGATCACGCCCGAAGGTGTACCGAAGGTAGTCGAGTTTAATTGTCGGTTGGGCGATCCTGAAACCCAAGCGGTTTTACCATTGCTGGAAACTAATCTTGATGATCTGCTGTTAGCCTGTATCGAAGGTAGACTCGGCAATTTTCCACCCCTGAAGTGGAAAAAACAATCATCGGTATGTGTAGTCATGGCGGCGGGAGGCTATCCCGATAAGGTCGAGATTGGTCAATTTGTGACTGGTATCGGTAAAGCGGAAGATGTGGGGGCTTTTGTGTTTCAGTCGGGAACTAAGCTGAAGAATAATGCCCTAGTCACTAATGGTGGGCGCGTTTTGGGGGTAACGGCTCTCGGTGATGATATTCGCAGTGCGATCGCCAATGTTTATAGCGCCGTTGAGTTTATTGCCTACGATGGTATGTATTACCGCAAGGACATTGCAAGTAAGGCATAAACAAAAAAGGGCGCAAAGCGCCCTTTTTTGTTTATGCCTTACTGAGATTAACCGTGATGGTCAATTTTAATGAGGGATCAGTATTGGATTCGTGAATCTGTTGCAGATAATGATCGATTGTTCGATCAATTTGGCGATCCATCGTGCGATCGCCGATTGGCTCAGTCAAAACCCGTGAGAGCAGTTGAAATAGCTTCGATGCGCCATTACTAATTTCCTGACTGAATGACCCTGTAAATGAATCAGTAACAACAGGAAAATTCATCGATGCAGAAGTTGATGGAACCACGCCATTACTGGTGGAGTTGCTAACTTGCAGCGATCGCTGACGATGACGGCGCAAAATCACTTGGAGATTATTTTTAGTCACGCGATCGCCAAATGCGTCCGATAGTAATTGCCACAATTTGTAACCAACATCTCGAATATAAGCGGCATCATAGCCGACTTTTTCAGCAATTTCCGAATAGGTTTTACCCTCCCAAGTCTGCCGAAAAATAGCCTCTTGAATTGTACTCAGGCTTTTATTTCCCAAAACAGAATCCACGATATTGAGTGCGTCTTCAATAGTCATCGTTTTCCTCACATTTCACTAAATCAATTGGATATTTATATAGAAATCCTAAATGAGTTGTGAGAGGCTTCGGCTTCGCTCAGCCAGCGTATATTGTTGGCTGAGCGAAGTCGAAGCCCTATTTTTCTCATAAATGATTTAGGACTGCTATATCCATCAATCCATTTGAAGTTAGCACAATTTATTTAAACTTTTCATGTAGGGCTTTTGTATAGGTGTAAACCTCAAAAACATTTATTAGCAAGGTTTTCAAGGATTACCACATTTTCAAATTGAGCATTAACTTGTTTTTAACGATAAAAATTCTGCTATTTCATGACAACAATTAAGGCATTAACAAACAAGTTATGGGAACAGAAAAAGTCATGTCTTTTTTTCCAACATTTTCCGACAAAACCAGAATTGAGGGTAGCTCCTTACCATTTCCCAAAAAAAGTTAATATCTCACCTTACGCAGAGCGTAACATCAGCAATTAAAATAGCAATCCAAAAAAACTGAGAGAAGCGCACCCGCAGGATATGCCTCTCTCAGTTTTTAAAAGGAAAAAAATATAGCGCGAATGTCTAACCTTGACTCTTTTTCTTAACCCAACGCTTTAGTCCCCACAGTCCGCCAAGAATGACGACAGCGCCAGTCGGCTCAAAATCAAAGGGAACGGCTGTGGCAGGGGTAGTGCTAAGAGTGGCGGTAAAGGTAGTGTCAACTGATGATATCTCCCCCCCGTTATCATACAGAGAGCCACCTGAGTAGGGAGAAGGACTACCCAACGAAACAGTTACAGCGCTGTCGCTGGGATAAAAAGCGAAGTATTCAGTACCAAAGGTCAATGCGGTCAGCCCATCAAAGGTGTAGGAAAATCCACTACTGCTGGTACTGGAAGTTAGCAACCCCGTGCGGTCGTTACTGCCATAAAGATTTAACTGCGTTGGAGCCGTGCCAGTAGATCCTGTAAAGGTAAAGTTGGTTAGGTAAACCTGCGAAGGATTCGATGTCAAAACTGTAGTGAAGTTAGCATCAGAAGCATTACCCCCTACGTTAGGGGTAAAACTCTGCCCTGTAAAGCTTGGGGGAGTGGTAGTAAAACTGCTATTACTGTTGCCAATAGTGAATGATATGGCTTGGGCTGGGATTGGAGCGAGCGTAATAGCAGCAAGGCTAGTAACAGACAGTAAACCCTTAGCCACAGAGCTTTTCAGTAATTTTTCGGGGGGGGGGTAACGCAAGTATTTTTCATTTGTATGTTTTAATGATGAATGTAAGCATAATGCATTTTTTTTAGCACATTACTTAATACCAATTATCTATTACAATCACCCATCTCACGCAAATCCTGATTGTTTCTTTTCCCCATCTCCTACGCGAGCGAGAGGAGCTATAGGTAAGCGCTTTAGAAACTTTCACATAACATCAGTTAATTGAGAATGATGACAGTTATAAAGTTAGTCTGAAATTAAGTTGGGCTTACTATTTTTAAAGAAAAAGGCTAAGATTACTTAAGTTAGTTTTTTGCAGCGATCGCTACAAATCTCTGACAAAATTTCACTGATACGGATTGATACGCTTTCCCAAAAAATACATTCATGAATTAACTGAATCATTATGTCTACAACACCTCAAGAGTCATCGGTTGCTCACGATCGCATTATCTTTTTTGACACCACACTGCGCGATGGCGAACAATCACCAGGCGCAACCCTTAACGTGGAGCAGAAACTGCTAATCGCTCAGCAACTGGCTCGACTTGGTGTAGACATCATTGAGGCGGGGTTCCCTTTTGCCAGTAAAGGCGATTTTCATGCAGTCCAACAAATTGCGAAACTCGTCGGCACAGAAACAGGTCCGACAATTTGCGGTTTAGCGCGGGCGACCAAAAACGATATTGAATCCGCCGCCGAAGCCGTTAAACCTGCTGCAAAAGGTCGTATTCATACTTTTTTGGCTACTTCTGACATTCATTTGCAGTACAAACTCCGCAAAACTCGCGCTGAGGTTTTGGCGATCGTGCCAGAGATGGTTGCCTACGCCCGATCTAAGGTTGCTGATGTCGAGTTTTCCCCCGAAGATGCAGGACGCTCCGATCCTGAATTTCTCTATCAAGTCTTAGAAGCAGCGATCGCCGCAGGTGCATCGACAGTCAATATTCCCGACACCGTAGGCTATTTGACTCCCTCCGAATTTGGAGCCTTAATCAAAGGCATCAAAGAGAATGTGCCGAATATCGATCGCGCTATTATCTCGGTTCACGGTCATAACGATCTTGGCTTAGCTGTAGCCAACTTCCTTGAAGCCGCCAAAAATGGAGCGCGTCAAATGGAATGCACGATCAATGGCATTGGCGAACGCGCTGGCAATGCTGCCCTCGAAGAGTTGGTGATGGCTCTCCATGTCCGCCGCACTTATTTCAATAGCTTCCTCGGTCGCCCTGCCGAATCCACTACGCCACTCTGTAACATTGACACGAAGCAGATTTACAAAACTTCGCGCCTCGTGTCCAATCTTACGGGAATGTTAGTACAACCCAATAAAGCGATCGTTGGGGCTAATGCCTTTGCCCATGAATCTGGCATTCACCAAGACGGCGTTTTGAAAAATCGACTCACCTACGAAATCATGGACGCGAAGTCTATCGGCTTAACCGATAACTTGATCGTCCTTGGCAAACTTTCGGGAAGGAATGCCTTGAGTTCTCGATTGAGAGAGCTTGGTTTTGAACTTTCTGAACAAGAACTTAACGCCGCCTTTGTGCGCTTTAAAGAACTTGCGGATAAAAAGCGCGAAATTAGCGATCGCGATTTAGAGGCGATCGTCAATGATGAAATCCGTCACGCGCCTGAAGCCTTTAAGCTCGATCATGTGCAAGTAAGCTGTGGAGATCGGGCTATTCCCACGGCGACGGTCACAATTGTCATGCCCGATGGCACAGAAGTTACCGATGCTTCTGTTGGCACTGGTCCCGTTGATGCGATTTATAAAGCCATCAATCGGATTGTGCAGGTTCCCAATCAATTGATCGAATATTCCGTGCAATCCGTCACCGCAGGTATCGATGCCCTCGGCGAAGTCACGATTCGACTCAAACATCCTGATGTGGGAACGCTTTCGGGACATTCTGCAAATACCGATGTAATTGTTGCCTCGGCAAGAGCCTATCTCAGTGCCTTGAACAAGCTCTACTTCGCACTTCAGACTCCAAACACTAAAGTAAGCGATCGGGAAAAGCTCAAAAAAGAAGCTGCATTGTAGATTCTAGGAACAAAAGAGCCGTACATAACGTACGGCTTTTCTGTTCTACTCCTTTCTACTACAGCGCTTTGCGCTAAAACTAAACCCAGAGAAAAGTTTAAAAGTGCCGCAAAGCGGCACTTTTAAACTTTTCTTTATATCCTTTACAGCCTCAATAGGCTGTAAAGGGTTTGTCATCTGAGGGGGAGATTAGGTTAGGAGGAGAGCGATCGCGCTATTTCAAATATTGATTACCGATGGTTAATACTCTTGAGCCAGTTGTGCAGATCTTCTAGATTTTCTAAATCAAACAGCGCTTCACTCAATGAATCTAGTACATTCAGATCTAGCTGATATAACTGAACTTTAAGTTCATTGGATATTATAATTCCTAGTTTTCGAGCTAGTTGTTTGAGCAGAAGCGATTGTTTGCCTTCTTGTATACCTTTAGCTTTTCCTTCTTCCCGACCTTCTTCCCGACCTTCTTCCCGACCTTCTTCCCGACCTTCTTCCCGACCTTCTTCTCGACCTTCTTCCCTTGCTGTTTCTACGACTCCTTTCATGTCTCGATAGTACTTTAAGCTGTTTTCATACGCATCTCTTTCTGCTTGCGAAAAGCTAGCAATTTGTGAGGCTTCAAACAATTGCATGAATACATTTTCTTGCAATGGTAAAGGTGGTTCTTCCAATTCGGGTAGATGTTTAAGCAAAAATAACCATTTATCAAAATGGTCAGTTAGTTGATCGATGTTTTTCTTGAATTTTGGTAGTTCAAGATAAATAAATTTTAGCTTCTCATAAAAGACTTTACCATCTTGATCTTTTAATTCGACAATATGTAGTAAGGTGCCATCGTTCTTATCTTCATCAAAAATAAAGTCTAAAATGCCGATCGCATAGACTGGTGTGAGCTTGTAGTTCCAAGTTCCTTTTTCTGCTTGTTCTTGAATAGGAAAAGTGGCATAGTAAATGCTACGGTCTTTAAAATAATTGTGTTTTGCTTTTTGCATTTCGACAATAAACTTTTCTCCTGCTTCGCTTTCGCAGTAAAGATCAAAGATCGCTTTACGATCAATGGGTGTATTGCCGAGGTTCTCTGTATTACGGTATGTTAAGTCTCTGACGCGGTGCTGTGCGGGTAAGATGACATTAAGAAAGTCGATTAGTAGATTTTTGTTTGGCTCAGTTCCAAATAGTCGCTTGAAGCCAAAGTCTGTAAGCAGATTTATATAGCGATCGCGACTGAGGCGGATTGACAAAGGATTAGACATGATATTTCTGAGCGTGTCTGCTTATTGATTCTAACAGATTTCTAATTTCTCGATCTTCAAAAGGCGATCGCACTTCATCATCATTAATCCTAATCCTGTCCGCCAAAGGATTTTCCAAATGACGGGTAGCTAAACTCAAAGTATCAGGATTTTATCTGGTATCCTGAAAATAGCCGATCTAAAAATGCAATGATTAGTCAAATTCAAGTTTATTTACAAGATGTGACGCAGATTTATCAAAAGGGTAATGCGACTGAGCATACCTATCGTCCTGCTTTGAAAAAACTGCTTGAGTCTTTTGGTAATGACATTTTGGCGGTGAATGAGCCGAAACGGATTGCTTGCGGTGCGCCAGATTTTTGGATTGGGCAGGGGGCTTTAGAGGTTGGACATCTTGAGGCTAAGGATGTTGGCATTGCGTTAAAGGGACTTGAGAAGAAAGATCAAATGAAGCGTTATTTTAATGCTTTGGGGAACTTGATTTTAACGGATCATTTGGAATTTCGGTGGTATGTGGGTGGGGAGTTACGGCTATCGGCTTCTATAGCTACTTTTGATAAGCAGAAAAAGATTAAGGCTGATGCTGATGGAATTGCACAGGTCGATCAATTATTGCGACAGTTTTTGTTGACTAAAGTTGTGCAAGTCACTACTCCAAAAGCTTTAGCGAAGAGGATGGCGGCTTTGGCGCAGTTGATTAGGGATGCGATTAATACTGCTCTCAATGATAGCGATCGCGGTGGGATGTTGCGACAACAGTTAGAGTCTTTTCGGGCGGTGTTGATTCGCGATTTGACGGGTGAGCAGTTTGCGGATATGTATGCTCAGACGATTTGCTATGGTTTGTTTGCGGCGCGTTGCAATACGGATCAAGTAAGTTCTTTTTCAAGGGAAACGGCGGGTTTTCGCTTGCCAAAAACCAATCCATTTTTGCGCGGTATTTTTAATCAGATTGCGGGTTCGGAACTTGACGATCGCATTACTTGGGCGGTGGATACTTTGGCGACTATTTTGCGGCTAACAGATATGTCGGCAATTTTGAGCGATTTTGGTAAGCGCGATCGCCGTGAAGATCCTGTGGTGCATTTTTATGAGACTTTCTTAGCGGAATATGATCCGAAGATGCGCGAATCACGGGGGGTTTACTATACGCCTGAGCCTGTGGTTGGTTATATTGTGCGGAGTGTGGATTATATTCTCAAGGAGAAGTTTGGGATTAAGAAGGGGTTGGCGGATAGTACGAAGATTCCTAGCCCTCATCCCCCAGCCCCTTCTCCCAAGGCGGGAGAAGGGGAGCAAGAAAAAGAATCTTTAAGTCCCTCTCCCTCTTTGGGAGAGGGATTTAGGGTGAGGGCAGATATGCACAAGGTTCTCATTCTTGATCCTGCGGTGGGGACTGGGACGTTTATGCATCGGGTGATTGAGCATATTTATGAGGGTTTCAAAAATCAGAAGGGGATGTGGTCGGGTTATGTGAGTCAGCATTTGTTGCCGCGTTTGTTTGGGTTTGAGTTGCTGATGGCTCCTTATACGGTGGCGCACATGAAGTTGGGGTTACAGCTTCAAGAAACTGGTTATGACTTTAGTTCTGAGGAGCGTTTACGGATTTATTTAACGAATACTTTGCAGGAAGGCTTTCAAATTCCTGCGGCGGATGGGTTTATGAATCGCATTCGTGATGAGGCAGAGGCGGCGAAAGGGGTTAAGCAGGATACGCCTGTAATGGTGATTTTAGGCAATCCGCCTTATTCCTATGAGTCGATGAATACTGATCCTTGGATTGTGAATTTGGTTAAGGATTATTATCATGTGGATGGAAAGCCATTGGGAGAGAGAAATCCTAAAGGTTTGCTAGATGATTATGTGAAGTTTATTCGTTTTGCACAGTATCGGGTTGCGGAAACTGGTTATGGGGTTGTGGCTTTAATTACGAATCATGGTTATTTGGATAATCCAACTTTTCGGGGAATGCGTCAAAATTTGATGCAGACTTTTGATGAGATTTATATTTTAGATTTGCATGGGAATAGCAAGAAAAAGGAAGTTTGTCCCGATGGTTCAACTGATCAAAATGTGTTTGATATTCAGCAAGGGGTAGCGATCGCGTTTTTTATTAAGTATCAAGATAGTCAGCAAGATTTAGCTAAGGTTTATCATGCTGATTTGTGGGGTGTTAGAGAGGTTAAAGAGAATAAGGAATTAGTTGGTGGCAAGTATCATTGGTTAGATGAAAATGATATTAGTTCTACTGAATGGAGAAAATTAGAGCCTCATCTTGAATTTTATTTGTTTGTAAAAAATGATGCGAATCTACAAAGTGAATATGATCAATATTGGAATCTACCGAAGATCACATTGAGCAATTCTGTAGGTTTGTATACTGCAAGAGATAGCTTAACTATTCAATTTACTCAGAACCAAATTTGGAAAATCGTTAATGATTTTGTAGAATTACCAGTGGAAGAAGCCAGACAAAAATTTAACTTAGGGCAAGATACAACTGATTGGAAAATTCATATCGCTCAAAAAGACTTGCAAAAAAATAAGTTATCTCTCGATAATGTTTATCCTATAACTTATCGCCCGTTCGATCAAAGATATACATACTATACAGGTAATTCTGGAGGATTTCATTGTAGACCTAGAAGTGAAATCATGCATCATATTCTTGAAAAAGAGAACTTAGTTTTAATAACGTTGCGAAGACCTAGAAATGAGATTGTATCTAATTTTTTTATAACCGATGCAATTACAGATAAATGTGTTATTTCGTCACTGGATAATGCCAATGTTTTTCCTCTCTATCTCTATCCCACAGATACAATACTTAAAGAATCAGATTTTAATAAACGCCGCCCAAACCTAGCACCAGAATTTATTACCGAACTCTCCCAAAAACTCGGCTTAGAATTCTTCCCTGATGGCAAAGGCGATCAAGTCAAAACCTTTGCACCAGAAGACATCTTTAACTACATTTACGCAACCTTCCACTCACCCACCTATCGCCAACGCTACGCCGAATTCCTGAAAATCGACTTTCCGCGAGTACCCCTCACCAGCAACAAACAACTATTTTGGGAACTAGCCACCAAAGGCGATCGACTCGTACAACTCCACCTGATGAAAGAAACAGGAACCGAAATTAGCAACTATCCCATCGATGGCTCCAACCTTGTCGAACAAGTCAAATACAACGAAATCCAACAACAAATCTGGATTAACGACCAGCAGTATTTCGCCAACATCCCCAACCACATTTGGAACTTCCACATCGGCGGCTATCAAGTTTGTCAAAAATGGCTTAAAGATCGCAAAGGACGCGAACTCAGCTTTGACGACCTCGTTCATTATCAAAACATCATTTCCATCTTGAGCGAAACCATCGAGATCATGAGCGATATCGATCAAATTATTACCAAACATGGAGGCTTCCCATTCTCATGAGTACATAGATACGAGCGCCCTTAGCTCCCTTAGCTAAAGTTATAAAATAAACGAAACTTACACAAAACCATCAACAAGAGAGTCAATCATGCTAAACCTTGAATATCTCACTAACAAAGAAGGACAGCCCACCGCCGTTGTCATCCCTATCGCAATTTGGAGGCAACTCTTACCCATTGATAACGTATCCCTAGAAGACCTTAGCGAAGCTATAGAAGATTATTGTCTCAATAAAGCAATGGATGAAGGTAAAAAAACTCCTCTTTACTCCCATGCAGAAGCCCTAGCTTTTTTAGAGGATTAAAATGGAAGTGAATTATCGTCAGTCATTTTTGAAAGATCTCAAAAATCTTAAAGGTACATCAGTATATCAGCGCATCTCTGAAATTGCCTTTACAACCTTACCTGAAGCTCAGAACTTGCAGGAACTAACGAACATTAAAGCCATGCAAGGATATTCAACCCGTTATCGTATTCGCGTAGGTGACTATCGCATTGGCATAGAAATTTTAGGCAACACAGTAGAAGTCATTCGCACATTACACCGCAAAGAATTTTATCGTTACTTCCCTTAGAAAATGAATACAACTTTAACCAGCATTAAGCCAATACTTAACGAACTCAAGCAAGAGTTGCAAGAGCTATATGGCGATCGCCTTGTGCGATTAATTCTATTTGGTTCTCACGCCAGAGGCGAAGCCACTCCCGACTCAGATATTGACCTATTAGCCGTCCTCAAAAGCCCAATATCTCAAGTGCAAGAAATATCTTATATGTCCAACCTGCGTGTCAAAATTCTATTAGACTACGATGAACTTGTCTCCATCATCCCGATGAGTGAAGATCGATTTAATGCTAAAGATGTTGCTTTATTGAGAAATATCCAAAGAGAAGGAATTGAACTATGAACGAATTTAAAAAGTTGTCCTCAGCCGAAAGTTGCAAGATTTTTATGGCGATCGCTCTATATTGATAAGGAGTTAACCTCTATGACCACAGCCAAAAAACAACTGTTAACACTAAAAATATGCATCGAACTTGTTTGCTTTATCACTTTGATCGCCCTATTCCCTATCTCACTGCTTGGGAATGGCAAAAACAATTAGTTGAGGAACGCAAACAAGCAAGGCGCGTAGGGCAAGATCTACCTGATGTATTGCTACTAGTGGAGCATCCCGCCGTTTATACCTTGGGACAGGGTTCCAGCTTAGAGTTTTTAAAATTTAGTCCAGAAGATGATGATATCGAATGTCATCGCATTGAACGCGGCGGTGAAGTAACTCACCATGCGATCGGGCAATTAGTTGCCTATCCCATTTTCAATCTTGATCGCTATCAACATGATTTGCATTGGTACTTGAGACAACTCGAAGAGGTGATTATTCAAGTTTTAGCTAGATTTGGTGTGGTTTCGCAACGCATTCAAGGGTTAACAGGTGTGTGGATCGATGTTGATGGAGAAAATCAAAAAATTGCTCCCAAAAAAGTTGCTCAAATCGGAATCAAAGTTAGTCAATGGATTACTATGCATGGATTTGCATTAAACATCAATATGGACTTGTCAGGATTTGAGCGGATTGTCCCTTGTGGTATCAGCGATTGCCAAGTTTGTAATCTCGATCAGTTTTTACCTGATCTTGAGAACGAAAATGAAAATCAAAATCAAAATCAAAATTTATTTGTAAATGTGAGAGAAGCGATCGCGCAGACCTTTGCCACAATCTTTGATTTGGAATTACTTATCCAGACGAACGACATACCATTGCCAGCGACCGCGATCGCCACAGTCGAGATCGCAAGCAGTTTTAACTAAACGCTGTACCTGTTGATTAATATCATCAAGATTTTGCAAATCATAAGGCAACGCATCTTGGATACCACTTAATAAATCATGCAAAATTTGTTCTAATTCTGGCTGAGTCACAAACTGCTCTTGCATATCTGGGGGCAGTACTACATAACTGTCTTCGTAGTACATCATGCTGCTGGGCATATATTTTGGTTTCTCAGCTAATAAAAAATTTAATAAATTTAACCAATTAAAAGCATTGCATTGCGCCGCCTCTACTCGGCTAAAATTTTAGCATGACAAATGATTTAGCTTTTGAACAACCAGAATTACCGATCGCCAATTCACTTAAGCAAAAAGTAGAAGCGGTTTTGTACTTAAAGGGGCAACCGATGAATTTGGCGGCGATCGCGGCGGCTTTAAGTTGCGAAATTGAGGATGCGGAAATGGGGATAATCGATCTAATTTCTGAATATGCCCATCGCGATAGTGCTTTAGAAATAGTAGAAACTGATATGGGTTTCTCATTACGCCTGCGATCAGAGTTTGAGGATTTGGTCAATAAATTAATTCCTGTAGATTTGGGGCGCGGTACTTTGCGAACTCTGGCAGCGATCGCCCTCAAAAAAAATATTCTTCAGTCAGAACTAATCGAGTTACGCGGCGCGGGAGCCTATCAACATGTGCAAGAGTTAGTCGAGCAAGGCTTTGTCAAGAAGAAGCGTCAAGCCGATGGAGGGCGATCGTCGGTTTTGCAAGTCACCGCAAAATTTCACCAATACTTTGAAATTGATGATTTAACGAAGTTGATTTAATTCACTGATATTCCGTGAAACCCTCATCCCCCCCAACCCCTTCTCCCGCAAGGCGAGCTAACGTCTACACACAAGTCGCGAGAACCAAGAACTAAAGTTCTTGGCTGAAAGCTAAAGTCAGTTAAAACTGACTAATTTCTGATTTTCAACCCGTTTCAACGGGTTTTAGCTTTCAGCCCGCAATTTATTGCAGGGTATTCAGAATATGAGCAAACAATATGGACTTGTGTGTACACGGCAGCCTGCGGGAGAGTGGCTAGGGGCGGCGCAAAGCGCCGCCCTAAATCTAAATTGCGGCTAGCAAGGCTTCACCCATAGCAATACAGCCCAATCTTTCGCAACCATCAGCCATAATGTCACCCGTCCTCTTGCCAGAATCAAGGACTTTATTCACCGCTAATTCGATCGCATCGGCAGCATCACCCTCATTAAAGGCATAGCGCAACATCATCGCCGCACTCAGGACTTGAGCCAAGGGATTCGCGAGATCTTTACCCGCAATATCAGGAGCCGAACCATGCACAGGCTCAAATACTCCTGGTTTACCCGCCGCGCCTAAACTTGCCGAGGGCAACATCCCGATGCTACCCGTCAACATCGCCGCCGCGTCGGAGAGAATGTCCCCGAACAGATTGCTGGTGAGAATCACATCGAATTGTTTGGGATTGCGAATGATTTGCATAGCGGCGTTATCCACATACATGTGCGATAGTTTCACATCAGGGTATTCACTAGCCATAGTCGTGACGCGATCGCGCCAGAGTTGTGACACTTCCAACACATTCGACTTATCGACCGAACAAACCTGACCGCGCCGTTTTTGAGCAGCCTCAAAGCCAACTTTAGCAATCCGATCAATTTCAGGCTCGGTATAGACCATCGTATTAAATCCACGCCGCACCCCATTTTCATCGGTAACAATGCCTTTTGGTTTACCGAAATAAATACCGCCCGTAAGTTCGCGCACGACCAAAATATCCACACCTTCGATAACTTCCCGCTTCAAGGTAGAGGCCTCGATTAACTGCGGTAAAATTTGAGCAGGGCGTAAATTGGCAAATAAGCCCATGCCACCCCGCAAACCCAGTAATGCTTGTTCAGGACGTAAATTGGCTGGCATATTGTCCCATTTTTCACCACCGACCGCAGCCAATAAAACTGCATCACTACTTTGGCAAAGTTGCAAGGTTTCATCGGGGAGCGGATGTCCTGTCGCATCGATCGCTGCACCACCGACCAGAGCCGTCTCGAAGGCAAAGCTAATCTTAAATTTCGGGGCGATCGCCTGTAGCACCGCCACCGCCACTTTCATAATTTCTGGTCCAATACCATCACCAGGGAGCAGCGTAACCTTATAGTTTTTAGACATTACAAAATCAAATATTTATTAAATATAGATTTTCTAAAATAACATTTAAGCTAGAACAAATATGGAACTACAGCGCTTGGCGCTGAGATGAAACTCAAAGAAAAATTTAAAAGAGCCGCTTCGCGGCACTTTTAAATTTTTCTTTGGGCTACTAATTTGGAATATTCTAAAGCTAAGAAAATTAAAAGAATTATGACAACTAGCAAAATTTATTTAAAGGGTGTAAGAGCCTATGGGTATGTAGGATATTTACCCGAAGAGAATGTGTTGGGACAGTGGTTTGAAGTGGACGCTACCCTGTGGGTTGATTTTGAGAAGTCAACCTATAGCGATGAAATTGAGGACACAGTTAACTATATTTCTTGTATTCGCAAGATCGAAAATATAATTCAAACCGAAAAATATAAGCTAATCGAGCGTTTAGCTGGCGCGATCGCTGACAATATTCTCGAAGACACGAAAGTTTCCCAAGTTGAATTGCGGGTAATTAAACAACCGCCGATTCCCAATTTTCAAGGATCTGTGGCTGTGGAAATTACGCGATCGCGCTCTGCCAAAACAGTCGCTCTCGTCAAGGAAACAATCGCCATCGCAAAATCATCTACAAATTTGCCGACTAAATCACCTACAAATTCAGAAAGCCTCACGGTAAAAACTGCACCGATTTCAGTAATTTCTAATTCATCCGAAGCTGCAAAAATTATTAGTATCCACACCGATGGGGCTTGTTCTAAAAATCCAGGTCCTGGGGGATGGGGCGTAGTCATTCACCTTTCCGATGGCAGTACCAAAGAACTCGGTGGTGGTATTCGCGAGACAACGAACAATCAAATGGAACTACAAGGGGCGATCTCGGCTTTAGAGTTTTTGGCTACGCACAAACAATCCTCACCTGTCGATCTTTATACCGATAGTAAGTATGTCCTTGATGGCATTACTAAATGGATTAAAGGTTGGAAAAAGAATGGTTGGAAGACTAAAGATAATAAACCCGTCAAAAATCAAGAATTTTGGCAACAACTCGATCCACTCAATACTGCAAATATCCGATGGCATTGGGTAGAGGGACATTCTGGTGATCCTGATAATGAGCGTTGTGATGCGATCGCCCGTAGCTACACGGCAAAATACGCTTAAACATAAACTCGAAAAAAGGAGCATGAAACAGTGCATAGTCAGAGGGATCGTCACTGTTGGCGTTTTTCGCGATCTTCTTCCATCTCCTTCCTAGCAAGCACCAATTTTTAAACTATGTGGCTACCAAAGCTGAAACATCTCGCATTAGTGGTAAAAAAGGTGGTCGTCCTAAAAAGATATTACAAGTGAACCGATAAAATCATTTGCGATCGCCACTTTTCTGTAGGTTGTATTACTTAGCGCATAAATCATTGAAGCGATCAACGATGTCACTTTCTTTCCCAGCCGCAGTAGTCAATTCTAGCTTGGCTTTATCTACGGCTTTCTTATCTTTAGCCTCAGTTGCCTTAGCTTGAGCCTTGAGAGATTGAGATACATCATCATACATACCCAATAATTCAACTTGCAACGCCTTGAGTTTCGAGTCTTGGGCAGCGATCGCCTGTGCTTCATTGCGAATTTGATCAATGCTTTGCGCGACTGGGACAAGCCCTGAAATATCCTTGGGCGTTATTAGAGTCTTACTTTTATTGGCGATCGCAACAAATTTGTTACATTGAGAAACTCGGTTTTCACCACAACCATAAAGCAACAATCCAAAAGCTAGCGCCGTGACACTAAGGGCAGCATGACGCTTGAGGCGATTAGGCAAAGAATTCGGGATGTACTTTTGAGATTGCATTATTGTTAAGTGCTGATAGTTTAGACTTGGTGTTCTCGTGTCTAAAAATTCTAAAATGTTTTAGTTAATTAAGTTTACAAAAATCAAGAGATTTTAAATATGTCTGATAATCTCACCAGCGATCGCGCTGATAGTCGCGAAAATAATCGCCCTAGTAATCCCAGAAGTCGTGCTATTACCGAAGGTGTGCAGCGATCGCCTAATCGCGCTATGTTACGCGCCGTTGGTTTTCAAGACGCAGATTTTACAAAGCCGATTGTCGGTGTCGCCAGCGCCCACAGCACGATCACCCCTTGTAATATGGGGATCGCGCCCTTAGCAATCCGTGCTGAAGCAGGAATTCGCACCGCTAATGGGATGCCCCAAGTTTTTGGGACAATTACGATCAGCGATGGTATCTCGATGGGAACAGAGGGGATGAAATACTCGCTAGTATCGCGTGACGTGATTGCTGACTCCATCGAAACCGCCTGTACTGGGCAGAGCATGGATGGCGTATTGGCGATCGGCGGATGCGACAAGAATATGCCTGGCGCAATGATTGCGATGGCAAGAATGAACATTCCCGCTTTATTTGTCTATGGCGGTACGATCGAACCAGGACATTTTGACGGCGAAGACCTGACTGTAGTTAGTTCGTTTGAAGCGGTTGGTCAATATAGCGCAGGTCGCATTGATGAGGTTAGACTCAACTCGATTGAGCGCAATGCTTGTCCTGGGGCTGGCTCCTGCGGTGGTATGTATACAGCTAACACCATGTCTTCAGCCTTTGAAGCAATGGGCATGAGTTTGATGTATTCCTCCACGATGTCCGCGATCGCCCCTGAAAAAGCAGCCAATACTGAGCTAGCTGGCACTGTGCTAGTGAATGCGATTCGGAAAAATTTATTACCCCGCGACATCATCACCCGTAAATCGATTGAAAATGCGATTTCAGTTGTAATGGCAGTGGGCGGATCGACTAATGCGGTGCTGCACTTTTTAGCGATCGCCTATTCCGCAGGTGTGGAATGGCATCTTGATGATTTTGAGCGTATCCGTGAGCGCGTGCCTGTTATTTGTGACCTCAAGCCATCGGGACGATATGTTGCGACTGATTTACATAAATCTGGCGGCATTCCCCAAGTCATGAAAATGCTCTTAGCGCATGGCTTATTGCATGGTGACTGCATCACGATCACAGGGCAAACAATCGAAGAACTCCTCAAAGATATTCCCTCTGAACCCCGCGCTGATCAAGATGTGATTCGTCCTTGGGATCGCCCGATGTACAAACAAGGACATCTCTCGATCCTCAGAGGCAATCTTGCGGAAGAAGGTGCTGTGGCAAAAATCTCTGGAGTCAAAAATCCGATCATCACGGGTCCTGCTCGTGTCTTTGAATCGGAAGAAGAATGTCTCAGCGCCATTCTTGCCAATAAGATTATTGCGGGTGATGTATTGGTAATTCGCTATGAAGGACCAAAGGGCGGTCCGGGTATGCGCGAAATGCTTGCGCCAACCAGTGCGATTATCGGCGCGGGTTTAGGAGATTCGGTCGCGCTGATCACTGATGGACGTTTTTCTGGTGGAACCTATGGCATGGTGGTTGGTCACGTTGCGCCTGAAGCTTTTGTGGGCGGCAATATTGCCTTAGTCAATGAGGGCGACTCAATCACGATTGATGCCCATCAACGCTTGATTCAACTGAATGTCAGTGATGATGAACTCGCGGCTCGTCGCGCAAATTGGCAGGCTCCTGCCCCACGCTATACCAAAGGTGTTTTGGCAAAATATGCCAAGTTGGTTTCGACTAGTAGCAAGGGTGCGGTAACTGATTTAGATCTGTTCTAACTTTCTCGCGATCGCAAAAGAGGTTTGCAACGGTTTGCGCTGCAAACCTTTTTTGGGTTTAACGAAATAGTCACTGTGCGATCGCCCCAAAAAGAAATAAAATGTAACATTGCACCCAAATTCAGCCTTTGTGCGTTAAACTATTTTTCGTAAGGTAAAAGTATTCATCGGTTGTAGTAATTGTTTTCTGTACTGACAGTTTTTTTCTGTTTCATCGTGACAAGCTTCTCTCCGACATCTCTATCTCTACATACTTATTGAATTCTTGGAGAAAGCATAATGTCTATTTACGTTGGTAACTTGTCCTATGAAGTTACTCAAGATCATTTAAAGCCAGTTTTTGAAGACTACGGCAAGGTCACTCGTGTTCATTTTCCTACCGATCGCGAAACTGGTCGCGCTCGTGGATTTGCTTTTGTTGAAATGAGCAAAGACGAAGAAGAAGATGCTGCCATCACAGCGTTAGACGGCGCTGAATGGATGGGTCGTGTGCTTAAAGTCAACAAGGCTAAGCCTCGTGAAAGCAATGATTCCTTTGGCGGCGGCGGTCGTAGCGGCGGCGGCGGCGGTCGTAATGGCGGCGGCTTCAAATCTGGCGGCGGCGGCGGCGGCGGTCGTTACTAAATTTTCAAACAATTAGATGTGTGCGGCTTCGCCGCGTACATCTATAGCAAATCGAAAAGAGTTGTGAGAGTTTCGACCTCAGGGCGAGACTCTCACAACTCCTAAAAAGCTATAGTTAAGAGAATATTTAAAAAAGGTAGGTGCAGTTCATGAACTGCACCTACCTTTTTTTGGTAAAATTACTGGCAAGTTGGCAATTTGGGGATTTTGCGTGAATTTATTGCAACCATTAGGAATTGTTGTCCAAGGTTCTTTGAGTGACGGTTTAGAAGTTCGGCTAAATGGTGAAGTATCAGTCGAAGATATGCGTGTGGGCAAATTTCTGGTGGTGCATGGTCGGCATACCCGCTTCTTTTGCATTCTCACTGATGTCACCCTCGGTACGGCTAGTCCACGCATTCTCGTCAATCCCCCTGATCCTGAGAATACTTTTTTAACCGAAATTTTAGCGGGAACAGGAACCTTCGGCACGATCGCTTTAACGCCGATGTTAATGTTTGTGCCTTCTAATCCCTTTGATTTATTAACTCAACGCGCAATCGGTCAGACTAGCGATCGCCCTAATGATCGCGTCAATAAGGCTAAACGCAAGAAATCACCAGTTTATGAATCCGTAGAAGAAATCAGTGATTTTCAACTTCTGCCAGTGAAGACGATCCCCAGTCATTTTTCGCAAGTATTTGACGCAACGGAACGGGATTTTCGGATTGTATTTGGTTGGGAAGATGATCCCCATAAACGCAACTTTGCGATCGGGCAACCGATTGATATGCCAGTACCGATTTGTCTAGATTTGGATCGCTTTGTGGAGCGTAGTAACGGTGTATTTGGAAAATCGGGAACGGGAAAGTCTTTTTTAACAAGGCTATTATTGTCGGGGATCATTAAGAAACAGGCGGCGGTGAATCTAATTTTTGATATGCATTCTGAATATGGATGGGAAGCGGCGACGGAGGGTAAGCGATTTAGCACGGTTAAAGGATTGCGCCAGTTGTTTCCTGCACAGGTGCAGATTTACACCCTCGATCCTGACTCGACTAGACGGCGTGGGGTGCGGGATGCTCAAGAACTTTACATTAGCTACGATCAAATTGATGTCGAAGATTTGATGCTAATTCGTGAAGAATTGAATTTGTCAGAGGCAAGTTTAGAGAATGCGATTATTTTACGCAATGAATTTGGCAAAGCTTGGATTTCGCGATTATTAGCGATGACTAATTCCGAAATTCAAGAATTTTGCGAGCAGAAAATGGGTAGTAAATCTTCGATTATGGCGCTCCAGCGTAAACTCACTCGCCTTGATGATCTCAAGTATTTACGTCCCACTTGTCCTGAAAATTACATTAAGCGCATTCTCGATGCGATCGCGGCGGGTAAACATATTGTGATTGAATTTGGTTCTCAATCGAATTTGCTCTCCTATATGTTGGCGACAAATATTATTACGCGGCGAATTCATCATTCCTATGTTCAGCAAGCTGAGAAATTCTTGCAAACTAAAAATATTAGCGATCGCCCACAGCAATTGACGATCACCATTGAGGAGGCGCATCGATTTCTGGCTCCGAATACGGCGAGACAGACGATTTTTGGGACGATCGCCCGTGAAATGCGAAAATATTTTGTAACGCTATTAATTGTCGATCAACGTCCATCGGGAATTGATAATGAGGTGATGTCACAAATTGGGACGCGAATCACGGCTTTATTAAATGATGAGAAGGATATCGATGCAATTTTTACGGGTGTGGCGGGAAGCGGCAATTTACGAACAATTTTATCGAAGCTAGATTCCAAACAACAAGCTTTAGTTCTCGGTCATGCCGTGCCGATGCCTGTGGTCGTCCAAACTCGCCCCTATGACGAGACTTTCTATCGTGAGATTGGGGAAGTTCCTTGGGAAGAAATTTCCACTCCAGAAGTATTGCGGGTTGCGGAAGTGGCGAAGGCGGATTTAGGCTTTTAGAAACCATTTAAGAATTACTTTCTACAGTCTAAGGCTCTAAGAGATCCCCCTCAATCCCCCTTAAAAAGGGGGAAGAAGATAATTTAATTGATTCTCCCCCCTTTCGTAAGGGGGGCTGGGGGGGATCTAGACAATTCTTAAATGATTGCTTAGGCTCGGCTCTAGTACCTTGCTTACTGCCAATTGCCTAGCAAGATAAATGGCGACCAGTAGTAAGGATGATTAAATTCCCCTTCCTTCAGTAAAGTTAATTGGGCGGAACGCAGCGCTTCAGCTCGACTAAGATTGCGATCAGTGAGTTTGGTATATAACGCTGACATTAATATTGATGTCGCCTCATCGCTAATTTGCCATAGAGAACCGATCGTACTTCTGGCTCCTGCTCTGACCGCGATTCCTGCTAAGCCTAGAGCCGATCGCTTATCACTATTAGCAGTTTGGCAAGCACTCAAAATTAATAATTCTAATGGATCAGCATCACTACGTTCCCGCGATCGCAAAATTCCATTTAACGATTCAATATTTACTTTTTGATCCCAAGCGACAATATATGTCTCGGCGGCTTTAGAACTAAATTGTCCGTGGGTGGCAATATGTACCACAGGAAATGGTAATGCTTGAATAGATTGGCGCAAACTTTCACTGGTAAAAGTTTCATTGAGCAATAGATTGGAGCTTGCCTTCCCAATTTGCTTTTGGAGCGATTCTAGTTCTTTCTGTACCGCAGGAAGTGCGGCGAAAGTGAAACGTGATTGGCTTAAGCCAGCTAATAGAACATTAATTTCCTTTTTCGCGATTGGTTTAGACTCCAGTAGTCGCAACCCTGGAGAAGCTGCCAATGCATATTTCTCGACCAGAAATTGTTTGCCATCATGGAGCGCTGCAAAGGGCATATTACGCAAGGATTGATCCGATACAATCACAATGGTTTTCACATTGTTACTGATTAGGTCGGCTTCAATAGGGCGAATTGTCCAGTCATATATTTTTTTTGATTGCGCTAAATAATCTTGGTTACTGGAATCACGAAGGTTATCGCGAAAATCGATAACGCTTGATTCTACGTCTGAAGCGCCGATCGCCGTGGTATAACGCTTGATGTTGCCATTGGGTAAATTTAGCAATATTTCAAGGCGATCGTTCAGGGTGATCATGTAGACTACGGCGGCGCTTGAGTCAATCTGAGTAATATCATTGAACTGAGTTTTGAGGCAATCACTGCGGAAAAAATTGACTAATTCCGCCACTTTTAAAGATTCAATTACGGACTGAGCTTGCTTTAGTTTATCTTGATCCACGCCGCTTGTGGCGAGCAATAAGCTCACATATTCTCGATATAATGGTTCAATTCGCTCTTGAAAAGAAAATTGAGCATTGACCGCCGCCGAGGCTAAGTCACCTTGAATTGGTTTGAGAACTTCCACTGCTTGCCCATAGGAAACTAGAGCCGCTTCATTCTCTCCTGTCGCCGAGAGAAGCCTTGCCAATTGCCAATGCCATTGATAGGTAAGATCCTCGGCATTATGCATTTCTGCTAAAGCGATCGCCTGACGAGTAAGTTGAATTGCCTCGGAAAATTGTTGATTTTGTTCGTAGAGACGACCGAGTGTACCCAGAGCATAAATATGAGTGCGCTGATCACCAATGTCTTTGGCTTGGGCGATCGCTTTCGCTAATAATAATGCGGCTGCTTCCCGTTTGGAGACTTTACCTAAAATCTCAGCATAGCGGATACGATTTTCGATCCCATTGCGACTAATGGGCAGAAGATCAATATTTAGTTCTATTTGCGTTAGTAAGGGAACTAGTTCTTTAGGATTATTAGTCAGAATTAATAATTCTGCCAGACTTAGTTGAGCATTAACGCGATCCAGAGGATAGAAAGCCGTAGCGATCGCCTCAGTGTAAAGATTACGGGTGGTGGTAAATACTTGATTGTCTGAAATTTGAGTACGACTAAGATGTCCCAAGTCAAGCAAAATCCCACTTTTTTTGGTGGTTGTGACAGGGCTATCTCCTAATTTGTCTAAAAGCTGCAAGCTCTGCTTCAGATAAGGTTCTGCTTTTGCGGAATCATTCAGTGATAGGAAAATATTCCCAACGTGATGCAGAAGTTCTACTTTTTGCAAAGAATCTGGCTGTTCGATGATTGATTGATTTGTCAACTCCAGCATTTGAGAAGCCCGCAAGAATAGCCCTAATCGCTGATAAGCCCTCGATTGATTAATTTCATTGCGAATAAATGTAGTTTGATCATCAAGCTTTTGGTGGATTGGCTGAGCCTCTTGCCATGAATCTAATGCAGCTTGACTCTGCCCCCGCGTAAACTCCAAACTCCCCCTTGTATCTAGGGCTTGAGCGATCGCTTTCTGCACATCAATCCGTAACTCGCCAGCAGGTTCTAAAGATTTCGCTAACTCTAAACTCCTAGTAACCGTACTTGTGGCTTCTTTCCATTGCCCTAATTCGCGATGAGCTAGGGCAAGATTTGCCAAAATCACCGATTCACGCAGGCGATCGCCCTGTTGTTGATAGATTGCCACCGCCGCTTGCCATTGACTCACCGCTTCCGCAAATCGTCCTTCCGTAAAGGCGTTCTGCCCTGCATGATAGAGCTTTTCGGGCTTGCTGATAGTTGGTGATTGGTTTGGTGTGTTGCTAGCTAAAACAATCGGCGCGATCGCTGTTGATATCGCCGTTGATGTTGTCATCAAGAAGATTGTGGTAATGGTCAATAGCGATCGATTCATAGTGTTGATCTATTTTTTAAGGGGCTTCCGAAAAGTATTCGCGGCTTCTAGTCGTGAAGTTTGAGCGATTAATACACACCGAGTCAGTAAATCAACATCTAAATCTTTCAGTTCAGGAATCTCAAAATGTGAAGTCAGTATATCATTACATCACTTTGCGCTGTGATAGTTTACGAGGTTAATTTACCCAAATAAAATCTTAAATAAGAACTCAAAAAGTTCTCTGCACCACTAATGGCGATCGCCTATCAATTATTAATCTTTGCGATTGAACATAACGGTCTAGTTGAGATGCCTCAGCCGATCTTTGACTTTTAAACATCACTTTTGATGGGGCGGCTCCAACTAAGTATTAGACAGCGATACTGCTACGATGCTACTGCAAAGTCAGTATAATGGCGCATTTTAGGTTCATGAAATGCCAATACGATATCTTCCCATGAAAAAACTTTTGTAGGCAATTGTACTAACAAAACTCGCCGACTACAACTTAAAGTTAAATCGCCCGTTTACCTTCTCGCCTTTAATATCTGACAAAATCACCACTTTATACTCGCCCGTTGCTTTACCTGATAGATTTACTCCATAGTGTTTTGCGGGAGCATCATAGGTCAAATCTAAGCTCTTTTGAGTACCATCAGGCAACTGAACTTGAGCCGTTACCTTAGCATCGGGAATTGCTTCATGGGTGTCACCCTTTTGCAAAAATAAATCCAAATGAATCCCATTCTCTTCGGGTGCGACAACCAACTCTAAATGATAGATTCCTGACTCAATTACCTGTCCTCCTTTTTGAGGAGCGCCGTGCTTAGTTTTAGATTTTGTGGCGATCGGCGTAGGACTTGCTTTAGCTGTCTCAACTTTAGCTACCGTAGTTGCAGGTGCTGAGATTGTTGTTGGAGTGTTGTTACTACAGGCTGCTAGTACAGCTACACTAGCCAAACTGAGAAGAAGCGGTTGAAATAATTGCATAGATTTCTTTTTATTTTATTTAGAAAGTTTAGATTGACGCAGAAATTGCTAAGACCCTCACCCCTAGCCCCTCTCCCAAAAAGGGAGAGGGGAACAAGAGGATTTTCTTACTCCCCGTAACCCGTTCTGGGAGAAGGGGCTGGGGGATGAGGGGAATTAGGTTTAGGTATAAGGTATTTCCCAAACTGGGAATACAAAGCTGGTAAAACCAGCAAGGTGAGCGCGGTAGAGGTGAACAGCCCACCCAGAACCACAATTGATAATGGTTGTAGTAACTCCTTCCCAGCACCACCTGCTACCACTAGCGGCGCTAATCCTAATGCTGAAGTAAATGCAGTCATCAGAATCGCGTTAAGTCGTTCCATTGAGCCTTGAATCAACAAGTCTCTTAGGGGCATTCCCGATGCAAATTTGGTGTTGTAGTTATCTACTAACAATAAACCATTGCGAGTAGCAACCCCAAACAAGGTCACAAATCCGACTAATGAAGCGATCGACAAAACTCCTCCCGTTAGCGCGACAGCAATCACTCCGCCCACTAAGGCTAAAGGTAGATTAATCATAATCATCAATGTCGATGCGACGGATTTCACCGAAAGATACATAATTATGGTGATCGCAACAAAGGCGATCGCACTAAACAGCAAAATATTTTGCGAAGCTCTTCCTTCAGCTTCAAATTGTCCTGCATATTGAATGTAATAACCCGTAGGGATTTGGATCTTTTCTTTGACTTTTGCCTGAATATCACTGACTACAGAACGCAAATCTCGCCCCTGTGCATTGGCTGCAACCACTAGCAATCGAGAGACATTCTCGCGGTTAATTGTATTGGCTCCCTTCCCATCGATCAGTGTGGCAACTTGAGCTAATGGAATTTTATTACCATCAGATGTATCAACCATTAAATTACCGATCGCATCTAAGCTTTGACGGGCTTCAGGCTTCAGCCATACGACTAGATCAAAGGTTTGCTGCTGCTCTAAAATTTGAGAAACTACCTTTCCATTCAGAGCCGTCTCAATCGTTTCCGAAAGCTTCCCAATCGTTAATCCATACCTTGCCGCCGCCATGCGATCGAATTTAATCTGAACTTGTTCCACAGGAATCTGTGGTTCCAATTGTAGATCTACTACACCTTCAACCGATCGCATTACATCATTTACCTGCTGCCCAAGTATCCGCAGTTGCGCTAAATCCGCACCAAATATTTTGACCGCGATCGCACTTCTTACCCCTGACAACACTTCATCCATCCGATGCGAAATAAATCCCCCCACATTAGGAGCAGCACCAATCACTTTCCCAAACTCTTGGCGCAATAAGTCGATACTTGCTTTACGATCTTTCAGCCCAACTTCACTCAACGCCACATCAACATGGGCTAAGTTCACCCCTGCGGCATCGGCATCACCTTCTGCTCTTCCAGAACGAACTTGAATATTTTGGAAGTTGGGATTGTCTTTTAGCTTATTCTCTAGGACTGAACCTGCGCTATTGGTTGCTTCTAGAGATGAGCCTGGGTAGAGCAGTAATGTGTTAACTAGAGATTGTTCCTGAAATTCTGGCAAAAAGATGCGCCCAAAGGATGGAACCACGATCGCGGATAGTAGTATGCTCGCCGCCGCGATACCAATGATTATCTGCGATCGGCGCATCGCAAATTTGATGAGCGGTAAATATAGTTTTTTGAAAAATCGCGCTACCCAAGGTTCACGTTCGGGTAAATGTCCGTGAGGCAGCAAAATTGCACAGAGCGCAGGCGTAACCGTCAGCGCCACAAAGCTAGATGCTAATACTGCGGCTAAGTACCCCAAACCCATCGGAATAAAAATACTACCTTCGACACCCGTGAGCGCAAAGATCGGTGAAAAAACGACAATCGTGATAATCGTGGCTCCAAATACGGAATCGCGTACTTCCTGACAGCCATCAAAAACCACCTCTAAAACTGGTCGAGGATTATCGGAATGTTTATTTTCGCGTAGGCATCGGTACACATTTTCGGCATCAACGATCGCATCATCCACCGCCGAACCAATTGCCACCGCCAAACCACCCAAGGTCATTGTATTTAAGCCTTGTCCAAGCCAGTTGAGTGCTAACACCCCGATCAGCAAAGATAAAGGCAAAGCTGCTAAACATACGGCTAAATTCCGCCAATTCATCAAAAATGGAATTAAAACCAGAGCCACAATAATACTGCCTTCGACTAAGGCTTCCTTGACATTTTCAATCGATGCATCAATGTAAGCTTCTTGACGGAAAGTAGTTTCAACTTGAATACTTGCAGGCAATCCTACTTTTAATTCATTCATGGCAGATTCTACGGCACGGGTGACGGTAGGCGTATCCGCTTGCGGCTGTTTATTAATGATTGCTACTACTGCCTTCTGAGTGTTGACACTTGCATCACCACGCTTCACCGCCGCCCCAATTTTCACGTCAGCGACATCGATAATCCTTACAGGCACACCATTACGAGCTTTAATTACTGATTGTTTGAGATCTTCAATATTCTCAATGCGCCCAATGCCGCGAATCAATTTTTCGAGATCGGGCGTGATCAAATATCCCCCTGGAGCATTCACATTTGCCGCCGCCACCGCATCCGATACATCTTGCAGTGAGACGTTAAAGGCCTGTAATTTTTCAGGAGCAACCAGCACTTGATATTGACGCACATCTCCACCAAAAACAATTACCTGCGCCACTCCTGGCACTGCTAAAAGTCGGTTAGTAACTTGCCAATCTACAAGTCGCCGAGTTTCCATTAAGTCATTATTTTTCGATGTGAATGCATAGGTAAGAATTGTGCCGATGGGCGAACTAATGGGAGCAATTTGAGGAGTCTCCACCGATGCTGGCAATTTACTTCGAGCAGACTGTAATCGCTCTGTTACCAACTGCCTCGCTTGATAAATATTAGTTCCCCAATTAAAAATTACGCGCACAACTGAGATGCTAGCAGCACTCGAAGACCGCACTGCACTCACGCCAGCAGTACCATTAATAGCGCTCTCAATGGGCAATGTCACCAGTGATTCCACTTCTTCAGGCGCTAATCCTGCGGCTTCGGTTTGGATTTCAACTTGCGGTGGTGCAAAGGGGGGAAATACATCCAAAGGCATTTGGACGATTGTACGAAATATCCAAATACTAAGAATCATCGCTCCGACAATCACCAACCAACGGCGGGCGATCGCCCATTTTATGATGGCACTTAGCATGGTGATTCGATTATTACAGCAGATTAAACGTCAAACTATAGTGTCATAGAATTATGAAACCACTATGAAATTAGAGCGGCGATAGGCGATCGCTATTACTGTGAGTCGTGATTTTTAGGCGATCCCATTAAAAATCTATCTTTTAAAGGCGATCGCTATTACTGTGAGTCGTGATTTCTAGGCGATCATATTAAAAATCTATCTTTTAAAGGCGATCGCTATTACTTTGAGTCGGGATTTATGGGGCGATCGCATCAACAATCTATTTCTTAAAGCCGATCGCTATTACTGTGAGTCGGGATTTTTAGGCGATCGCTATTGCGTCCAAAAATAAACGGGGAGTCAATATTTGAGTGCCATGATAGTACTTAATAGAAAGTAAATGATTGTCCAAAGAAATAAGGTAATCAGCTTTTGTTTCAAAAATAGCAGCCAAAAATTTATTGTCATCTGGATCAATTTCATCTAATCTAGTAGCCTCATAAGCACCAGAGATATGCAGAGCAATTTCACCGATCACGCTAACTAATTCCTCAATAGTTTCTTCAGATACTCCAAGCTGTAATAGTTTTAATACGAGTTCTTGAAGTAGCTGAGGAGCCATAACCAGAGTAAAATCGCCTTGTTGCCAAGCTTGTAAAACTAGGTAAGGTGAGCTTACTTGAGATTTAGATAGTAGAGCAGAAACAAATACTGAAGTGTCAATAACAACTTTTAACATCTTGTTTACAAATTCTGCTCGGTTGTTGCAACACTTTCAGAAATTCTATTGCGAATAGATGCAAATTCTGCCCAGATTTCCGATGACGATCGCTTTGGCTTTGATAGCGCAGTATTTAATCCCTTTTTAATAATCGCTTCCGCCTTGCTTAACTGCCCAACATCTTGAGTCAATGGAGTTTCTAAAAAATACAAAAAACTAAGCACCTTCTCCAGATAAGACTCAGGGATGCGGTCAAGTTCTTGAATAATTTGCTCTTTAATAGTCATTGCTATAGGCTATATCACTAAAAACATTCTACATCAAAGACACTACTTCAATTTTTGGAACGTAGGAGATGTTAGCAGTGGTGCGATTGTGGCGATCGCTATTACTGTGAGTCGTGATTTTTAGGCGATCGCTATTACTGTGAGTCCTGATTTTTAGGCGATCGCCGATCAATTGTATGTTTTGCTGTATTGCGATCACTGGTTGATTTTTTGCGAAATTGTGACACAAATGTTATGCTTGACGTAACACATAAAACTTGCCTATGCTCCAAAAATATAAAGACAAACGCACAGCAAAATTTGCTGAGGGCGATCGTGTCAAAGAATTTCAGGGCTTTGAAAGACAAGCATACAAACGTCTAGAAATTTTAGAAGCCGCACCTAATAAAGAATCTCTGATGGCTTTGCCAAGCAACCGTTTTGAATCTTTAGGCGGAACTCGCAGAAGTCAGTACAGCATCCGCATAAATGACAAATGGCGTATTTGTTTTGAGTGGACAGAAACAGAAAATCGTCCATTTAATATCGAAATTGTTGATTATCACTAAAGGAGAAAACAACTATGGCAAGACCCGCAATTCACGCTGGCAAAATCTTAGCTGATGAACTAGAAGAACTGGGAATTAGTGCATCAGAACTAGCGCGATCGCTCCATATCCCCACAAATCGGATTACGCAAATTCTCAAAGGGCAAAGAGGTATCACGGCTGACACGGCATTACGTCTAGGACGATGGTTTGGCACTGGTGCAGAACTATGGCTTAATTTGCAAAAAGCTTATGAGTTACGCCTAGCCGAGGAGTTGGCGGGAGAAGAAATTCAAAAAACGATTCAACCTCGTTCATCAAACAATCAGCAGTTAGTTCAAGTTTAGATAGATAAATTTGGGTATTGGGAATGCGATCGCTATTACTGTGAGTCGTGACTTATGAGCGATCGCATTAAAAATCTATCTTTTAAAGGCGATCGCTTGTATTAGATTTCTCACGGGAAGGCTCCCTCAGGATCACCATTTTTGTTCCCGATCGCCTTCCTAACCAAAAAGCGATCGCCACAATCGCACCGCCGCCAATACCTCCTGCTAGAAGCACTAGCCACCAGTTATTTTGGTTAGATACTTCGGTTTTTACAGCCTCGCTATGATCATCCTTGGGTTTATTATCTCCACGCAGAGATTGAGCATATAGCTGATTAGCCCGTTGAGTGACAATGCGATCGCCTTCAAACAATCCGCTTTTAACTTCCACTAACTCCCCCGAAGTCCGCCCCAAAATCACATCAACGGGCTGATAGGACTTCCCATTTTGCACAAATACAAGCTGCTTTCCATTTGCTTCTACTACAGCCGCAGCAGGAACTGCCAAGGTTGATACAGATACATTATCCGTAAGAATTTCGATATTAGTGAACATCCCCGCCTTCAACTGTCCCTTCACATTGCCGATTTCAGCTTTGACTGGAACAATACGGCTTTGTCCTTCTACAGTAGAACCAATCACCGTCACCTTACCTTGAAAAACCGTAGTCGAGGGCTGTCCTGCGATTTTCACCTGTACGGGTTGACCAATACGGATTTTACTGATGTCTTTTTCGTAAATATTCGCAGTGGCGAGAACTCTGCCATCATTGATGATCGTCATTAAAGGCTTTCCTGCGGCATCAACTGACTCACCAATAGTCGCTTCGCGATCGCTGACAACTCCATCAATCGGCGCAGCGATCGTAATCGTGCCATTAGAGTTTGCACTAGCCTCTAACTGATTTAGTCGGGCTGAGTAAGCGGCTGTACTGAGATCGACTTTAATCGAAGATACTTGGACATCGGCTTCTGCTTTTTCTAATTGTGATTGGGCTTCTAGCAGAGGTAAACGGCTTTCCGCCTTGGTTAGAGATGACTTTGCCGCAACAAATTTTGCTTCTGACTCTTGTAGCTGTCGTCTAGCGATCGCCCCTTTCTCTAATAGTTCTTTATCGCGCTCATAACGCTCCTGATCTAGATTTAGTTCAGACTGAGCTTGACGGATATCTGCTTCAACAAGTAGCTTCTGACGTTCGAGATTTTGTCGGGCTAAACGTAAATTTGACTCAGAAGTTAGTACGTTTCCGCTTGCATCTGCTTTTTTCTCTAGCGAACTAACTCGTAAATCCGCTAATTCTGGACTAGATAGAATTGCCACAGGTTGACCTGCTTGCACTAAAGCCCCTGGCTCCACTAGTAAATTAGCAATTGTCCCCTTGATTGGCGTAGTTACTTTTACTTTTTGATTCGGCAAAGTCTCGATCTGCCCTGTGGTTTGAATCCCAAATTTTAGGGGTTGTTGCTTGACAGTTTCTACTTTAATTCCCAACGATTTAGCAACTTCATCATCTACGGTAATTCCCGTAATCTGAGTTGTGTTAGTTCCTTTAAATTCATCGCCATGTCCAGCATGAGCTAGTGCGATCGCAGGGTTAGATAACAAAATCAAACTAAGAATTACTTTAAAAATGGGAGCGCGAAGTCTTGGGGATAATCTCATTTGCTTAATCTACTTTTTATACTCAAAATTTATCGCAGTTACTTATGTATCAAGTATCTCACCACAAAATGAAATAGGTGTGAAATGTTCTAACAAACAATACAAGGAATCTTAATCATAAATGTACTACCATCTTCCAACTTACTTTGGACTTGAATATCCCCTCCATGAGCAAGCGCGATCGCCATAGAAATCGCCAACCCTAAACCCGATCCACCTTTTTTACGAGAGCGATCGCCGTCAACTCGATAAAAGCGATCAAAGATATTGGGTAAATCGCTAGAACTTATACCAATTCCATTATCCTGAATTTGGATAATCGCATGGTGTTCGATTTGCTCAACAGATACTTCGACCTTGCCATGTTCAGGAGTGTGATGAATCGCATTGATCAGTACATTCAGAATTAGTCGATAGAGTTGATCTTCGTTACCATTGACATAAATTGCAGATTCATTAGCGATTTTCAGTTTTAGATCAATATCTGACTGGATGGCAAGTGCCGATACTTCTTCCACTAAATCACTAACAATTTCATTCAAACAACAAACCTGCTTTTGTACAGTAATTAGTTGTAAGTCCATTCGTGAAAGCAGAAGTAAGTCTTGAACTAGTTCTGAAAGCCGCACTGTTTGGCGATTGATTGTTTGGAGAATATCTCTTGACTCAAGTTCTGAAATTGACTCACTACTAAGAGTAGATTCCACTGTGGCTCGAATTGCCGCCAGTGGAGTCCGCAGTTCATGAGCAGCATCAGCCGTAAATTGCTGAATTTGGCGATAAGAAGAATAGACTGGTTTCATCGCGATACCTGCTAAATACCAACTTGCGATGCTCACAATTAGAAAAGCGATCGGTAAACTGACGATCAATATCAGTTTTGATTGCTCAAGATGATGGTCATAGTCAGCCAGCGATCGCCCTACTTGCAAATATCCCCATGACTTCCCACTGTTATTTTTAAGTAAAAGGGAGATTTGATGATAGCGATTTCCCTTGCAATCCTCAATTGTTTGCCAAGTCTCTTGTGAAGTTCGAGGGACAACTCCAATGGGTGGTTTTCCGACTGTTGCCATCAAGGTTCCAGAACGAGTCAGAAATAATGCATAGAAGCTATCTTGTTGGATTGCACCCATAATATGTCTTGCAGAAGATTCTTGCTCACATTTCTCGCCCATAATGCAAAGATTAGGAAGAATTTGTTGGACGCTTGGAGAAATGCGATCGTTCTCTGTTAGCAAAGGTTCTAAACTATCATGCAATGTGCCAGCAACAGACTCTAACTCGCGATCAACCGCTTGCCAATGGGCATGAGCCATCACCTCATAAATACCGAATCCTGATAGAGTCAAAATGATTCCCATCACTCCTGCATACCAACCTGCAAGATGTAAACGCGCTCCCAAAAAGATCCGATTATGATTCATGAATTCAATCGATATCCCAATCCATAAATTGTCTCGATCGCAATATCACAGCTATGTTCTGCTAGTTTTTTGCGTAATAGACGAATCTGCGCCGCGACAACATTACTAGCTGTGTCCGATTGAAAATTCCATAGCCGATTCATAATCTGCTCGCGAGTGAGGATCTGATTCGGATGTTGCATAAAGTATTCTAATAGTTGAAATTCTTTACTGGTAAGCATGATGTTCTCTGAAATTTTCTGCTGATTAGCGATCGCAATTGTTGACTTACCATAATCAAGCATCAAATTCCCCATCTGTAAAATCTGCGGCTGAACTTGAGTCGGTCGGCGCAACAACGCCCGCAGCCGCGCCATCAGTTCCACCATCCCAAACGGCTTAACGAGATAATCATCTGCCCCTGAATCCAAGCCCATCAGCCGATCTTTGGCTGTCAATATTAATACTGGCAGCGAATTTCCCTGCGATCGTAAGCGCTTACATATTTCCAACCCTGATAGACTTGGCAACATCCAATCTAAAATCGCCAGAGCATATTCGACATCAGGACTAGTGAGATAGTGCCAAGCTTCGGCTCCATCCTGTACCCAATCCACAACATATTTTTCTTGCTTCAAGCCCCGTTGTAGAGCCTTACCAAGATCCTCTTCATCTTCAACTAGTAAAATTCTCATATTATTCTCAATCTTTAGTCTAGAGATTGTCTAGACTAATCCTCCACAGCGATCGCGCCATGAAACATACCCATGCCACAGCTAAACTGAAATATTCCCACAGTTTGAGGCGTAAATTCTACAGGTGTAGTTTGATTGAGAACCAAATCTTGAGCAACATGGAAGTCAGGGAAGAGGACTTTTTCTAAGCAACTACTGGGATCGCGGCGATCAAACTGCAATCGCACAGGCTGACCGCGTTTAACTGTGACCATCGAAGGGACATAGCCACCATCGACGGTGATGGTGACTTCTTGAACGCCTTGATTAATTTCTGCTTGTTGAGATTTGGGCTTACTGCCTAAAAACCACCATAGTTGAGCAACCATTAGCGATAGACCACCTAGCGCGATCGCTATTTTAAGAGCTACAGGCTGTTCGATTGGTTGAAATCGTGCAGAGGATGAATTGGGTTTGGTCATTTCTTCTGCGGACATACTAGATGCTATGCCAATGGATAAGCCAATGCTTACTAAAATATTGACCAATTGATGCTTTTTCATGGTTGTTTCTCTTAGTTAATAATTACCTGTAAATTTGCGCCCCGCAGGGGCGCAAATTTACAGGTTTGGGGAAGAAGGACGAAAGTTTCTTAGCCTTAAAGCATTGGTAACTACAGAGAAAGAGCTAAGGGCCATTGCTGCACCTGCAATAATCGGATTAAGCAGCCATCCTAAAAATGGATAGAGAATCCCTGCGGCGATGGGAATACCTGCGACATTGTAAACAAAGGCAAAGAAGAGATTTTGTTGAATATTACTAATCGTGGCGCGACTGAGTTGAATTGCGGTAACGATTCCTTGTAAGTCACCCGAAATCAAGGTGATATCGCTAGCAGCGATCGCGACATCTGTTCCTGTACCGATCGCTAAACCAACATCGGCTTGAGCTAGGGCAGGAGCGTCATTAATGCCATCACCAACCATCGCTACGACTTTACCCTCAGCTTGCAATTCTCTGATTTTGGCTACTTTTTGATCGGGGCGAACTCCCGCAAATACACGCTTAATGCCAACTTCACGAGCGATCGCCTCAGCCGTTGATTGATTGTCTCCAGTCAGCATTACGACTTCGATTTTCATTCTTTGCAAAGCTGCCACTGCTGTTTGCGATGAAGGTTTGAGCTTATCCGCAATCCCAATTAAGCCACGAGCCACATTATCAACCGCAATTAAAACAACAGTTTTACCGCCTGTTTCCCATGAGTCTTGATATTGATGAAGCTCATTAGTGTCAATCTTCAACTCATCCATCCATCGCCTAGTTCCGACTTGGACTAAGGTGTTATCTACTTTTCCTTGCACACCACTACCAGCGATCGCGATAAACTCATTCACTTCAGGAATAGTAATATCTTTTTGCTTAGCATAGTTTACAACTGCTTCTGCTAAAGGATGTTCGGAATTACGCTCGATCGCTGCCACTAGTTTTAATAATTCATCATCATTTTTATTGATAGAAAAGATATCTGTAACAACTGGCTTCCCTTCGGTCAAAGTTCCCGTTTTATCTAAAACAATAGTTTGGATTTTATGAGCAAGTTCTAAACTACCTGCATCTTTAATTAAAATACCATTCTCTGCGCCTTTGCCAGTTCCGACCATAATCGAAGTTGGAGCCGCTAAGCCCAAAGCACAGGGACAGGCAATAATCAGCACACCCACAGCAGAAATTGTGGCTAGGGTGATGTTGCCCATAATGTTAAACCAGACGACAAATGTCGCGATCGCAATCGAAATCACCACAGGTACAAACCAACCAGTAACTTGATCGGCAAGTCTTTGAATCGGAGCTTTAGAACCCTGAGCATCCTTTACTAGCTGCACAATTTGCGAGAGCACTGTATCTTTACCAATTCGATTAGCACGAACTTGTAAACTGCCAGATTTATTCATGGTTGCACCAATTACGCGATCGCCAACTTTCTTTTCAATGGGAATACTTTCTCCTGTAACCATTGACTCATCGACTGTCGAGTTACCTGCGATCGCTTCTCCATCAACGGGAATTTTCTCCCCAGGGCGTACTAACACCACATCTCCAATTAGTACATCCTCAATCGGAATATCTGACTCTTTACCATCGCGCAAGACTCTCGCTGTCTTTGCTTGCAATCCGATTAACTTGCGAATTGCCTCTGATGTTTCTCCTTTTGCCCGATTCTCAAGTAATTTACCTAAAAGAATCAATGTAATTACAACTGCTGACACTTCATAATATACTTCGGGCTGTAAACCCTGAGATGTAAAGAAATTAGAGTTGAGGGTGACAGTAACTGAGTAAGAGAAAGCTGCGAGTGTACCTAATGCAATTAGCGTATCCATCGTAGCTGTGTGATTCTTAAA
>JANMFC010000024.1:0-6592 GCA_031377675.1 Pseudanabaena sp. OTE_70b_metabat_355 | reverse complement strand
TTTTAAAGCTACTATGTTTTAGTTCGTACTTTTCAAAATCAAAAATATCTGTCTGCCTTTCTTGCATTGCCTTTTAACCTCTTCTATCTCTTTTTTATTATATTATACTTCTATCCCAATTCCTCAAATCCCTTGCTCTGTCTAGACCTATTTTTAGAGATGCCCTTATGTCTGTTAACATATTTATATCATACTAGTGACTAGTTGCTCGGCGGGTTGGGGTGATCGCTTTGGTAAATTATTTACCTGTCGAAAGGGCGATCTCAGTTTGTATGGATAGGACTGGGCTTATTTATTTTACGAGAGCCGCAGCCGCCTAACAATCGAATGACTCCTTGAAAGCAACTCATGAACTTCCTCTATAGAATTCCTGTTATTGCAACTCCATAACATCCAAGCAACAACTTAAAGGGCTTGCTAAGCTAGCCTTTTAAGTTGTTGCTCGGGTTTGACGACAGCGCAAAGCGCTCTCACACTACACCGACTCTTCCAGATTCCAATAGCCCATAAGCCCAATGGGGACGCATCAGCATAACTTTATCAATCACATGAATAACGCCATTGTCAGCCTCAATGTCAGCCGCGATCACCGTGGCATTATTTGCTTCAAAGCCATCATCAGAGATATCTAAATCGATTTGAGAACCTTCTAGAGAAATAAGCGATTTCACACCGATCAGATCTTCTTTTTTATATTTTCCTGCAACAACGTGATAGGTCAAGATTCTCGCAAGTTGGGGAATGTTTTGAACTAAAGTGGTGATTGTCCCCGCAGGAAGTTTGGCGAAAGCAGCATCATTGGGTGCGAATACTGTAAATGGACCTGGGCTTTGTAAGGCTTCTACTAAACTTGCGACCGTTACGGCGGTGACAAGGGTAGAAAATCCTTCATTATTAACGGCGATATCAACAATTGTGGTCATAATTTAATTCCTTATATAGAGATTGTGCGGCGCTTCGCGCCGCACAATATTAACGGTAGTTTTGATCTTGAACCATGCCAATTCTGGCGGCTTTATCCATGCCATATTTGGGGTTGCAGAATCGATTCAGTTGTCCCTCGAAATAATGGCGATTTGTCAAAAGATGTTTAGGATTAGGATCGTCTAGAGGATAGAGTAAAGCCGCTCTCCCTGCTTGGATGACAGCCGAAGTGACGTTGTACATCGATCGCTGAAAACTGACGGCTAACTGAATCAGCATATCGTCTTCACCACGACAATATTGTTTGTAATAGTCCACTAGATATTGAGGCAAGAAGTGATACATATCCTGATGCAGGAGCGTGGGGGGAATCCCTGCGGAGCCGACAGGGAACTTGTCAGCATATAGAATCCCGAAGTGGAAATCACTCTGATCGCTAGGAATCTCGTGAGCTTGAGCGTTGTAAGACTTCGTGCCACGGAATGGAGAAGTGCGATAAAAGACTGCCTCGACATAAGGGAAAGCAGCTTCGTAGAGCCAAGTAAACCCCTTGGATTTTGGCACAATATCTATCCATTCGCCTCCGATGTTAACGCGATGATAGATGGGACGACCCGCGATCGCAAAGATACCATTGACGAGAAAATCCATCGCATCGGGAACGCCTTTAAAGCCACCTTCATCATAAATATCCGACATCTCGAAAAAGACGGGAGCCATGATTTCCCAAAACAGTCCTAATACCGAAGTCATGGTTGATTGGCGGCATTGCTCCATAAACATCTCAGGGAAAAGTTTATATAGTCCCAACATGATCGGATTGTTTTTAAAGAAAGCACGAATGGCGCGATCGCAGTTTTGACGATATTCCTCAGAATCCATATAAGGCTCTAGCTCACCGCCCATGCCACGATGCCAGAGCATGGCTCGCATACATTCTTCGGCAAACTCCATGTTGATGCGATCGTGATAGAGATGATGAAAAATCTTGGGAAGTTTGGTTTTTAACTCGCCTTTTTCCATAAATTCCAATAACTCAGGATGCGCTGTGGCAGGACCGCGCCAAAACCGCAGGTCAGCATCATCGCCCGCATAGTGGTTATGCAAATCGAGATATTCTTGGGGAATGAAGTATTTAAACGCAGGGAATGGCTCTAGAAAAACTTGCTCTGCAATGTATAGCAAATCCCGCCAGTAGAAATCCATCGGTACGGCGTAAGCCTTATACAGACCGATTATCTGCATTAGATTTTCAGGGGTATCAGGCAACATCGAGCCGCCAGCCTCTAGACGATGAATGATATCGGCATAGGGATGAGTGGAAGGTGGTAATTTGGTGGTTGGTTCGGTTAGCGTAGTAGTCATGGTTTATACCTCATCTTCAGATTTAATATCAAATTCAATATCTTCGTAAATAGAGCTAATCGGAATCGTGAGATTAATAGTTTTTAGTTCGACATCCTCGCCTGCGGTATAGGTTTGTAATATCCAAAATTTGCGATCGCTACGGCGAAAAACTTCGATCCTTTGCTCCTGTTGATTGATGAGTACATATTCTTGTAAGGATTCGATGGTTTGATAATTGGCAAATTTCACACCGCGATCCTTGGCTTCCGTAGAATTAGAAAGTACCTCAATAATCAAGCAAGGGTAGGATTTATAGTTTTTGGTTAGGCGATCGCGATCGTCACAGGTCACGAGAAGATCGGGATAGTAATAGATCTTCTTCGCAGCAATGTTTACTCTCATATCTGAGGGAAATATCTTGCATTTACGACCTCGAAGATGCGACCAAATAATTGTCGTGCAATTAGTAGTAATCGAAACATGATTTTCAGTAGCTCCCGCCATTGCATAGATCGTGCCATTTATGTATTCATGCTTTTCTTCCTGTTGCTCTTCCCATTGCAAATAATCTTCAAGGTCAAGGTAATCGGTGGTGAGGGCGATCATTTAACATCTTTGGTAAACGCTAAGGATATTTTCTCATAGGTTAGAGATTTTAGCGGTTGGTCAGTAATAGCAACGACAGGAACGCGATCGCCGATTAACACTGCACTTGCTTCACTCCATCGCACTAACCAAGATGGTTGCACACCGAGAATGACGATTAAGGCAGTCAGAATTAATGCTGGCAATTGTTCTAGTCCCGATACTTTAGGATAGTAAGCGGTTTCATTATCCAATTTCCCAAAACAGGTACGATTGAGCAGAATTACGAAATAAACGGCGGTTAAACCCGTACCAATAATCGAGAAGATTGTGGGAATAGGGAACTTAGCAAAACTGCCTTGGAAGATTAGGAATTCTGAAATGAATCCTACTAATCCAGGAATACCTGCGCTAGCCATGCCGCCTAAGATTAGTAAGGCGCTGGTCGATGGCAAACCTCGTAAAGGATTAAGCAATCCATTTAGAACGTCCAAATCTCTTGTACCGACTTTTTCTTCGATTACGCCGACTAAATAGAACAATAGCGCGAGGATAATACTATGGCTAACCATCTGAATAATGCCACCCACCATACTCAAAGGAGTAGCGGCGGCAGCAGCCAAGAGAATATAGCTCATGTGACCGATGGAACTATAGGCGACCATGCGTTTGATATCTCTTTGCGCGATCGCCACTAGCGCTCCATAGAGAATACCTAGCCCAGCCCAAACCGCAATGTAAGGCGATAGCAAAGACCATGCATCAGGGAATAAACCCATACAGAAGCGGAATAGTCCGTAAGTTCCTAACTTAGCGACAATTCCGCCCAACATCATTACTGTGGGTGTAGTGGACTCCACATAAGTATCGGGTAGCCAAGTATGAAATGGTGCAAATGGAGATTTGATTGCAAATCCCAATAGTAAGACAATCAGAAGCGGGATTTGAACTTCTAAAGGTAGGGAGATATTTTGCAATGTCGCATAGTCAAAGATGGGTGTAGGATTTGCGGACAGCCAACCTAGAGCAAGGAATCCAGCTAAAATCAAAATCCCTGAAATCGCGGTGAAAATCAAAAATTTTGTCGCTGCATAACCGCGTTGCACTCCACCCCAAACTGCAATCACAAGATAGAGGGGAATTAGTTCTATTTCATAAAATAAGACAAACAGTAGGGTATTAGTCGAGAGGATTGCACCGCTCACACCTGCATGAATTAGCAGCATCAATATATAGAAGAGTTGTTGGCGTTCTTTGATTTGCCGATCGCAAAAACAAACGATTAACCAAGTTAGGAAGCCATTTAGCACAACTAGCGGTAATGAGAGTCCATCAACTCCGAGGCTGTAGTTTAGTCCCAGATTTTCTAGCCAAGGTAAATTTTCAGCCAATTGGAAAGTTGGAATCGTGATGTCAAATTGTTTTAGGAGTAAACAATCTAAAAACAAGACTAGGCTAGCTACGATCGCCGCGCTTTTTTTTGATTGAGTTTGTGGTAGCAGGGCGATCGCTAAAGCGCCGATCACGGGCAGCCAAATTAAGGCACTGAGTATATTGGGCATAGTTTTTATTTTAAATTAATTTTATAACGTTGTCATTTTGCCGCAGGCAAAATGACAACGCTGGATTTAAATTACGACTCGATTAAATAACAGTAAAAGTAGAATACCGATGCCAACCATAATCGTCAGCGCATAAAGTTGAAACTGTCCGAAGGTACTGTAGCGAAGGTTTTGACCACTAAATAGAGTCGCTAATCCAAATAGATTACCAGCACCATCGACAAAGAAGCGATCGAACCAAGATAGAGCATGGGAGACTACATCCACTAAGCCTACAACCGTTAATTTGTAGAGCTTGGGAGTGTAAAAGTCATTGGCAAAGAAGTTTTGTAAATTGACAGAAGGTAACTGAATCGGCTTAGTCACCTGTTGATTGAGATAGAGATAGCCGCCGATCGCTAGTCCCGTAAGACTAGAACCTGACAAAAGCAGCGCATCCGCACTATATACCACTGACCAATCCGTAATCACGCCCCATGCAGTCAGCATTTGGGGAACATGGAGGACAACACCTGCAAGGATGGTCATCGGTAGGACAATCAGCCATAGCGGTTCTACCGATCGCTCAGTCATTTGCTTGGGTTTACCGCCCCAAATCAAACCAAAAACTCTGATTAAGCTGAAAGCCATCAATCCATTAATCAGCAGCAGTAACTCGGCTAAAGCGGGATTCTTTGCCCAAAGATGGGAAATCAAATCCACCATTGCCCAAAATCCACCAAAGGGAGGGAATGCCATCAAACCGATCGCGCCAACTAAAAAGCATAAGCCCGAAATGGGACGGCGGCTCCATAGCCCGCCCATTTGGGTTAAGTCTTGGCTGATCACGTTAGAAATGATGCTACCTACGGACATCAGCAACAGCGCGATCGCCAATGCATGAGACAACATCAAAATATTCGCGCTATGGGTTTCACCAACACCAACAGAGATAAAGATGATGCCCATGAAGGCACTGGTCAAATAGGAAAGCGATCGCTTGACATCAATTTGACCGATGGATATCAAGACTGCGCCCAAGGCTGTTGCCGAACCAACGGCGATCATAGCCTGTTCGGTAATTGGCGATAAAGCCAAAAGCGGCTGCAATTTCACCAAAACCCATGCACCTGTTGCCACAACCACAGAATTACGCAGAACCGTACTAGGTAGAGGTCCTTCCATCGCTTCATCTAACCAAAGATGGAGGGGAAACTGAGCGCATTTACCCATCGGACCGACCATCAAAGCCAAGGTGACGAGGGTAATTACGGTAGGATCTACGTCCGTTGTCTCTGCCCATGCGGCAATCTCAGTAAAGTTCCAAGTCCCAGCTAGAGGCAATAAGCCGACCACACCAACTAGCAAAAACAAGTCACCAACTCGCTTAGTTAAAAAAGCATCTCGCGCTCCCGTTACCACTAGCGATTGGTTGTACCAGATACCAACTAATAGGTAAGTTCCTAAGGTCAGAATTTCTAGAATTATATAGCTAAAAAATAGAGAGTCACACAGAACTAAAGAACATAGCCCTGCTTCAAAAAGTGCGAGTAATGCGTAAAAGCGTCCCCAGCCCCAGTCCATTTCCATGTAGCCGACAGAATAAATCTGGGCGAGGAGGTTAATGCCGACAATTAGGACGATCGCCCCAATTGTCACATCAGAAATCTGTAAATCGAGGGAAAATTCAATCCCACCTACGGTTAACCAAGGAAAAGACAAAAATTTTGCTGGCTGGCCCCAAGCCACAGTCAAAGCCCCGATCGCATGAACCAATGAGCAGAAGGTCATGAAGATATTGACGTAGCCTGCTGGTCTTGGTCCCGTTTTCCGCGTGACCGCAGGGAACCAAGCGATCGATAACATCGCGCCAATTAAGGAGTAGCAGGGAATCAGCCAGATTTGATCCAGCCAGTTATTTATCATATAAACTCTATTTATTTGTAAAAGATCATAGTTAAATTTCTATGATTATTGCAAATATATGTCTAAATGAAAATAGATACAGACATCAGTTTTTGTCTATGGTTATCATAGCTTCGTAATTTAAAAAGGCTTGAGCCTTACAGCGCTTTGCGCTAAAACTAAACCCATCGAGAAGTTTAAAAGTGCCGCGCAGCGGCGAATTTAAACATCTCGGATTACTAATTAAATCCAAAATATGGGGTTCTGTTGATATAATAAGAAGTGAGGAT
>JANMFC010000012.1:0-2269 GCA_031377675.1 Pseudanabaena sp. OTE_70b_metabat_355 | reverse complement strand
ACAAATCTGGATTTTGTAGCTGTGATTACCCTCAAAGTAGTAGTTTATGGTTGTGAAATCACTTTACTTATACCAATTCAGCCGAATTACCACCACCTATCCCATGACTTACCGAAATCCAGTTCCCACGGTTGATATTATCATTGCCATGCGCGATCGCCCCAACTCGCCCATTGTCTTAATTGAGCGCCTAAATCCGCCTCATGGATGGGCGATCGTCGGTGGATTTGTGGACTATGGCGAATGTTTAGAAGATGCGGCGCGGCGTGAAGCTGCCGAAGAAACGGGGCTGAAGGTGGAGTTAATTGATTTACTGGGCATTTATTCCGACCCTAGCCGTGACGATCGCCTACATACAATTAGCGCCGTGTATATGGCGGAAGCATCGGGCGAACCCAAAGCCGATGACGATGCTAAATCTGTGGGTTTATTTACATCGTGGGAAATACCGACCGAGCTATGCTTTGACCATGCTCAAATTTTGCAAGATTATTGGCGCTACCGCAACTATGGTATACGTCCTCGCATTTAGCGCAATATTTGTTCAGAGAAAAGTTTAAAAATGCCGCAAAGCGACACTTTTAAACTTTTCTCTGGGTTTCAAGAAAAAAATTTGATTTAGGTGTTGACAAACTTCATCAAGACTGTGTATCTTGATAAAGGTCAAGAACACGCCCCCATCGTCTAGAGGCCTAGGACACATCCCTTTCACGGATGCGACGGGGATTCGAATTCCCCTGGGGGTATTCTTGATAAACAAAAAAAGCCTTTGCTATGCAAAGGCTTTTTTGTTGTAGTTTTTCTAAAGATCGAAAAAACTGCGAATCGAATTTAGATATAGCGGCTCATTGGTTGATGCATTATTGTTATGTCCGCCATTGGGAATCAACACAATTTGCTTCTTGGTTGGGGTTGCCTCATATAGGCGTTGGCTCATTGCTGGCGGAACAAAATCGTCAGCCGTGCCATGAATATAAAGTACAGGTACGGCAAGCGATCGCACCTTAGCGATCGAGTCAAAACGCTGATGAATCAATAAATTAATCGGAAAAATTCGGTATTTGGGATCAAGCAAAGCCATCTCGCTCATTGAGGTGAATGAAGCATCAACGATCGCTCCCATCGCTTCGGGATGTTTCAGGGCCAAGTCGATCGCGATCGCCCCACCCAGTGAATGCCCATAAATCATAATCTGGTTTGGTTTAAACCCCTTTTGAATCAAGTAATCCCAAGCTGTCTGAGCATCGGTATACACCGATGATTCTGACGAAGAAACACCATCACTTTTGCCATAACCGCGATAATCAATCACTAAAACTGAAAATCCCATACGCATCAGGCGATTAGCGTGTTTCGCGTTGGCACTAATATTTTTGCCCTTGCCATGCAGATACAAAATTACTTTGCGATCCGTTAAGTCACCTTTTAGGTCGCCTTTTAGATCATTTAGATCACCCTTTAAATCGCTATTCGCTTTTTGTTTGGCATTAGGCAACCACCAACCCGCAATATTTTCAATTTGACCATCGGGCTTTTTGACAGGAATTAAGACATCTTCATATTTTGCTCCAAACTTGGCGGGTGTGGTTGTAATTTCTTTTTCGGGAGAAAAGATAATTAATGTTTGCCCAAACCATAGCCCCGCACAAACTGAACCATAAAAACTAGCGATCGCAATCGAGGCGATCGCTAGAGGTCGAACCCAAGGGCGAGGCAATCGCTTGTTATTAAGATGCTCTTTCGCTGAGTCTAGAGATGATTCAGTCATGGAAATAGTTACTGGTTTTGATGTTTACAAGATTCTACGTTTTTTCGAGTTTACGGACTGCTAATTTCAAAACAAAAAACGCCTCTCAAATTTTAAACTCGAAGGGCGCGGAGCGTCTAATCTCAATTCAAACAAAAATCAACAAGTTATCCTGTTGTCGCATTTAGCTCAGTAGCGTGTGTTAGCAGAGCGTAACGCACAAATGATTAGTATGAAAATGATTTGAGTGAGTTACATTGCATTAACGAATCCTACGGAATTAAATATTTTTCGATTTAGGAGCTATTTCAAAAGCTAATTGAGAACCATAGAAACATACATCAAATTCTTGAAAAAAGTTAATTCTTCCTAAAAGTAAAGGTATATTTTCGGCTTTTGTCCAAGCAAAAACTAAAGTAGCAGGTGCAAATTGATCGATCGCTGCTGATAGAATAATCCCTTTGGCATCGAATTTGGCTAGATTTCCTGCCAGTGTAACTGATGTGTTGTGGTCATTCCAAT
>JANMFC010000010.1:0-3091 GCA_031377675.1 Pseudanabaena sp. OTE_70b_metabat_355 | reverse complement strand
TACAGTTCACTTCTTTCTGTGGTGGTAAGATGTTTAAAGCTCATGAGGATTTCCTGATGGTTGTGATTAATATCAGAATATCCTTATGAGTCCCTTTATTCAAAGATCTCTAGGCGTTGCATTTCATCCTTGAATTGGCGTTGTTTTCTTCAAATTCAGCCAATTCATCAATTAACTTGTCCTTCTCTTTACTCTCTTTAGAATCTATTCCAATCCAAAACAATGCAATCTCTAACCATTTTGATTCAAAAATTTGATAACAGCCAGAAATCACATTATTAGGTTTGTTTTCGAGAAAAAAGCTGTGTTCGTTGATCGCTAAAGCCGCAAAATATTCTTGAAAAGTGGCATGAAAGAAAGAATAAACTTCTTCATCTAGATCATTGCGATCAATCAAACTTAGCCAGCCCACATTACAAGCAAGATTAAATAGATTGCTACTGCCCATTGCCTTAACTGCAAAACTGCGCGATAGGCGAAAACCTGCATCACTATCAATAGCCGCGATCGCCAATTTACCCAAAGCCTGATGTAAATCTTCTCGCAAAGAATCTTGAGTTCTCAAATTTACATCAACAATATTAGGCTTCCATTCATAAAAATAACGAACGAATAGCTCATACAGTCCTGCCTTAGTCTCTGGTAGATCTGTATGGGGATTGCGATAAAAAGCCTGACATAATAATGCCATTCGCAGAGGATGCGTGACCATATCCCGAATGCGATCGCGATTAGGTTCCTTTAACTTTTCTTGTAAAATTGCCGCATTTTCGGGACATACAGTAAAGCTAAACCACTGACTGATAAACGAATCAATCTGTTCAATCGATAAATCCCCCATTCTGAATGTGTCAAAATTTAGAAATCTATTATTGATATAGGCATCCCAAACATTCAATCGACAAGTCATCACCACCCGCGATTGCCCGATAATCTCCTTGATTTCTCGATTAATTCTATCTAAAGCCTCATCCGATGACTTGGCTTGCATTTCGTCCAAAGCATCTAATAGTAACCAAATCTTTCCAGCTTGGAATTGTTGAAATAGAGACTCTTTTTGTTCTTCAGTGGCTTCTCGCTCATTTAGCGCATGGGGCAACCAAACATCATTGATGTAAGTTTTGAGCGATCGCCCCTGTAAATCTGCCAAACCAATAAAAATTGGTAAATGTTGACTATCTTTTAATTTTTCAGCAATTGTCACCAAAAAAGTTGTTTTCCCAGCCCCTGCCTCACCAGCGATCGCAATATGTTTATTCTCACGCTGCCAATTTGGGAGATCTTCCAAAAACTGAGCATGTGCATAAGGTACATCTTCCGTTTGTGGCTTACGCCGTTTATTTTTGTGTTCAGCAGGTTGCTCTTGCTCACTTTCTACAAGATTTTCAGCAGGTTGCTCTTGCTTTTTCTCTATAGTTTCAAAAAGATCAAGTGGCATATAAACGTTATTTTCCGCACCAAGCCCTGTCGCATGTCTTCTCAACTCATTAGCATCTCGCTGTTTATCTAACATCTCCTCACAAATCACCAACCAATCTAGCGAAATCCCCTGCAACTCAGGTAAAGATCTTTCTGCTATATCTTCAGAATTTAGACCAACAGCCTCAGTGATATAAAAGAAGAAATCAGGTCTAATAGGATTACCCTTTAAAAATCTTTTAACTGTACTCAGATCAACACCTGACCTTTCAGCTAAATTTGGTTGCGTCCAACCTCTCTTTTCTTTGTTGTCAGGTCTTACTAGTTCAGCCATACGTTGCTGAATTTTTTTAATCCCTTCAGAAGAAGCTTTTACACCCATAGCCTGATTTGTGTTAGTCATTAGCTTGTTAATTACCATACCAGTTACAAGCCCAAGCTTACGAAACCCAGCAAGAATTTAAAAGGTCAGAAAGGGTCACTTGCTTACTGACCTTTTCTGCACTGGCATAGCCGAAATATTCTAGCTAATCTGCAAGTGTTCAAATCACCTCGTTACAACAATGAACACCCACAAACAAATCCAACAAATCGCCGCTACCGATGATCGCCTGATATCAAAAGTTGACTTTACACCTATCTGTAAATCAAAAGACCTCAATCATCTTCAACGCCGCCAACAGCAACGCGCCATTAGTAACGACATGATTCAAATAGCGATCGCCTATGGTCACAAGCGCTTCGATCATCATGGTGCAACGGTTTATACACTTAGCGATCGCCTACTCAAACATAGCCCCTATGCTAAGTTTACCAATTCGCTTAGAGGCTTACAAGTCATCTGCTTTCAAACCCTAAATAGCTATCAAATTCTTACTACATATTGGAACTTTACCACCAAGCGCCGCGTAAGAATCTAAGTATTCGTCAATGCTTTGTTAAAATGTGATTAACTCAGATTTTTGCCTCATCCTCCATTACCTGACTAATACCATCTCCTGCGTCTATAACAGAATGAACAGCTTTCACAAATAGTCCGCAGTCCTACCCATTTAATGAACCTCGAAAAGGTGATTGAATTCGGTAGAAACTACTATGTAATGCTCGATAAATTGCTTTCAAGATAGAAAAATGGCTAGTCCAGCCTATCCTTACCTGTTTAGTACCAAGATTTTTGAAGAACGCTATCGCGTGGAAGTCCATGACCTGATTCCTAAATAGAAGGAAAAAACTCATGTGTAATTCAACTAATCTCGTTGTTCTCTCTGGCTATGTCGGAAACGTATCTCAAGTTCGTAAAACCAAAACCAGTGGCAAAGACGTACTAGACTTCAGCCTCGCCATACAGCCCAAACCTCGCCGCGATAAAGAAGGTAATTGGATCAACCAAGAACCACTGTGGGTAAAAGTAGTTTGCTGGAATGGAACTGCGGAATATGCAGAAGAGAGAGCGCAATCTGGACGCTTTGTCGAAGTTACGGGAGTTCTCGCTCAACCCGAAGAATACAAGTCCAAGAAAGACAGGAAGCACCATGCGCGAACAGTGATTTATGCCCAATCTCTCAACTTCATTGATGTTGTGAAGAAGTCTGCTGAAGACGAAGAGTATGAAGAATCAACCACTTACGACGACGACTTCTAGTTGAACAGCTATAGAGAGTAACGATAGATA
>JANMFC010000556.1:0-5232 GCA_031377675.1 Pseudanabaena sp. OTE_70b_metabat_355 | reverse complement strand
CAAAGTTGTATTTCTAAGGATCAACAGGAGCGATTACAGGAGTTGGCGATCGCCACGGGTGATGATCTGGTTAGTTAGTTAAGGGCGAAGTCACGTCATTTCCGTGGTAGATATCAGGAAAATACTGAAGTACAAAAATTTGAGCCTGTATTTGCTTAGGCGTGATCGCCTGTTTAATCTCATTGAAAGTAAATGGCGAGTAACCTACTAATTTGTGATACTTACATGATATTGTTTGCGTATTATTTTTATTAGAAATAATTATCATGGCAATTATTTCTTGTCCAGAATGTAGTAATCAAGTTTTTGATAAAGCTACTTATTGTCCACATTGCGGATTTTCAATTACATCTAAAATCATTAATGCGGAGAACAAAAGCAAATTGCCCGTGATTTTCTGGGGACTAGGAATTTTGATGATCTTTGGAATAACTTTTGTAGCAACTAATACCAATAGAAGGTCATTAGAATGAAGTCAGTTTAAATCTATTCAAGAAGATAAATACTATATTGAAAACCCAAATTCGACAAAAACTGGAGCAATAGAACAGAAGAAGACAACACAAATAATTTACAAACTTGAGAGTATGCAGATTTCAGATAGCAATCTAAAAGAGGTTCATCAAAGATATGTTGCAAACTATCGAAAATTGTCATCTCTATACTCTTCTGGATATGAGATAGTAAAAAAATTAAAAAATTTAACAGATGAAATAGGAAAAGGTAAACCTAAAACAGTTGAAACAGACAGGCTATCTTCTCAAAATATAGAAGAAGCATTATCAATAATCAACCAAATTAAGTTTGCATCAGAAGAAACTAAATCAATTGATTTAGAGTTCGCAAAGATTTGTTCATCAAATTGATTTAGAATTTTTTGTCTTGAGGCGATTACTTTTACTGCACTTATTCAAATAGCGATTTGGCTAAAATCTCATAAACCAAGCGTTTGTTTAACATCATTTAAAGCGATCGCGGTTTTACTTTAATATATTTTTGTAATAGGCGATCGCCCCTCTCATCTTTGTGAAATAATCTCTGTGAAGAGATTTATCTCACATTCAATACCCCCGTCAGATTCTGCCCTATGCCCAACCGTCTCGCGCAATCGCAAAGTCTCTACCTTCGTAAACACGCTGACAACCCGATCTCTTGGTATCCTTGGGGCGATGAAGCTTTGGAAAAAGCAAAAGTCGAAAACAAGCCGATTTTTTTGTCGATTGGCTATTCCAGTTGTCATTGGTGTACGGTGATGGAGCATGAGGCTTTTTCAGACACCTTAATTGCGGACTACATGAACGATCGCTTTGTGGCGATTAAAGTTGATCGCGAAGAGCGTCCCGATCTCGATAGCATCTATATGCAAGCAGTACAGATCATGGGCGAAAGTGGGGGATGGCCATTAAATTTATTTTTAGCTCCCGATGACTTAGTTCCCTTTTATGGCGGCACATATTTTCCGATCGAGCCGCGCTATGGTCGCCCTGGATTTTTGCAAGTGATGCGGTCTATTTGTGAAATTTATTACGATCGCCATCAAGATATTTTGGAATACAAAGAGCAGATCGTCCGCAATCTCCATCAAGTTAATAAACTTACCCCTGTGCCAGTGATTAGTGATCAAGTGCTAGTTAATGGAATTAGTAAATGTGCAGAAGTAGTTACTAACCGCGATCATGGAACTTGTTTTCCGATGATTCCCTATGCAAATTTGTTGTTGAGAGGCAGCCGTTTTGAATCTGATCAAACTTTAATCAAAAATGGACTGAAAGATAAAGCTCAACAACGTGGACTAAATCTGGCTCTGGGTGGTATTTTTGACCATGTAGCAGGAGGATGGCATCGCTACACGATCGATCATACTTGGACAGTTCCCCACTTTGAGAAGATGCTCTATGACAATGGCTTAAATATGGAATATCTTGCCAATCTCTGGTTATCGGGATTAAAAGAACCAGCGATCGCTAGAGCCTGTGCAGTCACCGCCAATTGGCTTCAGCGCGAGATGTTAGCGGAGGAGGGTTGTTTTTATGCGTCTCAAGATGCTGATAGTGAAGGACGCGAAGGCAAATTTTGGGTATGGAGTTATGCAGAACTAAAGAAAATATTTAGTGCTACAGAATTAGATTTATTGATTCAAGAATTTACAGTTTCGGTGAAGGGGAACTTTGAGGAAGCCAATGTCTTACAGCGCAAAAATCTTGGGGAATTATCCCCAGAAGTTGAAGCTTGTCTGACGAAGTTGTTTCGCCGTCGCTATGGTGAATATTCTCGACCCACCGATGCTTTTCCTGTCGCTCGCAGTCAGGCTGACATTCAAGAAATCGATTGGGAAGGGCGCGTTCCACCTGTAACCGATACTAAGTCAATAACAGCTTGGAATGCGATCATGATTTCAGGTTTAGCGATCGCTTATCGGGCTTTCCAAAATCCAATTTATAAACATCTGGCTGTTAATGCCGCGAAATTTATTCTCAATAATCAGTGGATTAAGGGACGGTTACAAAGGATTAATTATGAAGGTCAAGCCGCAGTACCTGCTCAGTCAGAAGATTATGCGCTGTTAATTAAGTCCCTGCTCGATCTCCATCAAGCAATTCCTGAAGAAGCGGATTTTTATTTGGAACAGGCGATCGCCATTCAAGCAGAGTTCGATCATGATTTTTGGGATACGATGTCGGGCGGCTATTTCAATACTACCAGCGAATCAAGTCAGCATCTATTACTGCGAGAACGCAACTATCAAGATAATGCCACACCTTCACCCAATGGCATCGCGATCGCTAATTTAGTCCGTTTGGCAAGCGTTACTGAGAAATTAGAATATCTAGATCGTGCCGAGCTAGGGCTGAAACGCTTTGGGCTGGTACTTAGCAATAGTCCTGTTGCTTGCCCCAGTCTATTAGTCGCTTTTGATTGGTTCCGTAACCATACCCTTGTTCGCACCCATCCCACGGAATATACTTATCTCAATGCTCAATACTTGCCATCGGTGATGTTACGCATCGATCGCCATTTAGCCAATCCCGATGCGATCGCGCAGGTATGTAAAGGTTTTGCCTGTTTAGAGCCAGCCATGAGTCAAGAGATATGCGATCGGCAATTGTTAATGAGTACGACTAGAGTCGGGCTAAATTGACACGCCAATTCATGATGAATTTGGCTCAACGACAACTCAGGCTTGCCTTGGCGATCGGTCAAGATACGATTCATAACCAATTGGGTAAGCCCATTAATTCACCGACTTTGCGTTGAGTGTTTCAGTGTTTTATGGCGGTTCATTGAGTCTCTTTTTCACTTGAAAACGGCAATACATCTTGAAATTTGCGCTTGTTCCCAATCAACATTATCGGTAATAGCCTGAGAAAAATCACAATTAACTAATATGGCGCTGTGAAATGAGGCTTGAGTGAGATCGGCGTAGTTAAAATTTGTCCCCGTCTTTGTGCGTGAGGCATTCATGGCTAGGCGAAATAAATAAAGACTGCCAAAAATTTGTAATGGCTCGATCGCTAAGAATGTTAACAACGCCGTAAAAATATTGAATTGTAGTAAACTCGCGATCGCGTTAAATGCGCCCGTCACCAAAATTTTGGTGAAAGTAGAGCCATAGAACCCTGACATAAAGGCGGCGACTAGAGAAATGGGAATAGCCGCTAAAATTCCTTTTGGCTTAACGTTTATAGAACTTTCGGTGAAGGGCATGGTGAAGGCGATCGCAAAACCAACTGCAAACACGACAATCGCGACAATGGCAACCCAATAAATAGTTTCACGATTAATCTGGGCGATTCCCAAAATTAAAGTGAGCGCAAAAGTAATTAACAAAATTGAAGCGATCGTCGCAGTCCCTGCAAACATGAAAGCCATGAAAAATGAGGTGATGTTGACAGTGAGATTTTGGCGTTGACTTCGCCCTGTTAAAACCTTGGCAAAATTTGCCGATTGAAGCTGCGAGTGACTAAAGTTACATCCCCGAATATCTGCGCCACTAAAGTCCGCCCCGACAAGATTTTTGCCTTGGAAGGAGCGATCGCGTAAATTTTGGTTGATAAAATTGAGATTCTGACTCATAGCGGTATTTTATAAGTAAAACCACACAAATCAAATAGGAACGCTTTGCGTTCCTATTTGATTTTGTGATTTAGGTTAATTCAGCCGAGGTTGGTTTAGAAATATGTGGTAGTCCCCAGCCCAATTTCTCACGCAAAACCTTAAAAAATTCACCTTTTTGTAAACGGATAAATCTGGCGGGATATGGCGATCGCTCAACTTCAACGCGATAGTCTGGATAGACATAGCAGCCCGCATTACCATCGACAACAAGCACTAAACGATGACGATTGGCGGGAGTGACGATCACTTTCTCGGTGTTTGCAAAGACTAAAGCTCTGGAAGCCATCGAGTGAGCGCAAATTGGAATCAGTTGAAATACAGGAATTCCTGGCTCGATCACGGGACCGCCTGCGGACAGGGCGTATGCAGTCGAACCTGTGGGCGTAGAGATAATTACTCCATCGGCGGCAATATCCACGGGCATATGCTTACCGATCTGCACTTCAAAATGACACATACTCGTCAAAGGTTCGCGGTGCAGTACCATTTCATTCAGCGACAGAGCTTCCCAGAGCAAACCTTGGCTATCATAAACTCGCACAGCCATCATCGATCGCTGCTCAACCACATATTGCTTTTCAACAATCTGGGCGATCGCTTCTTCCCATTCAGTTAGATAGATTTCGGTTAAAAAACCCATGTGTCCCGTATTTACATTTAATACGGGTAGCCCTAGAGGGGCAATTTGGCGACAAGTGGATAATACCGTGCCATCACCACCCAGAGCGACCACAAACATCACATCGCGATCGAATCCTAATGGCACTAAACTCTCGATCGGAGTATGGCAAACTGGAGCGTCTGGCTTACCATAGCCCAAAATACCACCGTTTCCTGTTGTCAGCACAGCTTGAATATTGCGCTTTTCCAGCCATAACTTCATCTCCATCGCTACACGCTCAGCAACGGGTTTTGCGTCGTTATAGACAATACCGACCTTTGGCACGCTCAATGACTACCTAGACTAGACTATTCAAGAAAATTTGTCTGCTTGGCAATTATAGCCTTTAGCCATGTCAATTTATGTAGTAGCAATTCATGTAGTGGCAATTCATGAATTGCCACTACATGAATTGCTCTTTTACTTTTATGCAAAAGGAGTTGAGGCGCGAAGCG
>JANMFC010000552.1:0-2036 GCA_031377675.1 Pseudanabaena sp. OTE_70b_metabat_355 | reverse complement strand
GATCGCAGAAAGCGCGAATAAACGGGTTATAACGGCGAGCAACAATGGAAGGCATGTAAAGAGCCTTACGGAGGCGAGAATTGCCGATTTTAGACAAGCGTGGCTTGCCATGAACCGAAGAACCAGAAGAAAACTCTTGTGAAGTCAGCCCCGCAAAAGCAGCAAGCTGATCAGCTTACTCTTTGACCTTCTTTTAAGATACAAGGCATAATTTAAGTGTAAAACCGAAATAAGCTGATTCGCCCGCAAAGCGGGCGAATCAGCTTATTTCGGTTCTTAGTTTCCAGCTAAAAAGCTAAGGATGGACTTGCTGGAGAATAGCCCCAAGGCGATCATAATCATCCTTGAGCAGAAGACTAAGCTTACGTCCTGCTTGGACTAACCAGTTGCGATCGCATTTGCGGACTTGATAGACATTGCGTAACACCGCCGCGATCAACTCATCGACGGGTGCATTATTCATCTGCACTAAAGTCCTTAAAAAATTTAATTCTTCGGTGAAATTCTCGATTTCAACCTGCTCACAGGCATAAACCGCTTGATGAATCTGTGGTGGCTGAGCGGGTAAATGCTGATAGATATTCCCAACTCCACTTTTGCCAACTGCGCCTTTACCAACTAAGCCAAAGCCAAGTAGTACCACTTTAATTTCAGAACGCAGCATCGCAAAAATTTGCGGTTGTTGATCGCGTAACTCCTTTAGGCTAAGTCCTAGAGCTACAGCGCGATGGACAGAATCAATGGGAGCCGTGGTCGCATGGTAGACCACACCATAGGCGACAATATCGCTGTTTTCGTCTTGCTGCGATTTTACCCAACTCCCAAAGGCTGGCACAAATGGAAAATCTAAATTCTCTGGTTCTAGGCATTGGGCGAGAAATTCGGTAGTTGAATTTGCCACGACTTCTGCAAGGTGTTGGGGATGGCGATCGCGCTGGGACATTGGCAAATATGAAAACATAGCCGAGATCTTATCCTAATTTAAAATAGGGAATCCGATGCTCTACGTCCACCCCAGCGATCAACGATAAGATCATCGTAGCGATCAGCACTCTCTAAAACTTCGGTTAAAGCAAGATTAAGCTCATTCTGCTCGCAAGATCCGCCAAGTAAAGTAACATGAAATTTGATGTCCCCATCATCAGCCATACTAAAGCCACCAAAACGGAAACTATAATTTTGATTGAGCAAATAACGCAATAGATCATCGCGAATTTCTACTTCGGTTGCCACATAAGTCCAAATGTAGATGATCGATTCTGCTTCACGAAATGGGCGCACTTCTATTAACACGATTGCCGAACCTAAGCGCAAGCTAAAGATAGGATTGCCAGTGTCAGGACTAACGATACAACCACTCACTTGAGGTAGCCAATCAGCTAACTTTGTGTAGCAGTTTTCTTGTGATTCTGTTTGAAAATTCACGCTTAATATTTACCTTTAATCAACTACTTCATTAAGTTTAGCCCAATCATCTTAAAAGAAGAAGTTGGAACATCACCAACTCTTATATTTACAAACTACGATCTGAGGCGCGTTCACCGCCCCAAGATTCTACGATCGCATCATCATATTTGTCGGCAGTTTGTAATACAGAAGATACAGAAGTTTGTAACTCATCGCGATCGCAGGTTGAACCCACTAAAGTGGCATGAAAGCGAATATCGCCATCATCATCGATACTAAATACACCAAACTGAAGTTCAGAATTTTTCTTGAGCAAAAACTTCATTAAGTCATGGGTGACTTCTGCACCAGTTACCACATAGGACCAAGTAGAAATTATCGCCTCCGTATTCCCCCAAGGCAAGACCTCAACTGTGGCAGTTGCCGAGCCAAGGGGCAAGATAAACACAGGCATATCGTAGGGAGGCGAGTATACATTTTCGTACAAGTCATTCAACCAAGGTTGAATCTTTTCGTAACAAGCTTGTTGTACAGGTGTCTCGAATTTCATAATCTTACCTACGATTTTTCTGATCTTGTTGTTAACTACAGAATATAAAACCCAAATAAGCGGAATCGCCCGCGAAGCG
>JANMFC010000551.1:0-2804 GCA_031377675.1 Pseudanabaena sp. OTE_70b_metabat_355 | reverse complement strand
CGCTTCGCGGGCGATTTCGCTTATTTGGGTTTTATATTTAATATCTCTATTTGTTAAGAGTAAAAGTTTTGCCCCAACTATCTCTATACTGCGATGGACATTCGCTGCTAGAATAATCGAACAAAAAAATTCTTAAAGATTAGCACCAGTACTGAATCGATGCCTCAAGACACCGTTGCCACTGTTTCGACTTCTGCCCCAAATGTCACCACAGCCGAAGCCCTAACCATTTATGAAGATATGGTATTGGGGCGAACTTTTGAGGACAAGTGCGCCGAGATGTATTATCGCGGTCGGATGTTTGGTTTTGTGCATTTGTATAACGGTCAAGAAGCCGTGGCAAGTGGCGTAATCAAAGCCATGCGCCCCGATGACTATGTATGCAGCACCTATCGCGATCACGTTCATGCCCTTAGCGCAGGTGTTACTGCTAATGAAGTAATGGCGGAACTATTTGGTAAAGAGACAGGATGCAGCAAAGGGCGCGGCGGCTCCATGCATATTTTCTCGGCTAAAAACAACTTTTTGGGTGGATATGCCTTTGTTGCCGAGGGAATTCCCGTGGCGGCTGGAGCCGCCTTTCAGTCAAAATATCGCCGTGAAGTGATGGGCGATCCTAATGCTGATCAAGTTACTGCTTGTTTCTTCGGTGATGGCGCGAGTAATAATGGTCAATTTTTCGAGACATTGAATATGGCGGCGCTTTGGAAGTTGCCACTTATTTTTGTAATTGAAAATAATGACTGGGCGATCGGCATGAAGCATCACCGCGCTACCTCTGATGTCAGGATTCACAAGAAGGCTGGAGCTTTTGGCATACCAGGGTTTGAAGTTGATGGGATGGATGTGTTGTCGGTGCGTGAACATGCTCAAGAAGCTGTCCGCCGTGGTCGTGCTGGTGAAGGGCCTACGGTTTTAGAATGTATGACCTATCGCTTTAGAGGGCACTCTCTCGCTGACCCCGATGAGTTACGCAGCAAGGAAGATAAGGATAAATGGTTTGGACGCGATCCGATCAAAATCTTTGCGAGTCGTGTGCTTGAGCATGGTTTGGTGACTGAAAGTGAGTTAAAGGCGATCGACAAAAAGATTCGCGATGTGGTTGAGGAATGTGTCAGGTTTGCCGAAACATCGCCTGAACCTGATCCTAAGGATCTATTTCGCTATCAGTTTGCTGAAGACGAATAAACGGATAAAATTACAAGCGATTATTTTGGAGATAAATGGCGATCGCCTGTTTGCGATCGCTTACTCCTAGTTTATTCATAAGCGAAAGCCACGCGCTCTATACGTTTACAAGGATGAGCGACGGGATACTTCGACAGGCTCAGTAACATTTTCAAGGCTCGACCATACGTTTGATAAATTGAGTGCGATAGTCTCTAGCATCTTATTTTTTCGTAAATCCCTTATTACCATAACGAATAGAGTGGAGTAATCGCTTAGGGAAATTAATAACTGCTCGCCAAAAGGATATAACCACATTTTCGAGTTTAAGAACGATCGCATCAATCCATAAAATTACAGTCATCACAGGATTATAGGTATAGCCCAAAATCGTAACATTTGCTTCGATCCATGCTCGAAGAGGGCGATCGCTATTTGCCCCACTATTCTGCTTTTGATACAATAATTCTTCTTCAAATTCTTTTCCAAATTCCCCACCAAAAAGAAGACTTCCTTCCAATCGATCTTGAGAAATTTGGCTGGTCGTGGTTTCAAAATTTTGGAGTTCACCAGTAGAGTTGAGTACACCCATATCAGAAGACTTGGCAAAAGCATGAGACTCGTATTCCAACGAAAGCGGCCAAGGTCCATTATCGTCTCCAAATACTTCTTCCATCGTTAACCAAGTTTCTGCGCTGGGTCTGATATTAGAAGTGTCATCATCATCACTACGTAGCGATCGCTTCCCAATGAAATAATCAATCGCCGCTTCAATTAAATGCCGTAACTGCTCTAACCGCGTATTCTTGCCCAGAGCCACATTTTCCGCTAAGCCATTATTTTCCCTTAAAGAATTTTGTCCATCCTCTCCTTGAACAGAATCACTCTGTTCTGATCTTTGCTCCCAAATTTCGGCAAATATCCGATTTACAAGCAACCTTGACTCTAATTCAGAATTTAGATCCGAACTTGTGGAAGTTGCCAAATTATCTGGTTGTCGCTTGATAATCGCGTTAATATTTCGATCTATGTTAATTTTGGTGCGATCAATCCAACTTAAAAATTTAACCAATGGACGTAAAAACAATGGAATCTCTAAGGGCGGATCTTGCTCAATTACAGATTCAAAACTCTTAACAATTGCATCAGCCTCTGGCAAAAGCTCACTTGAGTCTGGCTGCGATCGCAAATTTCTTTCAGTATCATAACCTGTATCAGCTTTGCTTCTATTTAGTACAGAAAAACTTCGCTTAGCAGTCGAGGCGATCAAATACACAGGATAAAGCGCCGCTTTTGCAACCTGATAAGCAAGCAAACGCGGTAATTCTTGAAAATTAGAGATTTGACTGAATTGGCGATCAAGCATTTGTCTTGCCCTGCGCCCTAGTTTTGCAGGCAAAGATTGATCGATCCAATTAAAAAGTCGGCTTTGAAATCGTGGCATCAGTACATCATCAAGAAGAGTTTACAGCCAATTGAGGTTTTAAGTAGTACAGCTAAGTACAGGACAAAAATTTAATGGAGTTGAAGAAAGCTTGGGAATTGAGATGAAGGTCAAAGATGATATCACGGAGGAAATCAAAACCAAGGCGAAAAATGCTTTTAGGTAAACGCCCATGTTTTTTAGGCTTGATGAG